>JBFRWC010000196.1:0-8000 GCA_051439365.1 Leptolyngbyaceae cyanobacterium
TCATAATCTTGACCTGCTGTGGCCGTGCCCCCCACGACACTGACAGTAGCGCTGACCGCCCCACTGGTGCCATCAGCCCGATTGATGACCACCACCGCGATCGCCACTCCTGCTTCATCAACCTCAAACTCTGAAGCTGCAAACGATAGAACCCCTGGGTTAGTAGGCGGAGGCAGTGGCGTGTCATTATCCTTAATCACCAGAATCGCAGAAGTCTGATCGCCTAAGGATGCCCCATTGGTCGGAGTGGCTAAACTCAGGTTGATCGTCTCCGTATTTTCCACCAAGGCATCATCCACAATGGGAACCTCAATCACCTTGGTCGCTTCCCCATCGGCAAATTCCACCACGATGGGCGTTGAATCATAATCCTGAGGTGATGTAGCGCTCCCATCCGTCAGATTCAGCGTTGCACTGATCGTGCCACTTGTACCATTTGTCCGGTTGATGGCGATCGCCACAACTGCCACTCCATCTTCATTAACCTGAAACTCTGGCGCACTAAACGAGAGAACACCAGCCAGGACAGGCGAAATTGGAGGTTCTGATGGGGGAGGTTCTGGTAAAGGAGGAGGCTCTGGTGAAGAGGAAAAAGGCTGGGCCTCAAGCTCAAGAGTGTACCTGGTTTTCTTGGGACGCTTCTGGAATATCCGGATGTAGTAAATTCCCTCACCCAATTCCAGATCATCAAAGCTGCTACTCTTGCCCTTGCCCAGCTTAGCCGCAAATTGACCAATACGGTCCAGACGTTTGCGCTGCTTCTTGGTCAACTTCCCAAAGTCGGTCCTGCCAATGTCCCGTAACAACTTGCGATGTTGTCCCTTGCTCCCGCTAAAAGCATAAAGCTCCAGCCTCATCTTTCCCTTTTTGCCGAGCAGACTTAAATCCAGCAACGTCAGGTTCTTGAGATCGAGAACATAAAGATCACCCCGATCATTCAGATCAAGGCGATCGCGTTGGGTGAACCGACTACCAGACCTAAACTTAACCTTACGAGCTTGCTTGAGCGAATGATCAGGGTCGCGTTTCATTGGGACCATATTAGAAAAACAACATCTATATTTCCATAGTCTTCAGTATGATCTCGGATCTGAACTGAGAACTTTACGCAAACTTTATCAAACTGGAAATAAAAATTAATACTTCTTTGCCCCAAAAGACCACGGCACACATAAATTCCCTCAGGCTCATAGCCGTACAGATGACTGAACCGTTGTAGGGGCGATCGCACCCACCATCCTAGAGGAGCGATCGCCTTTCCTCATCAGGATTTCAGCCCTTACCTCAAATTTTGGCCCAAGACTTTTTCAAAAAAAAAATTTCAGCTTGTGCGTAAAACATGGCCCCATTCTCCGAGACCTATGTGAACGGAACAAGACATAACACGCTAACAGGGGCCACTCAACTGAGCAGTTGCCAGCCCTCGTATTTTTCACCTAATCCAAAGGAATATAGACCATGCTTACCCAAAAAGTAGTTCGTCAATGTGCCCTAGCGATCGCCAGCCTCAGTGTTGCCTTTAACAGCGGTATTTCTGGAGCATTGGCTCAAAGCGCAGCGGAACGATCGATCGAACAGGCCGCCTACAACACGGGTCTACGCCTACAACATGAGGGATATGTTTTGAGGAGCTTGGACGGTGCCCTCACCTATCAAACCTTTATCGCTAACGGAGCCTCTGAGAGCATCCGTTTTAATGTCCCTTATACAGGTAACTTTGTTCTGGCGATCGGAGGGGATCATAACACCGCTGATTTAGACCTATATTTCCCCCAAATTAATGGAGGTGATACCTCCTTTGGCCCCACAGGATTCTCCGATTTTAATGTTTATCGTCCAGGGGAATTTTATTACACCATTGATATGGTGGATTGCCAAGCGGCTGTGTGTGGCGTGTACGCGATCGTTTTGGAAGTGACACCGTAGACGTTTAAAGACGTGACCTGTGATTCTATCAATGACATGAATCGGGTTAATCTACCTTTCCTAATTGATCACCATTCCTTCGCAGATAAAGGTCTCGCATCACGATGAACAAGGTCAATGCCACAAATCAGATCAGTTCCGCAAACAAGTTATCCGCAGCATGATGGCGATCGCTATCCTCTCCACATCCCATCATCCCACCCCCATTCAAGCCAATGAAGCCAACAGCCCGATTAAGACCCAACAATTAGCATCGTCTCCAAAGGTGGTCTTCGCTCCCGCTTGGTCTCAGTCAACTGCCTACGTTCCCCCCGAAGATTTGGGATTGCCCAGCCGCCGGGAACCAGGGGGCGATCGCTAAATTCCCTTAATAGGGCCAAGTCACTTTTGCATACGCTTCCGCAATGTTCTTCATCACTTGTTCGTCAGATACATCAATGCGCCCATCGCCATTCAAATCGGCATCGATATCAATGTCTGTGACATCTCCTTGTGGACTCATTTTCGCTAAAGCTCCACCGATGCTCTGATCATCGAGGAGAAGCTGAGTTTCGATCGATTCAGCCCGTCCGTTGGTATCTTCATCGCTAGCAGCGATTTTGATTTCCTTTTTGCCGATCAGATCGGGAGACCACTGCAATTTGGCATAGGCTTCGGCCAACCCCTTCATGATCTGCTCGTCCGATGTATCCACCTTTCCATCACCATCCAAGTCTTCATATACACTGAGACGCTTGACCTCACCTTCCTCGTTGAGGGTGGCACTGGTTCGACCTACTGACATACCATTTAATACGAATTCAAGGTAAACCAGGTCCTCAGTCCCAACATCTGCATCTGGTTCTTTTTCAATAGCATAGACCTCTCTTTTAAGGGAGTATATCTTGATTTCCTTTTTAGTTTCTTTCTTCATAGTCTTCATAGTCGTTTGTCTGTCTATATTTCAGTGCTTGGTGTATATGGGGGCAGGAGACGAGATAGTGTTCAGCACGCCAATTTGACAGATTTAAACCTACAGCATATCTGCGGCATATGGCAAGTCAGACTTGTCGGATATTTTGTGGTCAATTGACCCAACAAATCTGACATTTTAACTAAAGTTCACCATTCTGGCTTAAGTCATGGTGCATTTGTAGAAGAAGCGATACGTGCTAACGCACAGGCAAACCAACGCCCTCTCCTCCTACAAGGGAAATATTAACAAGACAAGTCGATAATTCCACCTAATCTATCTCAAATTACCGACATTCTTAATCAAAATTCACAAGATTGACTGAAGTTGAGGGAGGTTACTAGAAGAGCGATCACTCCCATGCCCAACTATAGAGCGATCGCCTAGCATTAATCGCAAAAAGTTATTGTTTCCTAAAGACTCTAAAACTCACTTTATCTACAGGTGGCAAACCATTTAGAAGTATAGGTGTTATGGCTGAAATAGCAGGCTGTTAGTCACCAGAAATCCAACGATGAAAATCAAGCATATGGATAGAACATATTTCCGAAAATGAAATAGCCTTTGCATAAAGTAGCCCTCACCAACATCGTCTGGACAAAGCGTTCTTGATTGGCGGTAAGACTGATACTCATAAAGTTAAGTAACCTTTGGTCTGGCTGCATCTATTCTAGACTGGGATTATGCTTTAAGCCTTTATGTTCATTGTTCCTTTTAAGAGATGCGATCGGAACTAGGGGCCATCCTCTTTACGGAGTAGTCTCATCACACAAACCACGATCGCCCTCCGACACTTCACGATTGGTCCTCAAATAATCCCGCACCCACTCACAGGCATAATCCAACGGCTGCAAATTCAACACCGCAGGCACATCCCACAATACCAACGTGCCATCATCCCCCAGCGCTGCAAGTTGCTGGCCATCCTGACGAAACGCCACCGTGCGAACCGCTGCATCGCTGCTGGTGAGGGTCGCTAATAACTCGCCGTCCAGGGTCCAGAGCCGCACGGTTTTATCCACCCCAGAGGTAGCAATCAGGGACTGATCAGGGCTAAATGCAATACCAAAAACTCCCGCCTGATGGTCCGACAACGTGGTGACCAACGCACCGTCTTGGGTACGCCAGATTTTGGCCGTGCCATCACCACTGCTAGACGCTAGCAATGCCCCGTCAGGGCTGTAGGTCACTTGCCACACGACTGCATCGTGATTCAACGTGTGCAACAACTGCCCATCTGGACTCCACAGCCGCACGGTGCCGCCATCAGCAGCGGTAGCAAACTGCTCGCCCGTAGGACTATAAGCCACATCCCAAATCGAAACTGATTCTCCCATCCACTGCTGCAGCAATTGTCCTGCGGCGTTCCACCGAAAAATCTGACCATCGGCAGCAGCAGCCACAATTTCTTGGCCATTGGGGTGCCAATCCGCCCCCTCTAGGGCTTGGGTATAAAAACCCAACGTTTGCAGCAAATTGCCCGACAAATCCCACCGCTTCAGCGTACCATCCTCCCCCACTGACAAAAATTCATCCCGTGTTGGATGATAGGTCAGGTTCATGGTGTTGGCCTGTGCAGCATCAAACCGCCGATGGCTAAAATCCTCTAGTGATACCAGTAGGATGTCATTGTCGTAACCCGCGATCGCCAACGTTTTTCCATTCTGGGCATAGTCCAACTTCAAGTAGTATGCGGTCGGCAATCCCTGCAACCGTCGCTGGAAATTATTACGCGGTTGCCAGAGCCGCAGGGTCTTATCCCCCGATGCCGATGCCAAGGTAGTGCCATCGGGGCTAAAGGCTACGTCCCAGACCAAGGCATCATGGCCGACAAAGGTTTCTAGCAGCTTCCCCCCGCGACTCCCGCGGACTCGGGTGTTATCAGGGCTAGCTGCGACGAATTCATTGCCCTTGGGATGAAAAGCGACAGCAACGACTGCCGCATTATGGTGGGTCAGAGTATTTACTAATTGGCCATCCGAATTCCACTGTTTGATGGTTGTGTCAAAGCTGCCGCTAATCAGATCATTGCCATCCGGGCTAAAGGCTAAGGCATGAACCGGGCCTTGGTGACCCCGGAGGGTTTTCAGGTATTGCCCAGCGGTTGTCCACAGGGTGATATTGCCGTCATTACCGCCGAAGGCAAGGCGATCGCCCTTCGGATGATAAGCGATCGCACGAATGGCCGATGGTGCTTCCTCTGAGACAATTTGATCTACCCGTTGTCCAGCCACTGTCCAAATCTCTGCGGGGCCATTGCCCCCAACAATCAGGCTCTGACCATCAGGGCTAAAATCCACATCCCAAATCCCTTTCATGGAAGTTTCTAAGGTGTGTCGAAGTTCGCCCGTGGCTGTCCAGAGTTTGATGGTACCGTCATCTCCCGTCGAAGCTAGCCACTGCCCATCTGGGCTAAATTCCACATCATAAACTGCGGCTTGATGGCCCTCTAGAGTCCTCAGCAGTTCTCCGTTTCGGTTCCAAATTTTAACGGTGGTGTCTAGTCCACCCGATGCTATGTGTTGCCCATCAGGACTGAATGCAACAGCATCAACGGCAGCGGGATGGTCATCAAGCTGATTACGCTGCTGCATCCTTAAAACGATGTGTTCCAGAATGACATCCGCCTGGGTCTGGAGACTGGGATCGACTCGCCACTGTTGTTTTAACTGTTGCTGCACTCGAATCGATTCTAGCAGTGCCTCAAACGGCTGATCGGATGCAAACAGGGCCTCCGCTGTGCGGATACTTGATTGAATTGCGCTTAGAGATGCCTGACGCGATCGCCCCTGGGCAAAAATCCCCAACCCCGTGGCGACCAGTGCCAATAGACTAACAGCTATCAACAGGAATCGTTGCCGCCTCAGACTTCGCTTTTGCTCCAAAGTGCGTTGATGTTCAAGCGCCAGCCGAGCTTCCACTTCCTGTAATCGGGCAGCTTCCAGTTTGGCGATCGCCTCCTGGCGGTCCAGTTCTTGGCTTGCAGCTAAGAAAGGATAGTCCACATTGCCCAAACTTTTATGCTTGGCCCAGCGTAACGCTTCCTGGAGTGCTTCTCCTCGCAACAGCCGCGAGTCGTCGGTGCTGTCAGAGGAGATCCAAGCTTGCAGGGCTGCAGCGTAGGGACGTAGTCGGTTGAGTTGTGCCTGCACCCACTCTGGAGAGAAAATGCGTTGGTAAATTCGATTCTTGACCTGCAACTGGTCATGGCGTTGGCAGACCAGCCCTGATAGGCGGAGTTCGACCTGTTCTGGGCTTCTGTCTAAGGTAATGCCACCCTGGTCCAAAATTTGCTGATAGAGGGCCAGAATTTGCCCTACGCGCTGCTGATCGTAGAGGAGGCGATCGCGAATTGTCCGCAGATGTTCAGGATTATCCTGAGTTTCCCAGTGGTCAATGATATGAGTCTGGACTATTTCATCTATCCAGTTCACTTCAGCCCCAGGAGGCAGGCCAAGGGTCGCCTCTTGAGCAACCTTACTTTTTTGGGTCACCAACTGACACAATTTTTGCGTCAGCAAAGGTTGGCCTCCGGTCCAATCGAGAATGGCCTTGAGGATGGCTTCGGCATGAAGCACCTGATCCTGAAAACCTGCCATTAGAGGGTAGGCTTCAGCTACCTGAAAGTCTTGGAGGTCAATAGCGTGACCAATGTTGAACGGGGTGCGTTGGCGTTGACCATCCAAGGTCGGTCTCTGGCGATCGCGAATCAAGTCTGACGGTGTTGCCACCCCAAACAAGCCCCAGGTTAACCGTTTGTACTGTGGCTGCTCAGGTCGCAGCTCATGGCAAGCGCGAATCAACGCAAAGAAATCATGAGCCGGAAGATCCAGACTGAGAATACTGTCGATTTCATCCACCAGAATAAATAGACGGGTGTCTGGCAGTTGGTCAAGTAGCTTATCCAGCAGTAGCCGTAGTTGTTGCGCTAAAGGCAGATCCGCCCAGTCCTGCCAACGAGCCTTCAGATCTATGTGACCCAATAATCCCAGATTCCGAACCAGATCCAGCATGATGCCCCGATACCACTGCTCTGGCGTGACGGCCTCGCGCCCCATTTGAGTCATGTCCAGATAAGCGCAGCAATGACCTAGTCGTTGTAGCTTTTGCTGCACCCGCACCCGCAAGCTAGATTTCCCCATCTGGCGAGCATTGAATACATAGCAAAACTCCCCAGCCAGTAGTGCTTCATACAACTCTTGGTCAGCTTGCCGCACCACATATGTCGTGGCTTCTGGGGTCAGACTACCCCCCACCTGATAGGCCAACCCACTCATGCCTACGCCTCCAGGTAGGGTTTGAAGTACTGCCTATATAGCTCACAGCTCGGCCTAACTTTGCAGCCGTAGACAGTGACCAAACCCATCCCTTCCAATCGGTGGGCAATTTTTAAATCCACGGCAATTGGAGCACTAGTGGAAGATACTTGAGAAAATGCCTCAAATAGGCGATCGTCTCGCTGCACCATTTGCCAAAATGGCTGCAAATAGCTGTGATAAATACCGTTAGAAGTTGGTGCAGACCGTAGGAGTTCGTCTAAGGACAATGCCCCAGAACGCAGTTGATAAAAAGCCAACTGCAATAAATAGGGATGGCCTGCCATCAAATCTAGCAGCGGTGCCAGGGAAGAGGTATCCGCAAGACCAATGGTTTCTAGGCCATAGCGTTTGGCCAAATCAACAGACTGATCTGGGGTTAATTTTGGTAAGGGCAATGAAAGCCCGACATTAAATGGTGATTGATGGGGTTGCAGCGGCAAGTCCAATTCTGTTGAATAAGTCAACAGTAACCGTAGCTTTTGCCAATTGAGATCAACCCTAGCTTGTTCGTGCCACGATCGCAGTAGGGGGAAGAAACTTCTGGCTAAAACATCATAGTCCGCCAATTGATGCACTTTATCAATCGCTACCAGGATGGGCTGTTGTAACCGATTTAAAAACACTTCCTGGATATAGGTTGTGCAACTCAGACTACTCCCCGCCGCCTCAAACCAGTAGCGATCGAACTCAGGGGCAATCTGCAACTGCTGCCCTAGGTTCCAACAAAACCAGCGCAAGAACCGATCCAGGCTGTTCAGTGCTTCTGCCTCAACCTGCCGCACATCTATCAGGACCGTGTGTAT
>JBFRWC010000197.1:0-31504 GCA_051439365.1 Leptolyngbyaceae cyanobacterium
TCACCGCATTCTTTTGGCGGCAGAATCCGGTCTCTAACATGCCGAAGCCTGCGTTCATGAAGATGACGAGGACGGCGGCAATGGTAATCCAGATGGCGTTTAGCACCCCTTGAACTTCCTCGGGGGTTGGAGGGGGATCATCTTGGGCAGAGGCCGACAAGCCAAAAGCTCCGACGATGACTATTGCCAGGGGCAGGGCAATCAGCCAACGGTTTCCAGGCTTGGAAAGGGTTCGAGTCAAATTGGCGATCGCCTTCTCCGGGGTGGACCAAGCCACTAAGGCTGGGTTGGTCACTTCTCCCCGCAAGCGCGATCGCTTGAGGTTCATTCTAGATGTCATCACTAAACAGTCCTTAACTAAACAGTCCTTAACGCTTCTAAGAGGTCGTTAAGGTTGCTGCAACCCCTTGCCTTAAAAGTACCACTGTACTACAGTGATCATCTTCCTGGCTTAAGCCGCAACAGCTAGGTTTTGCAACCCTCATGATTGCATCATTAAAAGAGCTACACACAGGGAACCAAAAACCTCATCTGAATTTCACCAACTTCAGCCAACGACTGCTGTATAAACCAATACGGTTATTTAAGCCAAAACAGCGTGACCATCCATTATTGCTCTATAGCTTTATGAAAATTTGCCTCTATAAACTTATTCCTGGCATAGTTAAAAGCTTTATTAAGCTAAAGACAACAAAACCTTTACCCTCAAGCCAAAGTGGTGACTAAGCCAAACGCTGTAATACCAGCGCTGTCGTAATGGCGACTAAGCCAAACGCTGTAATAACCACCCCTGAAGCCCGGTTAATCCACCGAAGGGAAATCGAGGAAAGGCGATCGCGCACAAGTCCCACACCGCTACTCAACGTCAGCCACCACAAGGCGGAGCCAATAAAAACCCCAAATACCAGTGCCAACGATCCTTCATAATTACCCGGTTCACGGGTCATCCCCAACCCAATAAAAATTCCGGTAAACGATAATATCGTGGCAGGATTTGCCAAGGTGAGCAACAAAGTTTCCAGGTAAGTCTTCAAGAAGAAGGTAGGGCCATACACGGGCTGGAAGCACTCCCCCCCCCCATCGGGTTCACTATCGCTACAGGCACCACGATACTCCCCACTACCATGCTTTACCCCATCACTGCCAATCCTTGGTCCCGGCAATGGAGCCACTCGACTTAAAAAGGTCTTGATGCCCAGATAGCACAAAAACAGCCCCCCTCCTATTCCGAGTAGCCGTTGGTGGTCGGTTAATACGTCTGAAACAGCAGAGAGTCCCAACCCAGCAATGCAACCATAAATTCCATCTGCGGTAGCGGCCCCTAACCCTGTGACCAAACCCGCGAGTCGACCACTCGACAGGGTATGGCGGATGCACAATACCCCAATCGGTCCCACAGGGGCAGCGATCGCTATCCCCAATAACACCCCGTGCCCAAACATTTCGAGCATGTCGTCCCCCTATCTCCCTATCGCATCAATGACCTCAGTTAGATTCAAATTAATCTTATTCTAAAAGAGGAAAACACAAACTTTAACCATCAATCGATGGTATTTCGTCTATAACACCATTGATTCAAATAAATAAAATGGAATTAAACTACGAATCAAAAAAGAGCCTAGATGGCATCGACTGGCAGATTTTAGATCGGTTACAGCAAGATGCCCGTCTTTCCTTTGCTGAAATAGGACGACAGGTAAACTTATCCCCCCCTTCTGTGGCCGAGCGTATCCGGCAACTAGAAGAAAGAGGCGTGATTCTAGGCTATGGCGCTAAAGTTAACCCCTCAGCTATCGGGCTTGACCTCCGGGTCTTAGTGGATGTGACCACCACGCCGGAGCAATACCCCGCTATTGTCGAGTTCATGAAAACCTGTGAATTTATTCGGAGTGCTCATCATGTGACCGGAAGTGCCTCATTCCGAATCGAGATTCTCATCCCCTCAATTCCTGCTCTAGAAACCTTAGTGGGGCAAATGAGTCAATTTGGCCACACGGTCACCTCAATCGTCTTATCCTCACCTGTGGAAAAAAATGTCATAAACAACCCCATCTCATCTAGCCCTGATACTTAGGGCTGGCCATTTCCAAGGACTCCAGGAATTTTGACTGGGAGTCGATGCTTTGCGTCCACTCCCAGTCAAAAATTCCCGGTCTTGTTTCGTGAGTATTCCTTAGGTTGATAAACACGCTCGAAATCTTTAACGAACTTTCATCCTGGGTTTTTGCTGATGTACTAGAGTAGAAGGGGAGTGTAAACACGGATGTAGACACTGATGCTAGCGATCGCTGGAGCCTTATGGTGCGCTACTTGATGCCAGCACTTCAAGTTCCTAAATAGCTACTTTAACTACTTTATTGCGGTGGATGGAGGACTAGAAATTCTATGACGAAAACTGTTATTGCCATCGGTCTTGATGCGGCTGACCCATCAGTTGTCGAGCAATGGATGGCGCAAGGACACCTCAAAAATATTCGGCAGCTACGGGATCAAGGAGCCTATGGGCGGTTAAAAACGTTTGACCATTATCGGGCAGAAACACCTTGGACGACCTTCCTCACTGGATGTTCTCCGAAGAAAACGGGATACTGGTCGCCTATCAAATACTACCAGGAAACCTACACAGCTGACGTAGTAGAAGCTTATGACTATTCTAACTACAAGCCCTTCTACGCCGTAGATTCCAGTAAACGAGTGGCTATTGTAGACATGCCCCATGCTCGTTTGAGCGAAGACTTGAACGGGGTCCAACTGATGGCTTGGGGTGCTCATTCTCCCCAAGGGCCCAGTGAATCTAGTCCAACTCCCTTGTTCCAAGAAATGGTTGAACAATATGGAGAACACCCCGTTCTGCGCAAAGATGGGGCTGATACACTTAATATTCCGGCCCTGAAAACCTTGTTAAAGCATCTGATTACGGGTATTGAGCGCCGAGCCGAAATTTGTCAAGATCTGATTCAGCGCGATGCCTGGGATTTCTTTTTGACGGTTTTTGGGGAAACCCACTCCGTCGGACACTACTTTTGGCACTTTAGCCAGCCCGACCACCCTTGGTATGAAGAGTTCCATGCCCACTTCGATACTGATCCGATGTTGGAGGTCTTTGAAGCCATTGATAAGGGGATTGGAGACATTCTCGCCAAAGCACCCAGTGAGGCCCAAGTGGTCGTCTTTGCAGCCCACGGCATGGGGGCAAATACAATGGATCTGCCCAGTTTGCTTTACTTGCCTGAATTCATGTATCGCTTCAACTTCCCAGACAAGCGGGGGATTGCCCCCGGCGTGGAAGGAACTGAAGTGGGCCGATATATCGCTGATGAAAAGGCCAAGAAAAAAGGTTGGGCCAAGACGGTCTGGGATTTGCATTATGATCCCAATCCCATTCGCAAGTTCTTGAACTCGGTGCTACCTGGCAAAGTTGTGAGGCGTTTGGCTAACTACTTTGACAGCCCTAAGGATTTGGACTTGCGGTCTCCCTTCTGGTTGAAGAAGCACGGCGTGCCGCAGCCCTTCCAGCCTGCGATTTGGTACAGCAGTATGTGGCCACAGATGAAAGCGTTTGCCCTTCCGAGTTTTTCGGAAGGCTATATCCGGATTAACTTAAAGGGCCGCGATGCTCAGGGAATTGTTGACCCATCTGAGTATCACGCTGTATGCGATGAGATCATTGAGGCGCTGCAAGGGATGAAAGATGCCCGGACAGGGCAACCAATGGTGGAGCGAGTGGAACGGACTCGCCAGAACCCTCTAGAAAATGATCCCAGCTTGCCAGATGCAGATATCGTTGTGATTTGGCAAGAGAAGACGGTCGCGGATGCCGTGGATATTGATGGGTTAGGTCGAATCGGTCCGGTCCCTTTCCTACGGACGGGAAGCCACCGGGCTGATGGGTTTATCGTGGCTAAGTGTGATGGGGTCAAATCGGGTTCAACCTTGGCTGAAGGCCATTCGTTAGATCTAGCCCCTACGATGATGCAACTGATGGACGCGCCGCTGCCTGACTATTTTGATGGCAAACCGCTGCTCAAAACTCCTGTGCCTGTAGCATAGACTCGGTCTCAAGGGCACTAAGATTTAGCCCATTATCTGGTTCCGGATTGGGGTGTATCCTACAGGATATGCCCCGTCCTCCCAACACCAAAGGTTATTTGCTGGGTCGCCTTATTAGGCTTAACTTTTATTTAAATCTACATTTGACTTCAATATGGTTTCTTTTTTAGAGCAGCCTACCTTTTTAGTGGGTGCTGAGCGATCGGGTACGACGGTTCTTCGCTTGATGTTGAGCCATCATCCCGACATTACTTGGCTAAATGAGTTTGAGTATGCGGTAGATTTGATTGGCCATCCAACTGAGTGGCCTCCGCTAAAGGATTACTATGCTTGGCTGGATTTACATCGGATTTTTCGAGCGAGCCAGATCGAGATCAACAAGGAGCTAAGCTACCCTGAACTGGTTAATGACTTCTTGGTACAACATCGCGATCGCGCCCAAAAACCAATCGTTGGAGCCACGGTGCATCGCCACTTTGATCGTCTGTTACGCATTTGGCCAGATGCCCGCTTTGTTCACCTGTTGCGAGATGGTCGTGATGTTGCTCGTTCCAACATTGGCATGGGCTGGGCAGGGAATGTCTGGACTGGAGTGGAACGGTGGATTGAAGCGGAGAAGCTATGGGGTTCTTTGCAGGAAAAGATTCCAGCAGAGCGACGAATTGATGTGACTTACGAAGCACTCATCACTGATCCGGAGCGAGAACTGACGCGCATTTGTGAGTTTTTGGGGGTTAGCTACTGCCCATCCATGATGGACTACATT
Organism: Leptolyngbyaceae cyanobacterium; assembly: GCA_051439365.1. Lineage (GTDB taxonomy): Bacteria > Cyanobacteriota > Cyanobacteriia > CAKZMO01 > CAKZMO01 > JAAHGY01. Next base: position 4,817 of record JBFRWC010000197.1, read on the forward strand.
CAGAAGACCACTTACGACACCCCTGATCCGAAGTATATTGCCCAATGGCGGCGAAAATTATCGGATTGGCAAATTCAACTGGTAGAGTCTCGCATTACCACCATGCTGGCTGAGCGGGGCTATGAACTGAGCGGACTACCATCCTTGGATATTACAGCAGGATTACAACAACGGCTTCAGCTTCATGACTGGTGGGAGCGGTTTGTCTTCCGTCTTAGCCGACATGGTTTACCCCTATTTATCGCGGACTATCTCAGTCGCAAGCTCGGGCTAGCTCAGTGGCAACGCCAGGTTCGGTTGAAGTTAAATGCCATCCAGGCCACACATCTTAAGTAATTGCAAACTTAATTCATGGCAAACTGGACTCATTGCAAACTGGACTCATGGCAGGCTTAACTCGTTTCAAGATGAACTCCATGGCAACCCTGGACCATGGCAACGATTGTTACCCTTGAATCAATTCTTAAATCAATACGCTAAGATGCAACTTGCAATTATTATTCTCAACTATAAAACACCTCAATTGGTGATTGATTGTCTGCGATCGCTCCAAAGCGAGGTAGATGCCAAGAATCACCGGGTCATTGTCGTCGATAACGACTCTAACGATGGCTCGGTGGAAACCATGCAGACGGCGATCGCCACCCACCACTGGTCTGATTGGGCCGAAGTTCTCCCCTCTCCTGTTAATGGCGGATTTTCCGCAGGAAATAATGTGGGGATCAAGGCCATTGATGCCGAAGCCTATTTGCTACTCAACAGTGACACAATTGTGAGGCCGGGAGCGATCGCCACCCTCCTAACCACCCTCGCCGAGAACCCCAGTGCTGGCCTCATCAGTCCCCGATTAGAATGGCCCGATGCCACTCCCCAAATTAGCTGTTTTCGCTACCATTCTCCTATTAGCGAATTCGTCGATGCTGCTGCCACAGGCCTCCTGACGAAATTGTTTCAATCTTGGAACGTTCCTATCCCGGTCAGCGATAACCCAATGGAGCCGGACTGGACGAGCTTTGCCTGTGTTCTCATTCGTAAAACTGTCACCGAGCAAGTCGGTCTTATGGACGAAGGCTACTTCATGTATTACGACGATGTTGACTACTGCCGTCGGGCCAAGGCAATGGGGTGGAGCGTGCTGCATAACCCGGTGGCTAGAGTGGTTCATTTACGGGGTGGGAGTGGTTCAGTGAAGTCGGATCTGGCCAAACGCAAACGACCCCGCCCCTATCTGTACGCCTCTCGCGCTCGTTATTTTTCCAAATTTTACGGTATACCTGGCTTATGGATCGCTAATATGATGTGGTTGGTGGGTCGTAGTGTGGCACAGTTGCGGGAGGCAGTGGGCAATAAGCAGCCTCACACGTGCCAAAAGGCGGAGCAAGACATTTGGATGAATTGGACCAACCCACTCAAACCTGCGCTAATCCCTGGGAAGGAAAACTAATGAAGCAACCTGATTTTATTATTATTGGGGCGATGAAGTGCGCCACGAGCAGCTTGCACGAGCAGCTTGCCCTCCAGCCCAATATTTTCATGAGTACGCTCAAGGAACCTAACTTTTTTAGTAATGATGAAGAGTACAATCAGGGCTTTGATACATATTGGTGTCATTTTGAGGCCGCAACGCCGACTGACCTCTGTGGTGAGTCTAGTACCCACTACACTAAGCTACCCACTTACCCTCTGACCATTGAGCGACTGCACAAAACGTTGCCTAATGCTAAGTTTATTTACGTGATGCGACATCCGATTGATCGATTGGTGTCTCAATATATCCACGAATGGTCCCAACGAGTGATCGATGTTGACATTAACCAAGCCGTCGATCAATTCTCAGAGCTGATTGACTATAGCCGCTACACAATGCAGCTGCAGCCTTACTTTGATACGTTTGGCGCAGATCGTCTCCTGCCCGTGTTCTTTGAACGATTATTTACCCATTCTCAATCAGAGTTAGAGCGGATTTGTCAATTTTTGGGATACACAGGTACCCCAACATGGCAGACACTAGAGGCTCAAAATGTTTCTAGCAGCAGGATGCGAACCAGTGCTTGGCGGGATACGCTGGTGGAAAATCCGGTGTTAGAAACACTGCGACGCACGCTGATTCCCAAATCTATGCGGACGTGGGTGAAGGGGCTTTGGACCATGCGCGATCGCCCCATTCTCATCCCTGAGCAAGAACAGCGATTGCAAGCAATCTTTGACCAAGACCTAGCTATTCTAGGGCAATGGCTAGATATTGAACTGTCCTGTGCCACCTTCAAAGCAGTCGTGAAGGATAAACCCCTGGATTGGATTCACGCCCCGGCTGATCCCCTAAGTTCCAGTCGAGTTCGATGAACGACTTGCATCAGGAACCGCAATCCGAGGAAATGAGGGCAAATCAATACTGCGACGAGATATCCGCTGGGGCTGAGTGAGTGCCTGAGTCTCTGGGGTTGAGGTTGGACTTGACGGAGACGGAGAAGAATCATCGGTCGTGACGACTTGAGGGATTTCTCGTGATAGCACCTGTGCCTGTGCCTCCGTCACTCCGACTTCTGCCCAATCATCCTGGTCATCATCCAATTGGAGCGATCCCACGGGAACATCAGTGCTGCTTTTGGCTGATGACCGCTTAGCCTCTACCTCAGTTCCAGCCTTGGCAGGCAGGTTGAGGCCATCTGCCGCAGATAAATCAATGAGATCCACAAGGCTTTGCCACAGTTTTTCATCCGTGGTGTCGGCTGCATCAAGACCTTGAAGTTCTGGCGCTAGGGGCGGCATTTGATCGAGCACCTGATCGGACACTGTTGATGGGATAGGGATTGCTCCCTCGCCTTTCTCCGATTTCTCCTGCCTTTCAAAGTTGGCCACGCCTGCATCCTGGTTTTTGGATGTCTCTTCAGCTAAGGAAACCGTGTTCTGAGTTCCGTCTTCTGCCGTTGTCATGTCCTGGAGTGAGAGCGTCGGTGAGGGAAAGGGTTCCAGCATGGTCTCGTCTGATGTCGTCTCCCCTACGGTAGTCTCGGTGGATGTTGCCTCCCCTGATAAAGCTGAATCGGCTGATCCAAAGTTAGGCATTGCCAACGACTGATGACCCAGAGGAGGAGACGTGACCTTTCCATAAGCCAAATTTAACAGTGTGGATTGAAACCGAGGCTTGGGAAAATTTTGGAATACTGCAGGTGTCCGAGTAGAACGATGCCCTAGGTGGTTGGGGGTTCCCCCATGATGCAGCCGTTCTTGGGGAAGGAGTGGATAGGGCTGCTCTGAGGCTTGAGCCGATGTTTCACCCTCTGGTTTCGGGTCATCTGTGGGATTTAGTAGGGTCTGGGGAGAAGTCTGCCCCTCCTCCCCTTGGCCCTTAGCCCAAGATTGAATTTGTTGCACCTTGGGAAATAAGGGTTGAACAAACCAGTTAATCTCATCTGCCTGGGGATTAGCTGATTGGGGTTGGGGCGAAGGGTCTACTTCAGGTGGGGCCTCCACTTTCATTCCTTCTGGCGCTAGAGTAAAGTCACTGTTTTCATCCAAATAGTTGTAGCTGGGCGGTGGCACTTCCAAACACTTTTCTAGAGCCGCTTTGAATTGTAAAGTATACTGCTGCTGACGCTGAAGGCGCAGCCGTAAGTCTCGACAGTCTTCCTCCAACTGATTGAGGCGGCAGGTGCGATCGCCATATCGCTGTTGCAATTCTTGATTTTCTGCTTCCAACTGGGCAATGTGAGCCTGACTGTCTTCTAGTTGCATTGACAAGGACTCAATCCGGATATTTTGGCGTTGGTTAGCCTGTTGGCTAAATTCCAGGTGGTTGAGCAATTGGGCCACCTGTTCTTGAGGGGTCTCATCTGTCGCCTCATTTCTCATCTCACCCTGATTCAGGGCGATCGCATCAGGTGGGGTCTCTTGGGTCTGCTTCAAATGTTGCCGATATTGGGCCAGTTCATCATCCAGGACAGAAATACGACTCAAAAGTTCATGGTTTTGTTGATTTAGCTCTTGCACCAGATTCGCCAGAGCTTCGACATTGTTGTTGGGATGATGACCTGAGGCTCCCTCAGCCGTAGGGTCGTAAAATGATTGCCGCTGAAGTGCGTCAGCACTAACAATACTCGGAAAATCTGGCCTTGATGATGAGGCTGAATGATTGTTCAGTGGCCCCTGTGCTTCGCTCATGTTTACCCCACCGTCGTAATAAAACTAACTGCCAATTTTTGCTACTGCCACGACACCCATCTAAGAAACTAAATTGGAGAGAATAGCATTAATTTAGTATCCCGCTTTGCAAAATTAAGATATCGCAGGGATTGAGTCACATGCAAGGAATAGCAAAATTACTACATCCATTGGGACTCCACCGCTTTGCAATCTGTTATTTCGCTGGTAGAAAAAGTGGCTCCGATGGGGATTTTGTTGCCGTTTTCGTCAATGGGGCAATCGCTGTGAGGTGAACCGCTTGGCTAATTCACTAGATTCTAAGTGGGCAGTGGAGAGGGACCAATGTTAGGCTCGTGATGACAGGTTCACTCGTCACAGGAACAGAACAATGGAAGTATTATTAGGCTTGATGGTTGGCGTAGGGCTGAGCGCGGCCTGCGGATTTCGCCTTGTGGTCCCGTTTCTGATGATGAGTGTGGCCTCCCTATCGGGCCATCTTACCCTAGCGCCCGACATGGATTGGATTGGCTCCTACCCTGCCTTGATTATCTTTAGTGTGGCTACTGTGCTGGAAATTCTGGTGTACTTTGTGCCCTGGCTTGATGATGTCATGAGCGCGATCGCCATCCCTGTCTCCATTGTTGCTGGAACGGTGATCACCGCCTCTTTTGTGACCGATATCAGTCCCCTGCTACGGTGGAGCTTGGCGGCGATCGCTGGCGGCACTGTGGCCGGATCAACCGAAGTGCTCACCACCGGACTTCGGTTCGCCTCCACTGCCACCACTGCTGGCCTTGGCAACGGACTCATCTCCATTGGGGAACTCCTCAGTTCTACCCTCTTGGCGCTGCTTAGCCTGCTCACACCCTGGATTGCCCTAGTCCTAGTTGTGTTTTTCCTATCCTGGAGTCTCAGAAACACCACCCGCTTACTCAAGCGCTTCAAACGTCGCCAAGCCAGGGCGAACCACGACCATCTCCACAGTCTGCACTAAACAGTCTGCACTAAACAGGCCCCCTTGAATAGCATCGTCATCATTGAGCCACCTGTTGCCATCTATTAAGGCCCTGCTGATCTTGCCCTCAGCAGAGGTTCCAGGCAGACTACCACTAGGCAAAGGTTTAGACTCAGCTTAAGCTATTTTCCATTGACCAACGGGCTAACTCAGTCCGGTTGTGTAATCCTGTTTTACCCAGCATATTACTCACATGGCTTTCAATCGTACGTTGACTGACATTGAGTTCCTCCGCAATTTCCCGATTCGCCATCCCACGGGCCACAAACCCCACCACTTTCAGCTCGGTTGGAGTCAACACCACATCAAACGGAACCTGAATCTTTGATCCTTGATTAGCAGGAGCCTTGGAGGTTGAATTGGCCATCAAACGGGCAGCTGCACGCAACGCTGATTCCACTTGAGCCACTAACTCCTCTGGCTCAAACGGCTTAACCATGTAGTAATCAGCCCCCGTACTCAGCCCCTTCACTCGGTCTTGACTCTGGCCTTTTGCTGAGAGGAAGAGGACGGGAATACTATTGATGCGCTCATCTTTCCGAACATGTTCCACGAGGGAATAGCCATCCATCTCAGGCATCATCACATCGCAAATAATCATGTCTGGAGTATCATGCTCCAACATTTCCAGTGCTTCGCGACCGTTTTCAGCTGTCATCACTTCATAGCCGCGAAACTCCAGATAATCCTTCACTAACAGGATCAAATTGGGGTCATCGTCGATTAAAAGAAGCCGTTTGCTGTCACTCGAACTTTTGTCCTTCATGCTGTCGACTACGAAAGTATGTACAAATCAACAATCCAAACCATTGCACAGATGGGGGAAAACACAAGCGCTTTCATCAAAGTAGCTTGGAGGCCCAATGGAGAGGCATCTAGATAATTTGACTGGTCTTATCCCTAATCCTACTGAATTTAGCCCAATTTGCTACTAATTATTCACATTATTCACAAATCTGAGTAATTTATGATTGAAGCAACCTTCGCTCTCAATTACCCCAAACTTAAACGAGGTCTAAAGTGAAGTGTATTGGGGTGACTTCCAGGCAGAATAGGGGCGATCGCCTCATGGAGTCCCTGATTCTGTATCCCTTTCCACTAAGGTGGTTGGCAGGTGTACCGATTTGTACGTCGTACAATGGGAAACTGACGAATTAAAAAATTCAGAATCTCATTCAAATTTAGCTACGTTTACGTTGTCTTACGGGTCAGTATGCCCAAAGTGAAATCAGCGATCGCACTTACGTAGCATAAGTACACAATCCTCGCTGTCCCCCGATCGCTGATCCCCAAGCATTATTTCCCAGGCCCCGCACACTCTATTGACTAGACACCGCGTCCTAATTACGCAGCGACCCTGTGCATTATCATGCAGTGTTCTTGAGCAGCTACACTAAGCATTTCGGCTTTCGGCATTTCGGCTTTCGGCATTTCGGCTTTCGGCATTTCGGCTTTCGGTATCTTGGCCTGAGGTATATCATCACATATCTGGCCTTTTCAACAATGGGCGATACTGGGCTCGAACCAGTGACATCCTGCTTGTAAGGCAGGCGCTCTACCAACTGAGCTAATCGCCCAAACAACGTTGTATTGTTGTGTTAGTTACGTCTTAACTACGCAGTTACTTATAGTAGCAGAGGGGCGAATGCTTGGCAAGTGCCCATTCCGTTCCGATGCCTTGCCTCCCTGAACGTGGATTCATTACATGCTCGGAAGCGCCTCAAACCTTTGCCCCCAAACCTGTCAACCCACTCAATCCTGTGACTTATGCCTGCTGGTCGGATTCACGATCGCATCACCCTCTGGTGCTTACCTGGAGTTGTAGGGGCCAGCCTCCTCCGTACAGGCAACACGACATTAACTCTAGCTGTGGCCACAGGCTTCCTGTTGGGGGGCCTTCTCCTTGGCCCGGATTTAGATACCCGCTCCATCCACTACAAACGTTGGGGGGGGCTCCGTTGGATTTGGCTCCCCTATCGCCATTACATTCGCCATCGATCGCCGTTGTCCCACGGTCCCGTGTTGGGCACAATGGTGCGGGTGTGTTATCTCCTCGGATGGTTATTAGTATTCGGCTGTGTGGGAGTGGCTGTCAGCAATGAGATCTTACAACTAGGGTGGACCTGGAACCAGGTAGGCGATCGCATTCACACCCTCATCACCCACCACTGGCCAGCCTGGGTTGCCCTCACCGTTGGTCTGGAACTGGGAGCGATCAGCCACATTGTGGCCGATTGGGGACTATCCACCTACAAACGCATTCGGAAGCGGGGCAGGAAACCCCAAAAAGGGAAGCCTCGCAAACGCAAGCATAAACGCTAACAGGTCTACAGAAATCCCAACAAGATGGCCAACGAGCATGGATCTTAATAAAGACTTAAGCTCCATCCACCTGTAGAGCAAATCGCTACAATGAGATCGTTCAAAATTAGTGATTCGGTAGGAACAATGACAGCAGCCATCCCCTCTCCTCAAGCGCAGCCCTCTGACATGGATGACCACAAGCGCGGATTGCCCGTCACCATTATTACGGGGTTTCTCGGCAGTGGCAAAACCACCCTGCTCAATCATATTTTGACCAACCAAGATGGGCTGAAAACAGCGGTATTGGTGAACGAATTTGGCGAAATTGGCATTGACAATGACCTGCTAGTTGCCACCGGAGACGACATGGTGGAATTGAGCAATGGCTGTATCTGTTGCACTATCAATAATGACCTAATGGACGCAGTTTATCGCGTCCTAGAACGTAACGACAAGGTCGATTATCTCGTCGTCGAAACGACAGGGTTGGCCGATCCCCTACCCGTTGCCCTCACCTTCTTGGGCACAGAATTGCGGGATATGACTCGGTTGGATTCCATCGTCACGGTGGTGGATGCCGAAAACTATAGCTTGGATCTGTTCAATAGCTCTGCTGCTCAAAGCCAAATTGCCTATGGCGATATTATCCTGCTTAACAAGGTGGATTTGGTAACAGCAGAAAAGTTGGACTATCTGGAGTCCAGTATCAACCAGGTGAAAGAGGGGGCACGAATTATCCAGACCACCAATTCTGAGGTGCCGTTACCACTCATTTTGAGCGTGGGTCTGTTTGAGTCAGATCAGTACTTTGACGGCAGTGATGGCCACGGTTCCCACGACCATCAGGCCCACGACCATGATGCCCACGGCCACGACCACAACCATCACGAGCATGGCCACGGTTCCCACGACCATGATGCCCACGGCCACGATCACAGCCATCATGAGCATAGCCACGACCATCATGACCATCACGACCATCACGGTCATGGCCATGCCCACGACCATGACCATGATGTCGAAAGTTGGACTGATCCCGACTGTGGCCATGATCATCACGATCATGACCACCATCACCATTCCCATCACCTAGAAGAAGACGGGTTTACCTCTATTTCCTTCCAAAGTGACAAGCCGCTGTCGCTTCGGAAATTTCAGCATTTCCTCGACAACCAACTTCCCGGTAATGTGTTCCGGGCCAAGGGGATTCTCTGGTTTGAGGAAAGTCCCAAGCGTCACGTTTTTCACCTCAGCGGCAAGCGCTTTACCCTGGACGATGAAGAATGGAAAGGTGACCCCAAAAATCAGTTGGTGCTCATTGGTCAGGAGTTAGATCATGACGAACTTCGGGCCTACCTAGATGCCTGTGTTTGTTAGATTAAGACTTTTCGCTCCAGGGCACCAGTCATGGAGCGCAGGGATGACTTAAGAACCCCGGCTTTTTAAAGAAGCCGGGGTTCTGGGACAAAGGGGGCCGTAGAAGGGGAAGTGGTTAGCTAGTTTGAAGGGACTGCTGGCCGGACATAGTTGCGGTTGTGGTTTTGGCTTGGCTCGTTTCGGGTTCAACTGCGGTCACTTCGATATGATTGAGCAACGTCGTGACAAATGCAAAGAGCAAGAACGGCAGGGAAAGAACTAAAATCAATGCCACCGTCGCAAAGCCATACAGGGGACGATTTGCACCCATTAAGGCCACCGCAGCGGCTAGGCTAATAAAGATCACGCCCAGCCAAATGATGATTTGGCCATAAATATCTCCAAAGGTGAGCGTACATTTAACCCGATACTGTTCTAGATTTTTCATCATTGCGATCGCCATTCCTTTTCGTTGCAGATGTTCAAAAAGATTCACTGTTAGTGATATTTAGCCTAACGGCAAACGCTGAGAAATCGTCATTCTCGTCAATCTTTTTAGACTCTCGCAATATAACTTGATTAAGTTTATGAAGTTGGGGTTGAGGGGGCCAATGTTTGTTGAATACATTGGGTATCCAGGACGGTATGTTGGTGGGTTTCTAAGACCTGGCACCGTCGTGTTACGCGAGCAATGACGGGGCGTTTGCCGTCTTTCAAGACTTGCTGAATTTGTGTGGCGAAGGGTTCAATTTGTCGCAACCACGGATTGTTGACGATGTAGTCTGGGTGGAAGGCGTTGCGATCGCTCAACCAAAAATCAACATTGTAGGTTTGGATAAACTCCAGAACTTCATTCCGATTGGTGCTGTACTGGGCGCGGAATAAATCTTCTGTCCGTTGGTGAATGATTTGATAATAACCAAAGTGATAGGGGTTTGCAATCTCTGAACCCGTCAGGATAGACCGTTTGGAGAGGCTGGGGATATTGTTCGCGACTTCTGACAAGGAGGCAATCATAATATCCTTGGGTTGCTGGGCAAAAAAGTCGTAGAGTTCCGGCGGTTGGGCATTGACATAGTCGGGGTTGGGAAAGTCGTCCATCAAGATAGGATGGCTGAAGCTGTAGGCGGAGAGGAGTCCAACTGCGCCGATGGCCCCGATGTTTTGGAGGACTGGAGGGATCGGTGTCGTGCGAAGCCAGCGCAGGGCAGTGTCTAGCAAGCAAACCAGGGCAATGCTAGCGGCGATCGCCACCATCACCCGTAAACTATGTTTGGTATAGCGACTGGGGAGATGGAGCCGGAATAACAAAAGATGCGCCATGAAAAACATGCCCAGGGAGGCGACAAAGATTTGCGGCAGAATGACCAGATGCTGGGTGGTTTTCTCTAGAAGGGGAAACCGTTTGACCCAGGCTAACATCGGTAATAACCACAGTGTTGCCCAAAGCTGGGGTGGTTCTTCATATTTGCACCAGTTGTAGGGCAACATGCCCGATCGCTCCCCACAAAACCAGAACTTGAGCGGATCATCAAAAAAGAAGTTCTTGCGACCGTCATCTTGCAGCGTGGGTAGTCCTAACCCTTGGGTACGGCTGAGAACGGGGCCATAGTCGGAAATTTTGAGGGCGTAGGGTAACAGCAGGAAGAAGACGATCGCTAACCCTAACCCGCAAAACCAATAATCCTGTCGATCTGGGGAGAACTGGAACCGCGATCGCCAATTTTGCAGTGAGCCATTTCCTGTTCCCGCTTTTCCCCACTGCACCCGCAACAGTCGTAGCACCAAAATTCCAGACGAAAGAAATAAACACTGGGGATAGAATAATCCCTGAAGCACGATGGTGATCAGACAGGGGAGGAGCGATCGCTGCACCAGATAGTATAAAAACGCGATAAACAACGGATAGATAAAGGCTCTGGGGGTTCCCGATGGAATATCGTGGGTACTCCACGTTGTTTGGTTAAGCAAGAGGGTGGCAAGAAAGGCGGCAGCAGGAACGGGGAAAATCCGCATTGTGAGCCAGAAGCCGTAGACCGTGGTGAGCAACACTAGCACCAGCGGCAATAGTTTGTTAAATACTAGCGGCTCTATGCCCAACCCAGCCGCAGTTTGGTAAAGCTGGGTATAGCCATAGGGAGCCACAGACTGAAAATAGTCCGTAATCACATCGTTGGGGAAGAGATCCGCATCCATAAACCGATGCATCCAAAATACATGGGAACGCACATCATCATGGATGACATTAGCGTGGGCAAACGCCTGTTGCAGTCCCATGAAGCTATAGGTCAGGGCACAGACCACAGCCAGACCCATCCAGATAAAAGTCCGGATATCTCGCCGTGCATAGATCGGAGTCGTCCACCACTGTTGCAGGAATTCGATGCCCATAATGCCTCTGATGCATGATCATCCTTCATTCTCGCTGAAAATGGAGTTACTGTAATGGAGTTAACGCATAGAACCCCGGTTTCTCCAAGAAACCGGAATTCTCGGGTTGAAGGCCAGAAGGCTCAAAGGGTGAAGGGTTCCAAAGCATAATCTTGCCATTGGCTGTGGTAACGTTCAGAGACGTGGGGCCGCAGGACAAACTGGGGGGGTGTTCCCGGTTGCACATCGATGCGCAGAAAGGAGTAAGAGCGATGGCGATCGCTCCGATGGCCTTTTAATCCTACGTACAATTTGGAACGGGCCACATCCCGCACTACGCCATCGTCCCCCATCTCTTGAATCGTTGGGCCGTCTTCTCGCTGCCGTCGTAAACTGTATCCGCTACCACCCGCAATCACCCAATTGAGATGGGCATCAGCATGACCCGTCTCCCCGGTTTGCAAATGCTCCAAGCAGTGGGCATGGCCGGACAAAATGAGGTCTACGAGGGGGCGATCGCCCAGTTGAGATCCTGGCTGATCCCCCAACACCGCTGCCACACCATCCAGCACCCAGCGCAGGTGGTGCCGCACGGCCAACGTCTGTGCCTGATGCCACTTGGTTGCCTCGGTAACATAGGGAGGATGGTGAAAATAGATCACCCGTCCCCGTACGTCAGGCTGGTGCCACGAATCAATCAAACGCTGTTGCAGCCAACGCAATTGTTCAATATCTACATTGGTGGGATCATGGGCTGTGAGTTGTTTGTGGATATCCCGCTTAATTTCATCCAACTGCTCCAGCTTTGCTTGAAGATCGTCAATTCGTTCTAAGTCCTTGGCCTTACTTTCATCCAGCCCTGCGGCTTCGGCATAAATTTGGCGCTCGTCCTGCTCAATCACATAACGCTTGGAGAGGAGCGATCGCCGCTCTTGATCATCCTTCACCATCGCTAGAGGGGATGGCTCATTAAAGGTGCTGGAATCCAACGCAAAGAAATCGATGCCACCATAGCGAAAGGTATAGTACCGATTGGGTAAGCGGGTAAACACACCGGGTTGATATCGCAAACACCGACCATGACTCGATTGGGCCGTATAGTGCTGGTCGAGGTGGGTCGCCAATTCTGTTGCCGCGTCCAACGGTTGCAAATAGTCCAAAAAGGCACGGGCATAGGCATCCCCCGTGCTCGACCCATAGACCCCAAGGTTGGTGGACAGGGACGACCCCAAGGCCCGTTTCACAGGGCGCATCAATTGGGCAAACAGCCGATAGGGAAGGGGTAAATTATAGTAGTCATGGTTGCCTAAAACGGGAAGAAAGGGATGCTGGAATACCATCTGGTCGTAAGCAATGGCAGTGGGGCGATCGCCCCCCACCAACCACTCCCGATACGGCTCAATAAAATTCTGGGGATAGTGTTCACGGGAGCCAACCTTATACACCACATCCCCCGTGTGCAGCAGGAAGCGACACTTCTCTAAGTGGGGCAGCATCTGTTCCGCAATTCGTCGCTGGGGATGGGAGTTCGTATGGGGACCAGAGCCGCTATCTCCAATCACCAGAAACGAAAAGCTAGAGTGATCTTGACGAGTTTGCGATCCTAACTCCGAGCCATCGTCTAGATAAAAAACCGTTTGATCAATGGTTCGGGCAAAGATAGTCGGATGGTTCCACCGCACCCGCTGCCCCATCTTGGCAATTTTAGCCGCGATCGGAGCATCAATAATTGTGGACATAAATTAGGTTCAACTCATCTACTAGTTCAATTGATGCGCCACTGCTTGTTTAATTTCACCCATAAATTTTTCGGTGGAAAATAGGTGCTTCTGCTGTTCTAAGGATTCACGGAGCTGGCGTAAGCGATCGCCATCCTGCAACACTTGAACGATCTTAGCGATCGCTTCTTCTGGCTTCCCAAAGAGTAAATCAGTATTGTGAGAACCAACAATTTCCATCTGTCCTCCCTGGTCTCGCACAAAGGGCACGGCTCCAGCCTTCACCATTTCCGCAATTGAAATCCCGAAGGGTTCCTTTTTATAGTGAATCCCATAGCGGCATCGGGACAGCACCTTAACATAGTCCGCATAGGGGAGATTTTCACAGAGCGTGACCCAATCTGCGTTTTCATTAACCAGTTTTTGCAGAAATCGGCGGTATCTCCAGCCGTAAATGCCACCGCCACCGCCCGTTAAATAAAGTCTGACGGGAAATCCTTTTGCTCGAACCTGTTGCAGAATTTGAATCGCCCGGTGGGGTTCTTTGGACTTGACCAATCGACCACTACAAATGAACGCATCTTCCTTTTCCTCCCAGGGAATATTTTGGACATCAATCACGACTGGAGGATAGACCACCACCGACTCAGTGGCGTAGGTTTTGCGAATGGCCTCTTGCACAACCGCAGAATTGGCGATCGCCCCACTCTCCTTCACCCGATTCGCATCAAACCCAGAAATGGACTCAGCCATTCGATCCCCTTCTAGCACCTTGACCCAGTGAATATAGTTGAGGCCCTGCTGGCCAAAATCGACGGCATTGTAGCCGGAAATCGTCAGATCATAATGCTGTTGCTGTTGTTTAAGGTGACGGATAAGCCAGTGAAATAACACCAGCCGGGACTTATCATTATTAGAAATCAGGGTATTGACCAGTGCGCCCATCTGGGGTGGTAGTAATGAATCAATTTTCAGAGTGACAGTGGCCAAATGGGTTCCATACATTGAATCGAGGGTCTGGAAATTAGGATTAGTCATGGTGAATAACGTCAGGTCATAATCCTGATGCAGGGCTTCTAAAATCCAAAGACCAACCGCCTCAGCCCCCCCTCCAGAAAATGCGGGATAGTAAACGGCTATTTTCTTCCGAGTTTGCTGCGTTGAGTGGTTCACCAATCCTGTTCTCCCTTACTGACAGTCACCTTCACGACCTGAATGTTCCAGTTCCAGAGGTCGTAATAGCCCTGTTATAACATCCTGTTACCATTGCGTTCAGCCGTTCATGCCACCCGAACGACCGATTTCATCCTCATTCTTGAGCAAAACTACATCTTGGGGGGGCGTAATTTTCTCAAATCATTCAAAAACTGTTGGGCTTCTAACTGGGTCAGTTGATAGCGGGATTGTTTGTCAAAGTGATCGTGCAAATATTGCCTGCCTTGCGCGATCGCCCATGACACCCGCTGCATCTCCATCAGAATCATCTCTAACTCTGGGAGCAATTCAATCACACCTGCAATTAATCGATAGCAAAGCAACTCATCTGTTGGATCGCTGCACCACGGTTTTGAGAAACTCATACAGAGCAAACAGTGAGAACTCAATGAGAGTCCTCGTTCCAGTCGGTCTAAGGCAATGGGATCAGTAATGCTTAACTGAACAGTCGCTAGGCCATATTGCTCATCGGCAATGATCCCTCGCCACCGATCGCGGTGATTTTTGCAACAAGACAACGCGGTGACTTCAATCAGTTGTAAGGTGCGAACGGGCGATCGCACTTCCAAACAGCGAAACGGAATGGCCTTTCCATACTGCGGGTAGAGTAACTGATCCTCACAATAGGGGAGGAGATGGGCCAACGGAGCTTTCCCGATGATACTCCAAGGCAAGTTGGCATAGCCCCTATTTTCAACTTCGTATCCCCCCGGACTCTCCGGTTCTAGCGGAATATCGACGATATCCAGCAGGGCAATATGTTCCGTTCCAATCGATTGAAAATTCACAGGAATTCTGCCATCATCTAACTTTGAGATCGGTCTAATCCACCGTCCCGACTGTTCGTCGATTCCAGCAATACACCGTCCCTGATTTTTGTAAGAATTCGCCAAACAAATGACACCCATATGACCCAACAACCAAGATTATAAGTGAATAATCTCAATATTTTTGATGTGTGATTGGAGATATTCAGCCGCAAGACGGCGATGACAAAAATGGGGTTGAGCTTCACTACAAAGCAAACAAGCATCCTGAAGCTGCTCTTCTGTCAGGGCCGATTCAATTTGCCGTTCTTGAACTAAATCAAGATAGCGATCAGAATAATCGTCCCAGGACATTTTTTTCTTTTTATAAGCCGTTAATATTTCTTTAGTGGGAGCTAACGATAAGTTATGTTCGTACTCCATATTATTAATTTGTTTCAAGAAATATTTCAGATCTGCTTGCTTCGCAAATCCTGACAGTTGTGAGGTGTTATTCAGGCGTGTATCAATGATCCGTCTAACCCCAGACGTTTGCAGTCCTTCAAAAAAATCCGCCGCAGATTTTCGAGTAAAGCCAATCGTGAATAATCTAATCATATCCTAGTGCCGAAGGTACGAGTTTTTGCAATGGGCAAGTCTATGGTTCTGGTTGCTGATGCTCGACGTAAGCGACTTTATCCCCCTGCTGTTGATAGGCTTGACGGACTCTTGCGCCACGATCCATGTCGATGACTGAATCCGTGCTGGATAAAAGAGATAGCTGATTAACAGGCGGTTCTTGCAGGTGATGAGCCTTCAGCAGCCTCTCTTCTAGCTTTTCATGTAGTTCCAGTGCCCCATCGCTGTGAATGTGAGCGATGTCTAAATTGAACGGCAGAAGATGCTGGCTAATCAGAATGGCGCGATGGCAAGTGAGTGGATCTTTTTCGGCACACATCAAGGCAATCCGATAGTTGGCAGCACCACTCACCAGCCGCTTCAAGCCCTGCTGAAACGCCTCAGTGGCCGCAATTTTGGCATAGACCGCTTTACCCTCGACATAACAGTTTGGATCGGTGGGACGTGCGCCTAATTCCTGTCCCAAAAAAACGTAGTGAATCGCTACTTTGGGCAGGTAGGCTTGCAACCTTTTTTTATTAAAGTGGGGGAGATAACGACTGTAGGGTGCAGAACGGACATCGGCCAGCGCAGTGATCTGATGCTGTTGCAAAAGATGGACAAAATCTTCAAGACTATGGTTGGAGTGACCAATGGTAAAGATGGGTTGCATTGCCTTGCTGATCTGTGGGCTAGCCCTATTGTACCTCTCTTGGGATGGGACATTTAGGGATGGGGCGCGATGGGACTTTATGATGAGACCTTAACTTTACTCGGCTCATCCATTGCATTTCTCATCCGAAACCTTTACAAATGAGTTTGGGCTAATTTGTAAATGATACTACTGAATTCAAAGGCAATCTTATGCTTCAAGACCGTAAGCTGGGTGCTTTTGCCCTAGCCGCGTTACTTCTCTCCACTCATTACGGCATGGGTTTTTTATTGGGCACCGCTGAACAAGCCTTCAATCAAGGTCTGGCAGGTAGCCTTTATGCCGTCTCCTTAGGTCTGGGTACCTTTGGTCTGATACTCATTGCTCGCTTCTATTGGTCCGAGGTGGATCAAATTTGGACCCTCTTGGGCGATCGCTACGGCAGTCAGACCAAGGTCACCATTGGGGTGATGTCCTGGATTTCTCTCATTGGCATTGGTGCGGCCCAAATTATCTCCGGAGCCTTCATTCTCAAGGTGTTGGGCCTCCCCGTGTTGCCCAGCATGATGGGTCTCACTCTGTTAATTGTGCTCATGTCTCTGCTGCCCATGGAAAAAGCCAGTTGGGTCTACCGTAGTCTTTTGATCCTCAACTTTTTAGCGCTGCTCTATAGTCTCAGTGCCCTACACGGTTTAGGTGATTATGTGCGATCGCCCATCGAATTTCTCCCAGCCCTAGAACAGGTCCAGCCCGTCCAACTCCTGGGGGTTTCCCTCTCCACCGTGCTGTTGATCCAGATGGATATGAACTCTCAGCAATTTTTGGTGCAAGCAAAGAATCTACGGAGCCTTTATTGGGGCTGCATTCTTGCTGCTCTGATGCTGTTGGCGTTGGCGATGATTCCTTCAGTTTTGGTGAACGTGGCCCAATCGGCAGGGATTTTACCAGCGGAACTGGATGGGAAAGAAACCATTCCCTATATCTTGTCTTGGTTGGGGGGGGGACCGGGTCGGCCTGTAGGAGTTGCCTTGGTGGCGGCCCTGTTAGTTCCAGCTCTGGGCACGGGGAGCAGTGTGGTGCGGATTCAAACCAAGACCACCTTGGATTTCTGGAGCTTGCTCCCCAATGAACAGGCCAACCGCTGGCTTTGGAGTGGATTGAATGGGCTGATTTGCTTGGCGATCGCCCTCAAGGCCAGCTCCATCATTAGCTTAATCGTTTGCTTCTACGCCGTTTACGTCGCTGCTGTCTGTGTTCCGTTTGCCGCATTTCTCTTGGATCGTGCCGGCTACGTGTTTTCCGACACCAGTCTTCGCCTCGGGCTATTCACAGGCAGCGCTGCCGCTTTAGCGGTGTTGGTTCTATCCCTCGTCGCCCCCCAATGGTTAGCCATCGGCAGTCCTGAACTCAACATCTTAATCGCCGGAATTGCCGCAGGTTCCTTGGGACTAGTGGGTAATCAGGTGGTAGAGATGGTGTTTTTTGCCCCAACCCAGGTGAAGGAGGAAGGATAACTATAACTGGCCTCTAAACGTCAACGTTATTGTCATGGGGCCTCTGGCACGACAACCAGAATGGACTTGACCGATCGCCGGATCTCATTACCGCTGGAGTCGAGCCGACCATAATGGCTAGTGCCGTTGTAGTAAAGGGATGAGGAACTGCCGCCATCCAAGTTCATCCCCTGCTCAATGCCCAAGTCCGCCATAATCTGGGCGAGGTCAAATAATGAAACTCCGGTTGGTGGCCCTGGAGCCTCACCAACTAGGGGGCGCTGAGCGGCCATCACCAATACAATCGTGCCATCAGCGGTTATCCCAATGCCGCTCCGGGCATTGGGACGATAGGCTCCCACCGCATCGCGGTTTGTCTCTACATCAATAAAAGCTTCGGCTTCTCCCCGGAAATCGGGGAGGAGGGCTGGTCCTGCCCCCAGAGCATCAACCAACTCACAACCCACGGGAACTAGTTGGTGATGAGGGGCGATTGCATAACGAGTCATCGGACCCTCCACCGTCCTGCAATGGTAGCGGCGAAATTCAGCCCGATTGAGGATACGGAACAGGTAGGGAGAAGCGTTGAGATTATGCATGAGTCCCTGATTTTGCTCCGGGTCAAGGGCGATCGCCCCATTAATGGTGACATAAGAGGTAGTTTGCTGATTGTTGGGGTCAAAAAATCCGCCGTTAATCGCCGCGATCGCACCTGCTTGTCGGGCCAATCGGTCTACCGTTTCTAATCCATCCACCACTGCGATCGGACGAATCGTCACGGGAGCGACTGGCGAAATTCGGACCACATGAACCAAGCTGTGGGGAAAGTCAAGGGTTTCATAGGTGACAAGCTCTGTCAGAGACAATCCCGGCTCCATCTCAGTTTGACGGTCGGTCAATGCCGTGTCATCGATGCGCCCCATGTCATGGGATGACGACAACAGAGGTCTCACAGACAGTGGCGATCGCGTCCCAACCCACCAGCCGAGAACCGCGATCGCCACACAGATTGCTCCCCAAATTATTCCAGGAATCCTCTTGACCATCTCCCTGCTCCTCAATGTCCATTCAGATCGGTGAGACCATTAAACCATTACAATCGAGAGGGATGGGTTCTAGCAAATCTTGGCTCCATCACGACGAGTGCATAGTATGGGGAGGATTTTAGTGGGTGGATTCCTCAAACTGTCTATGACTCTTGCAAGAGCAGCCTTGGCAGGACATCGATGTCCCCAGTTTAAATGAGGCGAACTGTGATGAACCATTCCCTGATTGGCCTACTTCTTGCGACTACGATCCTATTTCCTGTGGGAGGAATGCCCTTAGCCAGGGCGCAAACTTTGCCCGAAGCCGTGACGAAGGAAGCCGTGACGAAGGAAGCCGTGACGAAGGAAGCAGCGGCGAATGGGGCGGCGGCGAATGGGGTAGCGGCGGATACGGAATTACCCGACCCAGATACGGATGCAGAATCGCCCGAATTATTGGAACGGCTGGCAGAGGGCGATCGTCTGCTTTCGCAAGCCAGGGAACAATTTCGCCAAGATCAGTTCGACGCGGCCCTAACCTTGCTAAGGCAAGCGGCCTGGGAATTTGAGGCGGGAGGCGATCCTAACAAAGTCGCAACCGCGTTAATCCAGCAGGGGCAGGTCTACACGGAGATAGAGGAGGATGAACAAGCGGCAGTTGCCTATCGAGAAGCTGGTTTACAGGCCACGGACTGTCGCCTGAGCATAGAGAGCTATTATGGCTTAGCCGGGGCTTGGAGGCGGTTGGGCGCGGATAGTGCCGCTCGTGATGCTGTACGACGGGCCGATCGGTTACGGTGCCAGTGTCAGTCCGATGTTTCAGACTTTGATGATTGTCCCGCCTTTCATACTCGCTAGGGACTGGTCTTAATACTCGCACCGAGAAACCCCTGCACCACAGTGTTCCGAATTTCAGAATGGGGGCCTGTGGGGCTCTACAGGGTAGATACAGAGGCCCTCGGACATAACGTTGTTAAGCCAAGTCATGCCTGTAACCCTGTTACATCCCAGTATGTTCGATTTCTCTGAGAAATGAAATAATGAAATGTTCAGGTTTTTCAGGTGTTGAATTCAGGTTTTTTGGGGTTGAATTCAGGTTTTTCAGGTGTTGAATTCAGGTTTTTCAGGTGCGCGTATGGATGCTCTGGGTTATTTGTCCACCCTTGATCAGTTGATTATCCTTGTCTACTTCCTCATCACCTTGGCAGTGGGACTTTATTTTTCCAGACGGGCAGCAGCAGGGATGGAATCCTATTTTTTGGGCGATCGCCAAATTCCCTGGTGGATGTTGGGGCTATCGGGGACCGCCTCCAACTTTGATATGACAGGCACGATGGTGGTGATTTCGTTTTTCTATGCCATCGGGTTACAGGGATTTTGGGTGGCCATGCGGGGTGCGATCGCCCTTCCCTATGCCGTTCTGATGGTGTACATGGGCAAATGGCTGCGGCGATCGGAGGTGTTGACCACAGCGGAGTGGATGACCCTACGATTCGGGAATGGACGAGCCGGACAGGTGGCACGGGCACTGAGTGCGGTCTCCAACCTGGTGGTGACCTTAGCGATGCTGGTGTACTTTGTTGAAGGATCAGGCAAGTTTCTGTCGATTTACCTACCATTTAGCCCCATTGTTTGCGCCATCTTGATGATGCTGTTAGCCGTTACCTACACGATGCTGTCGGGTTTCTTTGGGGTGATTTACACCGATGTGGTGCAGGAATTGTTCCTCCTCACCGTTTCGGTCTGGGTGGGCTATCAGGCATTTACCCTGCCAACCCATGACTTGGCGATCGCTTTACCTGATTATCCCAATTGGCATCGCTTTTTGCCTCAGTGGCAGGCTGCATCCATGAGTTGGCTGGAGAATCCGTTGGTCTATCAATCCTTTGGTCTCTGCATCATTTTCTGGGTCGGTCGTGGTTTGCTAGAAGGGATCGGCGGCTACAGTGGCGGCTACGCCCCCCAACGATTCTACGCTGCCAAGACCGTACCGGAGGCTAGCAAACTTGGAGGAGCGTGGGTAGTATTGCTGCTGTTCCGTTGGAGTTTAGTCATCGGTGTCGTGATTTTGGGTTTGGACGTGGCCCGAACCAACCCAACGGTGGCCCAACTATTGGCAAGTGATCCGGAGAAAACATTGCCTATTGTCGTCGGTACGGCCCTACCCTCCGGGGTGCGGGGATTATTGGTGACGGGGATGGTTGCCGCTGCCATGTCTACCTTTGATTCCACCATCAACGCAGGGGTGTCTTACTGGGTGAACGATCTCTATCGGCCCTACCTCAACCCTGATGCTGATACACAGATGCTGGTGCGTCAAAGTTATGTCGGCACCCTGATACTAGCAGGATTGGCGATATTGTTTAGCCTCTCAGTACAAAATATTAACGAAATCTGGAGTTGGATTACTGGCCCCTTGGCCGCAGGGCTGCTGGCTCCCATCGTCCTGCGGTGGTACTGGTGGCGGTTGAATGGCTACGGATTCGCGATCGCCACCACGGTCGGCCTGGTTGTATCCATTGTGGTTCAGTGGTTCATTCCCGATTTTGCCTTTTACCTTGCTTTCCTCACAACCTTGACTAGCTCCTTGGTAGCCGGATGGCTGGGGTCATCCAGGACAGCCCCAACCGCAATGGAGACCCTCACCGCCTTTTGGCTCAAAATTAAACCGTTTGGCTTTTGGGAGCCTGTGCGGCAACAGGTGATCGAAAACACCCTGAAAGAACAGGGAGAGGTCGCCATGACTGGAGAGACTATGACTGGAGAGACCATGATTGTAGGATGGCGCGATCGCATGAATCTTCCCATTGCCCTCGTCTGGCAACTGGCCAGTATCATTGCGGTCATTGCCCTGCTCCTGCATCAGTGGCTCATGCTGGTTCTGAGCCTCAGCATCGTTATCATCCTGACTCTGACGCTCTACTTCACCTGGTACCAGCCGCTCCAGTCAAGAGTGGAACCACAAGGATAGGGCGATCGGTTATGACACCAGAAATTCACAAGCAACGACAAAGATGGGGCGATCGCGCACTGCTATTCTGAATGGGAGATCAGACCCACCAACCGACACCACACTATTCATCAAAATCGGCGTACTGGGGTGGATTCTTGCCCACGCGCTTGGTCACTTTAGGGAACCGTCCTTTAGGTGCTTTGTCCTTAACCTCCATGACGTTAACTTGATGCCACCAATCATCGCCAAAATCGAACCAGTAGCCAAAGGCATCGTCTTCTTTGAGGCCCAGGGAGGCGATCGCAGTCTCGCTCACATAGCCTGCCAGTTCCTCATCCTCCCCCCACGGACCTTTCAACCCATAGCGACGAGCCTTGGGATCATTGGGTCCGGCTCCACCAATCTGGAACTCATACATGTGCTCTTCTTCCCGACCAAACGCCTTGAAAAGAGTCTTGTGAAAATCCTCTAGGGTATGGCTGCCTTTGATCTGCACTGTACGGGAAATCTCCGGATTTTTGGCAATAAATTCTTCCGTGAGCGGACCCTCGATAATGCCAACATAGAAGGTGTACAGGCTATTGGGAGAGGCGGATGTCGGGTTGTTCGCCCCATCATCCCCTGTTTTAGCTTGCTCACTGGCTGTATCAGGTTCGCTTAATTTATTTTGCTGGGGCGATTCATTTTGCTTGGGTGATTCATTTTGCTTGGGTGATTCATTAGAGCTATCCCCTGGAATATAAGGAATAATGCCTTTCGCCAACGCCATTTCCTGAATTTCCCTAGGGGCCGTTCGCACATCCATCATCAAGCCATTGACCGAAATCATCCACACCAACGGGTTGCGGTCAACCAGACTTTGGAGACTCCAGTTGGGGTCCATCTGATACATGTCTAATAGATCGCGAACTTGCTTGGACTTGGCCTGTCCCGTACTGGCACCCACCCCGAAGGCCGAATACAAGTCCTTGGCACTCATGTAAGGAGGGTGAGAGGAGTCCGTCAAAAAGTTGACCATGCCCACCGCATGGGTAATCCCACAGGCCCAGGTGTGATCTCTCCCTTTTGCCAGGGGCGAGGGGCGCTTGCGGCAGAGGGCAGCGGTGGCGTAGCGGATGAGTTGGGCATATTCATCGTTGAGATGTTTTTGGGAAAATTCATCCGTGATCGCCGTAATGCGATCGAATTTTTCCTGCATGGCCTTGGGCACGTTTTCCGACTTTTTCACCTTTGCCATGATGCAACCTCCAGGTTTGATTTTAGAGTTTGGATTTTGGGTTTTGGATTTTAGAATCTAATTTATTGTCAGCCCTGCTAACAGTAAGTTATTCAAATCGTCAGAAAAACATGGGTTTTCTGACGAGGGCGATCTAAAGCACGGTTAGGTTGGCTGGATCAAAGTCGGTGCGTTGGGCGATCGCCACCCCCAATTTCTCCACCACTTCCGCCAAGGCCACTGCTCCCACATCCTGGGTCGTCTTGCCCGTACTCCGTACCCGCAAGCTAAGACTCTGGTTCTCCACTTCCTGATCACCAATGACGGCAACTACGGGAATCTTCGATTTCTCAGCGGTGCGGATCATCTTGTTGATGTTGTTGCCGCTGTTGTCTACGTGGACTCTGGCGGAGAGCGATCGCAACGTCACGGCCACCTCCTGAGCATAGGCTAAATGCTCCTCCCGAATCGGTAACAATCGCACCTGTTCCGGAGCCAACCACAAGGGGAAATTCCCAGCATACTCTTCAATCAAAATCCCAATCAGCCGCTCTAGCGATCCAAAGGGGGCACGGTGAATCATCACCGGACGCTGGCGAGTGCCATCCTGGGCCATGTATTCCAGATCAAACCGCTCCGGCAAGTTGTAATCCACCTGCACCGTTCCCAACTGCCATTCCCGCTCCAGGGCATCCTGGAAAATAAAGTCGAGCTTGGGACCATAGAACGCGGCTTCTCCCACCCCGACAAAATACTCCATGCCCAACGTTTCCGCTGCGTTACGGATGGCAGCTTCTGCCTTATTCCACACGTCATCACCGCCGATGTACTTGTCTGAGTCTGGATCTCGGAAGCTGAGTCGCGCCTTAAAATTCTTCAGTTGCAGACTATTGAACACGGACAGAATTAAATCCACCACATCCAAGAACTCTTGCTCTAGCTGGTCTGGCGCGACAAATAGGTGGGAATCATCCACCGTAAAGCCCCGCACCCGCGTCAGTCCCCCCAGCTCTCCCGACTGCTCATAGCGGTAGACCGTACCAAATTCAGCCAGCCGCATGGGCAATTCTCGATAAGACCGCAAGGTATTTTTGAAGATTTGAATATGAAACGGACAGTTCATCGGTTTCAGCGTAAACCCTTGCTCCGCATCCCGTGCGGTATCATCCTCCGCCATCATTGGGAACATGTCTTCTTTGTAGTTCTGCCAGTGGCCGGAGATTTTGAACAAATCCACTCGGCCAATGTGGGGCGTAACCACAGGCAAGTAACCCCGCTTCACCTGCTCTTGCTTGAGGAAATCTTCCAGAGTCGATCGCAGCATCGTCCCCTTGGGAGTCCACAAGGGCAACCCTGGTCCGACCGGATCAGCAAATAGAAACAAATCCAACTCTTTGCCCAACTTGCGGTGGTCCCGCTTCATCGCCTCTTCACGACGACGCTTGTATTCCACCAACTGCTCCGGCGTTTCCCAAGCCGTACCGTAAATCCGCTGCAACTGGGCTTTAGTCTCATCTCCCCGCCAGTAGGCTCCCGCCACACTTTCCAAGTCAAATGCTTTGGGATGGATATCGCCCGTGGTTTCCACATGAGGCCCCGCGCACAAATCCCACCAACTATCGCCCAAGGTATAGATGGAAATGGGATCTTCTAGGTCTTCCAGAATTTCCAGCTTATAAGGTTCGTTGATTTCCTTAATCCGGCGTGTGGCTTCTTCCCGCGATACCACCTCCCGATTCACAGGCAGCTTTTTCTTGATGATTTTGATCATCTCTTTTTTAATCGCCTTCAAGTCCTTGTCGGTGAAGGGTTCCGGGCTGTCAAAATCGTAGTAGAAGCCGTTTTCAATCCAAGGACCAATGGTGACTTGTGCTTTGGGGAAGAGCTTCTGGACTGCCATCGCCATCACATGAGAGGTGGTATGGCGAATCTTTTTGAGAGTTTCCGATTCGCTGGTGCGGGGCAAATGAATTTTTTCTGGACCCTGAGCGTCAGACATTGGGGTGGATTGGGCGGAACTGGCCATCAGATATCGACATATATACGGAGAGAACATCCACCATACTGGCTGACTTATCGGGATTTTGCAAGCATCTGACGCTAAATGCAATGGATAGGTTAGCTAGTGCTGGCTGATGCTGGCCGACCCAGCAAGACTGGGTGACAGATTGTTTGGTGACAGATTGCTGGGTGACAGATTATAAGGTTTCGTTTGCTGTGGGTATTCCTTTGATCTTTTGGATCTCGAGATGGGTACCCTACGGTTGTATCGCTCGTTTATATCTTTGGGGTTCCCTAGCTGTTGTGGCTATTGTCCGCCATGTTATCAGCAATAACATGTCAGCAATAACATGCCAGCAATAACGTAGTAGTCAGGGATGATTGGGAAAAACAATCCTCATGTTCATCGTTAATGTCGATCGCGATCGCCCACTCTAGGAGAAGCATGATCACCATCAAGCGCCGCAAGCTGCTGAGCCTGACCGCTCTATTCCTGGTTAGTGGTCTGGCTAGTTGTACTGGAACCACCGTACCAGACCGGACCCCCGATATCTCGAATCCATCGTCAACCTCAGTGGAACTCCCGGATGTCATTTATTTTACGGATACTGGGGCGATTGGCCTTGAAGAGTTGGAAGCTGACCATGGTCCCTTTCGAGATGCGTTAGCCACAGTCCTAGGCCGAAGAGTCGAACTTGTGGCCTTGGAGGATCAGGTCTCTGCTGCGTTGTTGCTGAAGGAAGGTAAAGTTGATCTAGCTTTGGCTGGACCCTCTGAATATGTGGTGATTAAAGCCCGCACCAATGCTCAGCCTGTGCTGGCATTAACCCGACCAGGGTACCGCTCGATTTTTGTGGCGAAAGCTAGGAGTGGGATTAGAGCGATCGCCGATCTCAGGGGCAAAACCCTAGCCCTGTCCGATATTGGCTCCACCAGTGGTCACTTGGGTCCAATTCAAATATTAACGGCAGCAGGGTTGAACCCTCAAACCGATCTGGAGATCCAGATGTTGGGGGATGATGGCAGCATTGCCGCACTTCAGACCGATCAGGTGGAGGTTTGGGGCGGGTCTTCTGGCGACTACGCCGATCTGGTGGGGGACAATCCTGATGATTTCGTGGTTGTTCACGAGGGTGAGTTATTGCCCAGTGACATCTTCATTGCGGGTAGCCATTTAGAGCTAGAAGTCGTAGAGGCGATCGCTACTCTGATGCAAGCGAACGAGGCGATACTGGTTGAGGCTGTCGCTTCTCAGCAGTCCAAATACGCATCATCAGAGTTGCGGATTCCCAATGATGCGGCTTACGACCCCATTCGGGCGGCTTACACCGCCATTGGGCAAGGGAATTTTCTGGAGTAGATCGATCGGCTGAAGTCGGTTTCTAACTTTCTTGGGCAGGGGCGATCGCTCTTGGTGGGTAAAGGGGGCGATCGCTCATCTGAGTACCAAGAACTAAATGTTTTGACACTGTGATTAGGCTAAGACCTAATGCAAGCACCAGCAATTGAAAATCCGGAACGAAATTAGGCCTTTCGGGCAGAGTGACCCAATTCAGAAGTTAATCATCACAACGAAATTACGCAGTTTCAATGGCCAGTTGAAACGATTGACCTCTCAAGAATTTTAAATTTCCAATTGGAAGACCAATTTCCCCCTCTAAAAAGTCTGTCCACTCATCTACAACTTCAGACTCATGAGGTAGATACTCACGATAGCGTCTGGAACCGAAAAAACAAATTTCACTCCTCTTAGATCAGCGGCATGGGCTGTTTGAAAATCAATTGCTGGTTCTCGACGTAAAAGGCCCGTCACAATCACTTGATTGAAGTCGGCATCAGCCTGATAGCAAACTGTCATGACTT
>JBFRWC010000198.1:0-5545 GCA_051439365.1 Leptolyngbyaceae cyanobacterium
CAGGCCTAATTCATCCCGTAATTCAGCAACGCCGATAATCCAGCGATCGCCTCTCCAATCCAATTTGTTCCTTACCCGGAGGAGATATCTGAGTTTCCCCCTATGCCCTTTGGGGCGGCTACGCCAAGGACAAGGGGGAGTTGGAAAGGGTCTTGCGCGATCGCACTCAACACCTGCTACAGATGATCTTTCAAGGTCTCCTTGATCAAGTCTGCATGATCTGCCAGAAAATCCTCTCGACTGATCAGAACATAATCGTTAACCTCAAACAGTTCCTTTAAAGCGGTCGGCTGGATTTGATCATAGGGCGATTGATTCCCTTGCCATGCCGTGAGTTCCGACTTCGGCAACAGAGCCACATCAAGCTGCTCCGTACTGATCAAACTAGCCAACCGCAGAGCATCACGAGCACGAGTCACCATTGCTCTCGACTCCGGTATCTCATCCGCTAAGGTGTGGGCGATCGCATGTCCCAACTCATAGGCCACCGAATCTTCTCGGTTGACCACGATAAAGAGATTCCGCTTACGATATATCTTCCACTGGGGAAAGGGAGTGTGGGCCAATGGGAAGAAGGCGATCGCCCCCATACCCTTCAAACAATCGCGTCGTTTCATCGGGCAGGCACCTCACGACTCCGAACTGCCATATCAGAGGTTTCTGAATCATGGAAAATGGTTAGGGGTACGATGGCTGAAACCAGATAATTGGGCACATCCACCAGTTGACCAATCCGTAAATCTGCTGCGACACTGGCAACCACGTAGGCTTGCTCACGGTCTAACCCATGATTCGCCACCAAGTAATCCACCATGTCAATCAGCGCATTGCGTGCCGCCAAGGTCAAATCTTCCGATAAGTTACTCAGGGGTTCCAATACCTCACTGTTTAGGTAGGTGTGATAGGGCGGAATTTCCCCAGCTTTCTTAATCGGAATACCGGTCGTGGCGTAGAATTCCTCTGGTGCCAATGCCTTGAGTTGATCGCCACCTTCAAATTGAGGCGCTTTAATCTGCGCCCCCAGTCCTTCACGAATTTCAGTCGATACGGTAACGATTCCCCCCATCTCGATAGCAGTACCGGAAACTTCTCCATCCCCTTGGGCGTAGTGGACATCGCCAGCAAACAAGCCACAGCCATCAACAAAGCAGGGAAACAGCACCGTTGTACCCACCTGCATTTGCTTCACGTCCATATTCCCGCCATTTTCACGGGGAGGAATCGTGCGAATACAACGTTCTTTGTCAGTTCCTTCGGGACCACACAGATCTGCGGGGAGCGCGCCAGTCGGCAGCGGAGTTAAGGAAATTCCGCCTGCTTCCGCCAATTCCGCTTCACGAGTTAGGAATGTTTCTAGTTCAGGATCACCAGGAAGAACACCCAATGAGCCAGCAAAAGGAGCAAAGGGAATCTCCACCTGGGGAATCTCCTCGGATACCGCAGCCGTGCGATCGAGGCTCCAGTTGGCAATGTAGGGATCAGGGAACAAATCGCGCAAGAAGCCAAATCCAGGGGCAATTACTGTATAGCCATAGGGGTCAGGCTCAATATCTTCAATCGTCACCGCCAGCACATCGCCCCGCTTTGCCCCTTCGATGTAAATTGGCCCGGTCATCGGATGAACAAGGGCTAAATCCGCAGCAACCACATCTTCGGGGGTCGATTCTGGGCCAAAGGCTCCATCAAAGGCATCACGGGTACCGATCACAATTTGCTGACCCGGTTCTGCTATTGCAGCAGGGGGAATGTCGGGATGGTAGCGGTTAAAACATGCTGGATCCTCGACACAAAATTCACCCATCCGTTCTATAACCAACGGTTCTGGCGTTTGGCTCCGGGCTACAGTGGTTCCCACAAACACCAGCGCCACGGTGAGGGCAAGCCCCAGCCAGCGCAATTTCCAATTTTTTACACCCACTCCAAATTCTCCTGATGAATAAATAGCGTTAACCTCTGCTTAATATCAGGAAAGGAGGGATATCTTTGGCTATTTTGGCTACAGTTGGTCGATGTTCTAGCCGATAGACATACAACGTTACGTTGGATGACCTTGCCAGAACGACCTAGACCAAGGCGAAAGGCAAAACCCTTACCATAAGTTTGGTTGCAATAGTTGGGAAAACCTTGAGGAGGGCGATCGCCTCTACATTAGATTCTTCATCCCCAGCGTTGCACCAGGTATTCTATTTTAGATCGCTCAGTGATTATAGGAAGGGGGCGATACGTGCTCTGCCCAGACCAGTCAACGCCCAATACAAAGTGATTGAAGGGCGATACTCTTTTCGGAGCGGTGCTGTACCATTGCATCCGTGCGATAGTTGTGCCACAAGTCCCTCTTGGGGACGTGACCGAATGTTTGTCTACTGGATGTCAGGATTAAGCTATCGTGAACTTGTTGATGAGACAGTGCTTTAAGGTTAGTAGTTAAGCAACTGGAACAAATGTCTACTCTGGTTCATCGTCGGGTTGAGGAAGCACGGCAAGGAATTAATCCAGCAGTGATTTGTCGGGTGCCATCAGGCTGGGTTGTGCTTGGTGATGTGCAGTTCTTGCAGGGTTACTCTCTTTTACTACCTGATCCAGTTGTGCCCAGTCTGAATGCTTTAGCAATGGAGCAACGTACATGTTTCCTGCAAGACATGGCCGTTTTGGGTGATGCTTTGCTTGAAGTTACTGGCGCAGCTCGGATCAATTATGAAATCTTGGGAAATAGTGAAACAGCATTACATGCCCATGTGTTTCCGAGGTTTGTAACTGAGCCCGCAGAAAAGCGGCGGAAGCCAGTATGGTTTTACGATTGGGAAAGTGCGCCTCCATTCGATTTGAAGCGGGATCAGCAATTGATGCGTAAAATTGCGGCATCAATTCAGCGGCACCAGAAAACCCTGGAGAGGC
This sequence comes from Leptolyngbyaceae cyanobacterium, assembly GCA_051439365.1. Lineage (GTDB taxonomy): Bacteria > Cyanobacteriota > Cyanobacteriia > CAKZMO01 > CAKZMO01 > JAAHGY01. The sequence continues at coordinate 2,896 of JBFRWC010000198.1, forward strand.
AATAGCATTGTTGTGGGGCGATCGCCTATGGTAAGCCTGAAAGAGCTACAAAACCCTTATCACAGGTTATTGCAACAGTTGGGAAAACACAGAGTAACAGTCAATGGCTACTCAATGCAGGTTGCTCTCTGTCGTTGAACCAACACCTCAGACGCGACTAACACTAACGAGCTAAAGAGAATTCCCGACAGCATGATATCTAAAGCCGCATCGCCAACTAGCCAATCGGGCCAGACTAAGGAAAACACTAACACGGTGACGGAGGCAATACTGCCCACGCCCAAGGCTAGTTGAACAGCGATCGCCGAAAATTCGTAACGCTTGGTTTGAGCCAGCCAATACGCACCAAACGGCACCAAGGCCGCCCCCACATAGGCTGCGGAGAACGAGACAATTAGGCTAATAATGGCTCCCCCTTTGAGGGCGATCGCCAACCCAATTAGAGCATTAACACTGGCTACTAACCCCACCGTCCAAGCATTAGCCTCAAACCAGCCAAAGTCCAGAATAGTTTTGGTCTGTACCCGCAGAATCGTACTACCAGATCCCAAGGCTGGTACCACCAACGCCGCAATCAGGGCTATTCCTACAGGCTTGGCCGGCCCACCTCCACTCCAGGCCAAAATGTAGGAAATACTTTCTTTGCCGCCCACCTCAGCGGGAAGAATGCCAGACTGTTGCGCTGCTACCACCACTACCGATGGCAAAAAGGCCATTGCCATCAACACCAATGCAGCTAGGGCACATCCCCAATAGAGCGATCGCGCATCTTTGGCCTGCACTACATATTGCTGATATTTCATATCAATCATCACCAGGATGACTGTGGATAGCCCGACACCGATGGCCGCAGCCGGATCAAGCGGTTGGAGGTCAGGGATAAAATTCAGGGGCGATCGCACGTAATCCCCTACGCAATGCAGTGCCCACAAGCTGTAAATTAGAGCACCCAAATTTAGGAACAGTAGTCCTCGAAATATCCAACTAATTTTTTCCGTCGGCAACAGCGAAACGACTAAAAATAACCCGGTCAACACGACCATGGTGGGGTTAACGGGAATATTCAAGACTTTGAGAATAAACGCACCGGCCAGAATCTGAGCCGCTTCCACCCCAATGAGGGAAACCCATGACATGAAGGCGATAATCAACTTACTTTGCTGACCGTAGCGATCGCCCAGTAACGTCCAAATTTGTTCAATTTCATGCCAGTAAAAGTTGGCCAATAGCAACATCAATGCTGCGCCAATACCAATAGACAGGGGATACAAACTTCCCCCCAAACCAACTTCAAACGCGGCTTCTGCCGTTCCCAACAAAAAACCAGAACCATAGTGGGCTGAAACGAGTAAAACGGCTAGGGACACGATCCCCAATTTCCGGTGCTCTTCCGCTGCTGACCGCGTATTCACTTGTGAAAACAGTTAAACCTGTTACATTCTCTTCCCTTTTATCCTAAGACTTTTTGAAGAAAGCGCCACATGATTTGCCAAGACTATGTGATGCTTTCGAGACAAGGAATAGAGCGCCATTTGACCGACTGGATGTTTGCATGACTTGGCAAGCTTGTCACAGCACTAAGGGTGGCTAATGAATCGTGACGGTAACCAAACTCTAAAATCGAAAATCGTTCGGCTGGCTTCGACGATGAGATCAGCCGAACCGAGACGTTCGGCGAGCGCTCAGTCGAGTCGCGCTCACGTCAAAGTCCCACATACTACGTTTCTTGCACAATCACAATAATCAAGACCACTACTAGGGCTAGGATGGCGTAAATTTCCCACTGGCAGCAAGAACCACCTCAGAAGGTTTACGAGCTTTTTTAGGTCAATTTAAATCCAAATCGAACTCTCGCCTGTATTAATCATCAAGAGGTAAGTTTTGAACCAAATCCGACTTCAGACTAGGAGTTTTCTTCAGAGAAAACGCTGGTTTTGATGTGGCCAACGTTCAAATATTTACGGCTTACAACAATTCACACACAACAGGAGAAATCCGATGACAGTTCAACCTAAGTACCACTGGCAGTTTTCAGAAAAGACAGGCCATATTGCCCGCGATACCATCAGCGGTGTTGAAAGCCGCTTCCATAAAGTTGCTTTTGAAGGCCACGGTCGCATTGGACATGGAGTTAAACTCAGTGCCCTCGATTCGCGGATTACGCTCCATGGGATGACCGAGCGATTCGGGACCAGGGATTTTACCGTGGCCTTTGGCATCAAGATTTTGAATGTCTTTAACCAGAATGATACCGACATTATCGGCAATCGCAATGTCGGCGGTCACGGTAACTGGTTTTCATTATGCCTTCAGCACCAGGGAAAAAATCTCACCTTTGAAGTCGATGAAAATAGTCAAGGGAAAAACTATGCGTGTGCAAAAACTGAGCAGTTACCCAACCTAGTCGATCAGAAATGGCATCATGTCGCCCTTGTGCGCCAGGGCAAAACCGTGAAAATATACCTCGATGGTGCCCTGGTGAAAACAGGCTCATCCAAAACAGGGGTGGCCAACATTACCAGCCGCGTAGACATTAAACTCGGGCATCACCCCCGCCACACCCCAGCCGCCCAATACGAGGACCTGCGCATCTACCACAAAGCTTTCAGCGATACCGAAATCGAAGATCTGGTGCCACCCGTGAATCGAC
>JBFRWC010000199.1:0-14060 GCA_051439365.1 Leptolyngbyaceae cyanobacterium
TTCTTGCTCCGTTTCAGGGCGGAGCCGTAGCGGGAAGGGGATTGTGGAATCAATGTGTTGAGCCACTAGAGGCCAAAAAAGATTAATTTCAGTTTCAAAAAAACCGAGGGGAGTCGCCGAGTCAAACGGCGCTTGTCCCTTGGTGGCACTGAGAATGGCATCGGCGAGAATCATGCGATTGTCCCCGTTGGCGGCGAACACCAACGCCCCGCGATGCCCCTGGGTGCGATCGCTGGGACCAGACCCGCGCGATTGGGTTCCGTACCGTGCCCCGGGAAAGGGTAATACATCCTGCCCCCATTGGGTTAAGCACTCCAACAACCGGGTAGTTTTGCCGCTTTGGGTGGGTCCGGTAATCCAGTGAGAAGTGCCCATACCAATAATTTTGGCCTATGCTAAGTGGATATTTGGTATAGGTGATGCTAGCACACCCCCTTGGCCTTGTTGTTCAATATTAAGCTGATGTTCCTGGGTTCTGCTCCAATCTGGCCCAAGGTAATGCCCAGCTTGCGAACCATCATCGTTTTATCGTTGCGATCGCCATTATGACCTCATCTAATCCCAATTTTTTTCGTGGCATTGTCCGAGCAGCCAACCAATGGCTGAAAAAAACACCAGAACGCGCCTTAAATGAAGCCTATGAAGCTGCCCTCAAAATTAAATCGATTGAGGATACCCATTTTGATGGAGGACTGATTACCTCGGATGTGGGCAACTATAGTGATAGTGTGCGATCGCTGTTTCAACGTGATTTGAACATCTATTTAAATACAATTAAAGTTCGATTAACTGAGTTTAATACGAGCAACTCAGTTGTCAAGATTGTCGATATTGCCCGTCCTGCCAACCCTGAAATTCAGATTGATGCCAGCAGTGAGTCGAATTCAGACAATGACGATAGTGCCATTCAAACCTTGGATATCGTCGATGAACAACGAGTGATTCTGAACAAGCTCAAATTTATCGATGAGATTCGGACCCGTTATCCTTCTGTCAAAGCTTCAGAGAAACTAGATGAAAGACGGAGCGATCGCCCAGATACGCCCCCACCGCGCCAACGCAAATCTCCTCCGCCAGCCCGTCCCAGTATCATGTCCCCCTCAGTGTCCCCGATGCAAGCCGCTAGAGTCGATCGGGCCAGTTTTTCTATTGAAACCAAATCGACCGGACTCACTCGCTCTCTGACTTCAACTCAGAAAGGCAATGATGCCCAGTCTTTTGCTGACAAAACCGGGGTGGTCCCCCGCTCGATCTTGAGAACCGTCGATCGGATTAAGCGAGAACTAGACCCTGAAGCGGAAGAGGACGTAGTGGAAGAATTCAGGCAGTCCAAAGCCCGGACTTTCAGTGCCATCTATTTTATTCTGTTGCTCATTGTTGTCCCTCTCTTAACCCAACAAATATCCAAGAACTTTGTCGTTGGTCCGATTGTGGACTATTTTCGCAGCCCCAATGATGCCATTGAGATGATTGAATTATCCGATCCCAACAGCCGAATATCGGAACAGTTATTTCTCAATGGTGAGATGGATGAAGATGCCCTACAAGAGCTACAACATTATCATGAACAACTCAAGTTTCAGATTTTGATTGGTCGGTTGCCGCCTTTATCAGATGAAGAGATGCAAGAAAAAGTGAAAGAGAAAGCAGTAGAAATCTATGATGGATTTTACTACCGTAGTTCTGATGCCTTAAAAAATGTCTTCGCTGACTTCTTCTCTCTACTGGCCTTTGCCCTCGTGATTATTAGTAGCAAACAAGAAATTACTATCCTCAAATCATTTATTGATGAAGTCATCTATGGGTTAAGTGACAGTGCCAAAGCCTTTATTATTATTTTGTTAACAGATACGTTTGTGGGATTTCACTCGCCCCACGGTTGGGAAATTATTCTCGAAGGCATTTCGCGTCACTTTGGGTTACCCGCAAATCGAGATTTTATTTTCCTGTTTATTGCCACGTTTCCAGTGGTCTTAGACACGATTTTTAAGTATTGGATTTTCCGATACCTCAATCGGATCTCGCCCTCAGCGGTGGCAACTTACAAAAACATGAACGAGTAAACCTCAGGTCTCAGGCTGATTGACTGACCAAACTGCCTAAAACCTTGGCCCTGCCTTGGGTCAGGAGACCTGACCGCTACATTGTCCCAATTCCTTGTAGGGGAGCGGTTTCCGCGCCCAAGCCCCAATTTTTATCAGTCAACCAGGGTCTCAGGTCGTAGCCACCACAAACCGCTGTAGGTCATGCCAGAATCATCCGGCTGAATCAACAGAAAATGAAGACCGTTACTCGTGATCAGACGTTGCTGATAGGTGGCGGCGGCGGTACGAACATCAGGGTCATTAAACGTGGCAAGAATGAGGCGATCGCACAAGCCCACCTCCATAATCAACCCATCTGGATTACCTGCCATATAGTTAAGGGCCACCGGTTGCTGCTCCTGAAGCCAACGAGCCAAGCGCATGGATTGGCGACCGCCATCAATCACCACACCGGGAATTGGCACTGATGAGGCAAGCTGGAGTTGCAGCGGATGCAAATCGGGGGGAGTATCCCGCACCGGAATCGGCTTATCTTGGAAAAATGCATCCCAACCCCCTGATTCCACAGCGGCAAACCGCCAGCGATCGCCCCACAATTCATCAGGCACAGGCACGGGCGGAGGCGACTCTAAGGCAATCGGTTCATAAGTTTCCCCGTTGTACTGGGGCAGGGTGGGATACACCTGGGCACGGTCTTGGAGATATTGCTTTAGGGCCGGAGTACGGCGGGTAGGGATCACGGCAATTTGGAGGCGATCGCCCGCCGTTTGCAACAAGCTGAGGCACTGGGGCCGAAACACCTCCAGCCGTTCCGGTAAACCGGAGGACTGGCCCAACTGCTGCAACTGCTCCACCACCCACGCTGCACTCACCTCCCTTTGGGGGCAAACTCCATAAGCCGCAAAGGTTTTGTCAGGAGAGCAAATCACCAACTCCCACAACGGCTGTCCCTGGTCATCTTGAAGGGGACGGCGATAAAAATCAACTTGCCAAAGGGTCATAATCGGTTGCTCAGAAGTGGATTAGCCACTCCTAATTTTACGGGGATCTCCAAAATGCCACAACTCTGGGGCTGAATTTCGGTATTCTAGGTTGGCCTGGGCGATCGCTCACCAGTTTGGGTGAAGCCATCACGCAATAAAAGGTGCAGGATATGACAACGCTAGTGATTCATCCCATCTTTGCCGCTTGACATCCAATTATGATCAGCCTTGAAACTGCAGTGGAATTAGTCACCCAACAGCAGGTTTTGTTGCCTCAATCGAGATCACTTTTAGTGGCTATTTCCGGAATTGATGGGGCTGGCAAAGGCTATATTACCCGCCAGATGGTTGAACTCTTGGCCCGACCAGATCGAAAGATCGCCACAATCAATATTGATGGGTGGCTCAATTTACCAGGCAAGCGATTTAGCCCGAACAATCCGGCAGGACAGTTTTATCACCATGCCATTCGCTTTGATGAATTATTTACCCAATTGGTGTTCCCATTACGCGATCGCCGTTCCCTAATTTTAGAAGCTAATCATACCGAAGAAACAGCTCAAACTTACCGCAAGCACACCTATCAGTTTGAGAACATTGATATTATTTTATTGGAAGGAATTTACTTATTAAAGCAATCGTTTCAAGCCAATTATGATCTGTCATTTTGGGTTGAATGCAGCTTTGCCACCGCCCTAGATCGGGCGATCGCGCGGTCTCAAGAAGGCTTATCCCCAGCCGAGACCGTGAACGCTTACCAAACCATCTACTTTCCAGCCCAGCAGATCCACTTCGAGCGCGATCGCCCCCAAACTGCTGCCACTGCCATCATTGACAACGATGATTGATCAAAGGTTTATCATTTGCGATCGCCCCAAGCAATCCAGGAGTTCTACCAGACCGTTACCCAGACTGATCCATTCGCCTAATCCATTCGACGAGAACACCAAACCATGAAACCATCGACAAAATTTTGGGACAAAATTGCTGAGAAGTACGCCCAACAACCGATCGCAGATGAGGCATCGTATCAGAAAAAATTGGAAGTGACCCGTACCTACTTCCGCCCTGATATGGAGGTACTGGAATTTGGCTGTGGCACCGGGTCTACTGCGATTCTTCATGCCCCTTACGTAAAGCACATCCGGGCCACTGATATTTCTGCCAACATGATTGCGATCGCCCAAGGCAAAGCCATCGCTCAAAACATCAGTAACATCACCTTTGAACAAGCTGACATTGCAGACCTTAATCTCCCCGATCAGTCCCTTGATGCCGTCCTGGGCCTCAGCATCTTACATTTGCTGGAAGATAAAGAAGGGGCGATCGCCAAAGTGTATCAACTGCTCAAACCGGACGGCATCTTTGTCACCAGTACCGCGTGCCTGGGAGATAACATGGGCTGGTTCAAACTCATCGCACCCATCGGGCGGATTCTTGGGCTTTTCCCCTTAGTTCAGGTGTTCACCACCCAGGAGTTGGAGACTAGCCTAACCCAGGCTGGATTCGACCTGGATCACCAATGGCAACCGGGCAAAGGCAAGGCTGTTTTTATCGTGGCCCAAAAGACGGCCTAGCCCCTAAGCCAATCCACTCCCCAAGGCTTTTCATCTGATGGTCATCCAGGAATCGTTTGGTCTCAGGCTATCCCCGACAGCCAATACCCAAGATTCTGAATTTTTGCTTTAGTTTATCATTGGACCCATCCCATAATCTATTCAAAGTTCTGAGGTGTGCTACCCTTAGTAAAGGCTTATATTCGGTTGTTTGACTTGCTTGACAAGGATGTCTCCGAATTTAAACTCGACACATTTCATATTGGAGCACTCCTAATCATGTCAATTTATGTGGGCAACCTGAATTACGATGCCACACAGGATGATATAAACACCGTCTTTACAGAGTACGGCACAGTTAAGCGCGTCCAAATTCCGACAGACCGGGAGACAGGGCGTCCCCGAGGCTTTGCCTTTGTTGAAATGAACACCGATGAGGAGGAAGGGGCTGCGATTGAAGCACTAGATGGAGCTGAATGGATGGGTCGGGAGATTAAGGTCAATAAAGCAAGACCTCGCGAAGACCGACGACGTTAAGCAAGCGCGATTCGTTAATACCTCACTCCTTGGTTAGTGTTAACGAACACCTAAGCAAATTTACCACCACTTTATTACGGTTACCGCAGACTCTCGTGACTATGCAAAGTCAGCCTCCGGATCGAGTGGTCTTGATGTTAGGCTAGGTAGTAGACTAGCTTGGCTGACTTAATCCCGTTGTTTGTCTACGTCAGTGACATTTAGCATAAGCGACTAGCGAATGTGCAGGCATGTTGGCTTTATCGCATCGAGTGACTAGTCGTTGTACAAATGGCTAGTCGTTGTACTACTGTCTCTTTGAATTTGTTTTTGGCACATGAGTAAGAAGGAAGATTGATGACCCAAGTTGTTCCCGGAGAAAATGAGGCGATTGAAGCAGTACTGCGACGCTTTAAGCGGAAAGTATCAAGAGCGGGGATTTTTCCAGACATGAGAAAGTCCCGCCATTTTGAAACTCCGGGAGAGAAGCGAAAACGGAAGGCCTTGGCCCGTAGCAAACAGCGTAAAGGAAAGTTTCGCTACTAGGGTATTCGTGAGCAAGGCGAATTTTGATGTCGAGTGGCAATGGCTTACAGTCCTTGCCACTCAGCTTTTTGTGAGTTACAAACTGTTTAACCATTCCTCTCTTGCGGTATCCTAACGGAGGCGATGCTCTTCTAAACATGGCGTTACACCATGGCACCCCCTTCTCTTAGAAGGCTCTATGCAGGGCCTCTCTTCTAGTCGAGCATCGCGCATCTGAAGCAGCAAAGGGCGACATCATGCAAGTTGAATTTCGCGAATGTGACTTTTTTGATCTGTGGGTTTGGGTCGAACTAGAGACCGTTCCGTCCCAAATGGAACAGCAATATCTTGAAGAAGTCTTCTCGTCCTGGTTTTTTCTAGGAAAGTTGGGCGGATTTAATGCTGAAAACCTCCAAGTCCAGGAGATAGGGCTGGAGATCAGCTACATGGACTATGAAATGGACGTGGCGGACAATACGCTGATGTCAGTGATGCACAATATGTCATCGGTGGAATATGAAGGCATGTGGGCGCGATGCTGGTTCGACTTGGGGACCACTGATGCCCTCGCCCTCGACGTGTTGATTAATGCGATCGCCCAGCTCAACAAAGATTTTGTGGCCATCCGATCGCTCAAGATTGGTGGTGAAAACCCGGATTGGCCGATTCCGGGGGACCACCGTTCTACCTTTTATGAGCAGGACTACGATAATTAACTGGGCTTCAGCCTAAATGGCTAAGTTGAGCCTTGGCAAGACCCAACCCCATCAAATACAGGCAGCCGACCCACAGGTCCAAATAAACCCGGTTGACCGTTGTCTTGCTCCCCGGATTCTTCAAGAATCCGGGGAGCAAACAGCTGAAGATCAGGGGCGATCGCCCGGTTGGCGCAGGGCTAATCCCAAAATCACCACGTCACAGCTATGAGTATCAAAGTGAGCGACCTGAGGCAGAAACCCCCACTGCTCAAATCCTAATTGTTTCAGCAGGGCTAAGCTGGGAGTATTTTGGGCAAACACAAAGCCCAGCAGCGTAGAAATATGGAGGGTGGGACAGTGGGCGATCGCATGTTTCACGAGGCTCTGACCAATCCCCTGACGGCGGTGTTGAAGCGATACGTAAATACTTAGCTCAGCCGTGCGGTGGTAAGCAGGCCGCCCATAAAAGGGCCGTAGACCCAGCCAACCTGCGATCGCTCCCTCTTGTTCGGCGACCCAGATAGGATGGGAGCTTGGGTCGTGGGACTGAAACCAAGTGCGACGTTGTTCCACGGTCAGCGGGATAATCTCTCCGTTTACCTTCTTGCTGGCAATCGTAGAATTATAGATCTCCACAATAGCAGGCAAGTCAGCCTCGGTGGCATAGCGGATATGGGACTGGGGTGGATACAGCATGGTGGAATGACCCAAACGGAGAAAAGTTATTAGAAATTTTCCTCGCCCAGGGCAAACTTGTACACCGCTTTGGTTAGAATGTCAGAATTCCCTGACGTGGTGAGCGATCGTGCTCCTCGCCCGGATGTATCCGCCAACGTCACAAGCGATGCAGCCAAATCCCTCTGAGGCCAACAGCGATCGCTCCCCAATAATCCTCCCGCTTACTATCACCAATATGCCATGCCTGATAGGGCGCACAGCAGTGCTTTTTCAGAGCAGTGGTAAAGATGGCCGTGCTCGGTTTCGCCGCTCCCACTTCAGTAGAAATGGTGATGGAATCGAAGTAGCGGGTTAACCCCAAGGCCCGTAAAACCGGGTGGATACGGGAATCAAAGTTTGAGATCAGGCCAAGCTCTACGTCTTGGGTCCGCCAATAGTCCAAGGCCGTGAACGTGTCATCGTAAATGAACCAGGGATCGGCGGTGGCAAAGTGATCGTACAGGTGATCGAAAAAGCGGTCGAAATTAGCAAATTGGTCAATCACTCCAACAGTGGCAAAGGTTTGGTGAGCGATCGCTTTCCACCAGGCAAATTCGTGCGTCATGGTGGCTTCAGGGGCAATTCCTGGAAAGGCCATTGGGGGCGCAGCCTTAAAACAGGTATAGAAAGCCTGATCAACCGCTGTGGGATCAACGGTGACACCGTGGCGTTGGGTCAGCTCGGCGTAGACTTCTCCGACGCTGCCTCGCACCCCAAATAAAGTTCCCACTGCGTCAAAAAAAATGACCTTGGGCTTCGCTAAATTTTGCTGGTTCATCTAACGACACACCGATTGGAGGGTACTGACAAAGTTCGGATAGGAGATTGAGGCGGCTTCGGCCCGGTGGATAGTGGTGGAGCCCTTAGCGGTGAGGGCGGCGATCGCCAAACTCATGGCAATGCGGTGATCGGTATAGCTATCGACTTCTGTGCCCGTGAGCGTGCCCCCGCCCGTAATGTCCATCCCATCAGGACGCTCGGTAATAGTCGCCCCCATCTTGCCTAGCTCCGTCGCCATCACCGCAATGCGATCGCTCTCCTTCACCCGCAATTCTGCCGCATCTTTGATCACTGTCGTCCCCTCAGCAAATACCGCTGCCACCGCCAACACTGGAATTTCATCAATCAACCGGGGAATCATTTCACCACCAATGGTGCAGGCTTGGAGTTGACTGTATTTCACCCGAATATCGGCCACAGGCTCTCCTGTCACCACCCGCTCATTCTCCAGGGTGATATCTGCCTCCATCATTTGTAAGGCTTCCAAAATTCCAGTACGAGTAGGATTAACCCCGACATTCTCAATCACCAATTCTGCATCGGGGACGATCGCCGCCGCCACCATCCAGAATGCGGCTGAACTAATGTCGCCTGGAACCACCACCGTCTGCCCCGTTAGTTGGGCAGGTCCTACCACTGTGGCGCTTTTCGCGTCCTCATCTACAATCACCTCGGCCCCAAACGCCGCCAGCATCCGTTCACTGTGGTCACGCGATCGCGCAGGTTCCGTCACCGTCGTCCGCCCTTCAGCCATCAACCCCGCCAGCAGGACACAAGATTTCACCTGGGCCGAGGCAATGGGAGACTGATAGTGCATCGGTTTAAGCTGCTGCCCTTGGATCGCCAGTGGTGCATAGCCACCGGAACGGTGCCAAATCTGTGCGCCCATCTCCCGCAAGGGATTGATCACCCGCAACATGGGCCGACTGCGGAGAGACTCATCCCCGGTCATACTGAAAAAGCGATCGGGATGGGAGGCCAGTAACCCCAACATCAATCGCATCGTCGTTCCTGAATTCCCCGCATCTAGCACCGCCTCTGGTTCCTGTAATGCACCAATGCCAATGCCCTGGACCGTGACATGGTCGGAGTTGAGATCTGAAATAGTTGCCCCCATTGCCGTCAGACAAGCAGCGGTGCTGCGGGGGTCTTCGCCCAACAGGAGGCCATTAATTTCTGTAGTGCCTGTGGCGATCGCCCCCAACATCAGAGAACGGTGAGAAATGGATTTGTCACCAGGAATACGGACGCGACCCCTCAGAGAAAACTCGGACGAAGCAGGTTGAATCGTCAAGGATTGATGAAATTCAGTATTATTCAGGGTGATGGTGGTCGTTGTCATTGGGATAGACTGGCAGAGTAAGGGTTAACAGCATTAATAGACAAAGGGCATCTCATTGTAAAACCAAATCGTTTTTCGCTTCATGAAATCTATTTAATATCTTTTGCTTCAAACTTGAGCCGCTGTAGACCACTTTTCATTTTCCCATGACTGGTAATGTTCCATGTTGAGCCAAAGCCGTAAACCTGTTTGCCTATCTCTGATGTCATTTGACATGCCCATCTGGTCCAGCTTAGAAACCTCCGCCACCTTCTATCAAAAAACACCTGAGCAATTTCACGTATTGTTGACAGAGCCAACGTTTCATAGTTATCCTAACCATTCATCAGCATGGGCCATACCAACATCTTCCTGGGAGTCAGCCCTAACATCCTCCCCCTCCGCATCAGAACCATCCACCTCAGATCCCTCTGCCCCAAGCGGTGATACCCCCCGACTGCTATGGCTGGAAATTTCTCCCTATCGCGTTACGATGACAATGCAGGGCAATGGGCGGTTTAGCTACCGCCATTCCTGGGAACAAGGAACCTATGGGTCTAACCGTTATTGGCTACAAGGGGACCACCTAGAGCAATCAGGGCAGATAAAACTCCGTAATTTCACTCGTAGCCTTGCCCTCACGGGAGGCGAAAATCCGGAGCGACTCCGTCTAGAATATGAACTGTGGTCCCAGACCCTTTGTCTCGGTCACTACGTCATGAGCTTAGACATTCACTGATGAGTGCTTGAGACGTTCTTTCAGTCGTTCTGCAGATACAAAATCTCTCTAGGGAGTCTAGATGCAAACGTTCACCTGGATATTATTAGGGATAGATGGCCTTTTCATTGCCGCACTGCTCCTTTTCGCCCTATTTCTACGTTATTCTGTCTATTCATTTTTAGCCCTTAATCGACCGATCGAGCAGGCCAATATCTTAGTAGTTGAGGGATGGCTAGAGGAGCATAATCTCAAAGCAACCATCACAGAGTTTGAACGAGGGGGCTATCAATATTTAGTGACAGTGGGAGGAGCATTGCGAGTTGGGGCTCGTGTTTCTGGTCATAAAACGACGGCTGATCTGGCTGCGTCTACCTTGAAAGTGCTTGGATTTCCCTCGGAAAAGATCGTTGCCTTGCCCTCTCCTTTTACCCCTCAAAAACGAACTGAAACGACAGCGGTGACCTTTCAAGACTGGCTGATGGAAAAACAGCTAAAAATTGAAAGGATTAACATTTTCTCTAACCATATTCATGCCCGTCGAACCCATTTCTTCTATCAGCAATATTTATCACCTGATATCAGGGTCGGCGTGATTGCCTCAAACCCTGTAGACTTTGATCCCAAGGCTTGGTGGCGCAGTAGTCACGGCACCAAAGTGGTGATTACAGAATTCATTGCCTATTGTCATGCCATTTGTACCACCTTCTTTAATAAGCTATAAGCTTGCTCTGCTTAGTGCATTACGCGATTGCTAACGGCACCCTACGAGTGGACTAGACCCACAGTTCTACATAGGGTCTCATAACAATAAAAATATTAAGAAAATCTGTTTTTTGTTTGTCTGTTAAAAAGTAGAGTCAGGCACGAATGCAGCTAGGTGAAACGAACCCGGAATAACCTGTTATGGAAGCAACATAATACCAAGAAAGATGTGGTAGCCTCATAGAATGATGTTCCTACGTTGTCAGGTTAGTAAGCGTTATAGCTTTTAAGGCTGAACGGATGAATCCTTAATACCTGAATCCTTGTAAAGAAATATGGATAGTTGTAAGGTTGTCTTGGCACTTCTGTCTCATGGTTAAGCAGGGGTAAATTGATCGATTGCGACTGATATGCTTCCAGGGTATGTTTGAGTCTGCAACGCGATCGCCCTTACCGCTGCAACTTTTCACGTAATTTCTATTTTTTGTAGACTCAGGGAATCCAACTCATCAATGGCCCTCCACAGAATACTTATGAATTTTTCCGTACTCAACAAGAGGGCGATCCTTTGGCCCTCTTCCACGTCAAGCAAAACAGAAGAGGCCAATCTCTGGTCTTCCTCTCTGTCATGGTTTAAGAGTAAGGAGACCGTCTGGCCCTCCTACTCACCAAAGACGATTGCGATCGTTGCTCTAGTGTTGGGGCAGTTTACGATTGCTTTGGGTGTTTTCTGCATCAAGCTGTCCGTTGACGAAATCGGTTCGCTTAGTACCACCTTCAACCGATTTTGGATGGCCGCGCTAGTCATCTGGCTTTGGACAGTTTTTAAACAACCGAAAGCAGCAACCAAGCGATCGCCAACCTTCTCAGAGTCTAATCCAGCATCTGATTCCGACTCTGAGGTGGCTCCCCATCAGACCGAAGTGCCCCCCGTTCCCATGACCCGTTCCACCTACCTAATTTTTACCTTGTGTGGCCTGATTTTTGCAGGCTGTCTCGTGCTGTGGGCTTGGTCGCTCCAATATACAACAGTGGCCAACTCCACCCTCATGCATGATCTGTCTCCCCTCTTTGCAATCATTCTAGGTTGGCTCCTCTTTAGGCATCACTTTAGCCAGCGCTTTTTAATCGCTGTGGGTCTGACCTTAGCGGGTGTAGTGACGATTGGCTTTGAAGACTTCCAGCTAGGCATGTCCCATTTTATGGGAGATAGCATTGCCCTTGCCTCAGCGATTCTCCTAGCCCTGTATTGCCTGTTGGTGGGGCAATTGCGGCAGCAGTTTTCGGCAATACTTGTGTTGCAGTGGACCTGCATTATTGGGGCCATCGGAATTTTACCCATTATATTACTTACCCATGAACCGCTGTTCCCGACGACTCTATTTGGCTGGGCCGCCGTTACCGGAGTCGTTGTTTTCTCACAGATTATTGGTCAGGGATTGACGGCTTTTAGTCTCAAGCAGCTTTCCTCTGAATTTGTGTCGTTGTTTTTGCCCCTGGAAGCAGTGTTTGCGGCCTTCATTGCTTGGGTTGGATGGAATGAACCCCTAACTCCCCTCAACTGTGTTGGCTTTATCCTGGTCCTAGGGGGGATTTACTTGGCATTACTGAGTCCTGGAACTACCGAGTCAGAGGAAGCGTCTGCCTAGTCCCTGTCTTGGGTCAGGAAACCTGACCCCTACATTGTCCCAATCCCTTGTAGGGGAGCGGGTTCCGCGCCTAAGCCCCAATTTTTGTCGGTCAACCAGATCAACAACAACTCACGTCAGCTAGCTAAAGACCCCCGGTTCCTCTAAGAAACCGGGGGTCTATAACTTTACAGTTTGAAGTTCCCTTCGTCTAGGTCATTGATATCGATATTGTCCAGTCTGGCTACCGTTCTGAACTTGTTGCCGACTTTTGCTTGGACGAGGGCATTATTGCCCTTCTGGATAAAGTTCAAATCATCCATCGAGCTGATGCCTTTGATAGGTTTCAGATCGAACTTGTCTTTGATGATTTCAAAGTCGGTGATGCGATCGCCAAAGTCCTTCACCGAGGTATAGCGGAATCGATCCCGACCTTCGCCCCCAGTCAGCAGATCTTTGCCAAAGCCACCCACAATCAGATCATTGCCATCTCCTCCCGTAATGGTGTCTTTCTTCTGGTTACCAAAAATTTTGTCATTGCCATCGCCCCCATCCAGAACATCGCGACCTTTACCTCCCTTCATCCGGTCATTGCCACTGCCGCCGTTGAGTCGGTCATCACCATTATTCCCGAACATGCGATCGTTGCCACTGCCGCCGTTGAGAATATCATCCCCAGTGCCACCACTCATCCGGTCATTGTTGGTGCCGCCGTTGAGAATATCATCTCCCGGTCCACCAATGAGATTGTCCCTTTGACTGCCGCCGTTGATAATGTCGTTCCCAAGACCACCATCCAATACGTCTAGATCGCTAAAGCCGTTAAGAATATCATCCCCATTGGTGCCGATGACATTGTCCGAACCACTGGACCCGCCGGAGCTGCCATCATTGGGCAATTGTTGGAAATCTGGAGTACCATCACCGTCGCTGTCTAAGGGGGCATCCATGGGCACGGACCCGGTCCCAAAGGTGCCATTGCTGCCGTCAATCTCATCCAGCAAACCGTCCCCATCAGAGTCTAGTCCATCAATCTGGCCATCGTTGTTGGCATCCGTTAGCCCCCCTCGTTCTACTAGGTCGAAAATCCCATCATTGTCGGAGTCCAGATCCTTATAGTCAGGGGCGGTATCGCCATCGCCATCGGTTACGGGCAGGGGTGTTCCGCCTGTGGAGGGGTCAACCTCGTCAGCAATACCATCCCCATCGACATCCTGGATCAATCCTGATCCGATAATGCCATCCCGATCAGGGTCAGCGCCCCCGGCTTCCAGAACATCAGTGATGCCATCATTATCGGAATCCAGGTCTCGGTGATCGGCAACGCCATCCCCGTCCGTATCGACACCGCCAATATCGCCATTGTCGCCAAAGTTGGTGGAAGAAGGATCAACTGCATCTTTAATGCCATCTCGATCCGCATCGCCGCCATCCACTTGACCGTCGCGATCGCCATCCGTGTAGCCCGCTTCAGTCACATCTAGGATACCGTCGTTGTCAGAATCTAGGTCAGTGCGATCGGGAACTCCATCACCATCGATGTCTGTGGGCAAAGGATCGTTGGTGTCGCCGAATCCGCTAGACGGGTCCACACTATCGCGAATGCCATCGCCATCGCCATCGCCCCCATCCACCAGACCGTCGCCATTGGCATCGGGATTGTCCGATTCAGTCACATCATTGAGGCCGTCGTTGTCGGAGTCGAGATCTCGGTGATCCGCAACCCCATCACCGTCCGTGTCCGTAATGTCAGATCCGCCCTGGTCGCCAAAGCCATTGCCAGGATCGACGGAATCCCTCAGACCATCGCCATCGCTATCGGCCCCATCCACCAGGCCATCCCGGTTCGCATCGGGATTACCAGACTC
>JBFRWC010000200.1:0-6129 GCA_051439365.1 Leptolyngbyaceae cyanobacterium
CCAACCCCAGTGTGTCGTCTACCCTGGCCAAGAATTGCCGTACGACTTCGGGGTAGACATTGAGCAGACTGGCGATCGCCTTTCCATCACCGTTGTCGATGACGTTAACCCGCTCTAGGGTCATGCGTTGGGGGATTTCAGCGGCTTGTTGCAGGATCATTTCAATTTGCTGAATCAAGAAGACTTGGGTGGCATCGATGCCCGTATCACGCCACACTTCGGCCAGCATATCGTTCACCAAAGCAGCGGCTTTAGCATTCTCAGCCAGGACGGCCGCATCCCCTCTTGCCTGTAACTCCTTGGCGAGCCGTTGGGCTTCTGCTGGTAGAACTTCATCCGCATCCAGGCGCAATCGCTCCAATTCTGCCCGGACAGTTTGGAGTTGTTGTTCCGCCCTGGCTTGGGCTTCCTTGGCAGCGGCTTGGGTCCGTTCTTCCTCCGATCGCGCCCGTTGTTCCAATTCTGCCAAGATTTTCCGCAGCTCGTTTTTCTTTTGCTGAATCACGGTTTGGGCACGGGTTTTGGCTACCTCTGCCTGCTGTTCACAATCGGCTTCAATCCGATCTGCTTCCCCCATTGTCTGGGCTTCGGCAATCTCGGCATCCCGGACAATCTGGGCAATTTGCTGCCGCCCGATGGAGTTGAGATAGTCCACGTCATCGGCAACGTTTTGGATCTTGAGGGTATCTAGGTGCAAGCCCAATTTCGACAAGTCGCGGGAGACATCTTGGGCAATTCGTTCGGCGAAGCGCAGTCGATCTTCGTTAACTTGTTCTGGGGTCAAATCAGCGACCACTCCCCGCAAGTTCCCTTCCAGAGTTTCCCGTGCCACTCGCTTGATTTCGTTGCGGTTGTGTCCCAGAAAGCGTTCGATGGCATTGCCAACCACACTGGGGTCACTGGATACTTTGACGTTGGCGATCGCCTGAATATGTAACGGAATCCCACCTTTGGAGTAGGCATTACTCACCTCCACCGGAACAGGCATGGTGGTCATATCCATGCGTTCTACCTGTTCCAAAATCGGAATCACCACCGTGCGTCCACCAAAAATCACCTTGTAGCCGACGCTTTGGCCCTTTTTAGTTTTGTGTTGTCGTCCCGACAAAATCAGAATTTCGTTGGGGTTACAAATTTGCAAACAGGTTTTAAGGAACGCAATCAGGGCGATCGCCCCCACGACGATGACAAAAAAAGACTCTGCCACACTAGCTGGGACGGTTTCAGCCTGACGATGGATAGAAGCATCTGGGGCGGAAACTTGAGCCACAGTCGTTATGGGAGACCCCATTGCAGACGACGGAACCACTGAAGACGAAACCACTGAAGACGTTAATGATGTATTCATGATTGATGAAACCAGAAAAATTAAGTTGAATTAAACTCAGTGTGCGAAGCGATGGACATGGGGCGAATCGGACATTCCACTGCCACCATAACCGAGTTAAAAAAGTGGGTTTACGATTTGAAACGATAGTCCGGAGGCGATCGCTCCCCCCGCGATTGAGAACGCCAGACCATCCGATGAGTTAGGGGGCTGGGTTCGTCGCCTGATCCGCAAGGGACTGGGCCGACACTACCCACAGACGATTGTTGTCACTGCCGACGATCAGAACGCGATCGCCCACCTCAAATCCATGATCTTGCTCATCCGTTCGCGCCACAAAATCAGCCACCGTCCCCTTCACCTCGACCCGGACTTTGCCCCGTGTCTGGGCATCAAAGGGAATTTCGACAATACCCATCAGTCCCACTAGGTCGGTGGATTGCACCAAGCTATTCACCTGACGATAGTAGAGGGCGAGGAAGGTGGAGGCGATCGCTGTTCCCAGGATTAGACCCATGAACAGGGCGATCGCAAAAATCACCAAGCCAGCCAAATTGGGGGAAAGCCAGGAGAGGACTAATCCGGTCAAACCAAAGAAGCAAGTTCCCACGCCCCAGAATCGCAGACTCATCAGGAGACTAAGCAAAAACCGAAATCCTGCCCTACGGGTTAGACGACGGGTGAACTGTACTGGATTTCGGGCCGGATTTTGCGCCGAAGTTTGCGTCGGATTTTGCTTGTGACTGATCGCTGAGGGCAGAGTAGTAGACGGGCGCAACGACCAGGGAATCCCCCACTCCACATCCGTGTCGATTTCATAGTCAAATTCAGCCCCATCCAGTCCACCCAGGGCTGCTAGGGTAACAAAGGTGCCACCCGCCAAAAAACAAAGCCAATATATTGACAGCACTGTGGCCATCCTCCAGGGAAATCGTCCCAAATCTTAAAGGGGGATACAGTCAGGGTAGGCCCAATTCCAGAAATGAATGGATTTCCGTTTCCTCAAAATCACCCATCAGCCTCCCCCAGTTTATAGTACCTCTTCTATTTTTTCCTTAGTCGATCCAGGAAATGACCTCCATACTGTATTACAAATCCTAAAAATCTTGCGTTAATCCGGTAACTCTAACTTATGGGTCTATCAAGTCCCTTATGGTTGAGTTTCAGATTCGAGGGGGACAGAATCTATAGATTGAATTTTCCAGTCATCGCCACTGAAAATAAGCTCATACCTGACATTAAGAGGACTACGGTAGGACTCATTTTGTCGTAGCTGTCCACTTTCATAAAAATTGCCAATCTCAGTGACGCTGACAGAGATTGTTACAGGATTAGTCGGCTGAGTGGGCATTGCATCAATCGTTAAATCTGGATAGTCATAAATCAAATAGAAGTCATTTGCTTGGGCTTGATTGACTTCTTCCTGCCAGAAGGTTAGGGGTTCTCCAGTCAACACATTTGCCAAACGACTGATATCGTACTCTGGCCCCATTGCTGCTTGCTTCGCATCAAACCAGGAGCGAATGATAGCCTCAGCGGCTTCTGGAGTTAAGATTGGAATTGGATCGGGTGGCGGCGGCGGCGGTATGATTGTTTGCTGTCCAGGATTATCAGGTCCAAGATCTTGGAGATGGAAAATTACCATTCCTATGGCTATTCCTACTGCTATGACTCCTACAGTGCCCAGCATTAGAAGCATCCAAGGTCTGTGAGTTGATTCTGAAGACGGAGAGGCAGAGAGCGGAGAGGCAGGGGGTATGGGAGCTTCGTCCATCTCCACAGGTTCGGGCGGCGCAGCATCAGGCTGAGGAGAATGATTTGAAGAAGACCATCCAGGCTGATGGTGCAATGCTGGGGTTATGGCGGGAGGGGTCAGAGTCGTGGATGAGGCTTCAGGGTCTGGTTCTGGCGCAATGGTGACGAGTGGTGGTGGTGGCGGGTAGGGGACTGCTGTGATCTCATCAGGGGCAACCGCAGCAGATGAGGGTGATTCCTCCTGACCTTCCCCTAGTTCTGGGATCGAATCGGATTGTTCTGGGAGTAAATCAAGCCACTTCACCATTGAATTCGGACGATATTCCGCTTTCATCTCCATGCCTTTGATAATGGCCGTATTGGTGCGATCGCTCAGAGTGTCTTGTATTGTGTTGGGCGGACTCAATAAATCCCGCTTGTATTTGAGCCAATGCAGTTCTCTAGATTGGGCCTCGGGTGGCGCATCTCCCGTGACGATGGAATAGAGGGTGGCGGCTAGTGCGTATACATCGGTAAAAGACCCCCGTTTCGCTTGCCGTTCATATTGCTCGATGGGCGCATAACCTGGGGTTACGGCGCGGGTATGGGTGCGGGTTTGGTTGGGCGCAAACTCCCTGGCAATGCCAAAGTCAATTAATACGGCCTCGTCTGTGTCCTGACGCACCATAATGTTGTTCGGCTTTACGTCGCGGTGGAGTAACCCATTGCCATGCACGACCGTAAGCGCATCCCCAATCTGTCGGATGTAGCGTACCGCATCCTTTTCTGATAACGGTCCCTGCTGGGCTAACATGCGAGCTAGATCAAGGCCCTGGATAAACTCCATCACGATGCATACTAATCGGAAACTCTGTCCCGGTGTTGTGTCGGAATAGGGAGGGCTGACTTTTTCCTGGAAAAGCTTGTGAACTTTTACAATGTGGGGATGTTGACAGCCCCTTATTCTTAAGGCTTCATTCAAAAACTCGTCCTGGATTTCATCAAAATCCGATCGCATCTGCACATCGTCATTCAGTGTTTTAATCACCACTTGGCCCCACTCTTTGCAGTGAGCTAGGTAAGTGATGCCAAAGCCTCCGGTACCAAGGACTCTCTCAATTTTGTATTTACCGTTTTGAAGCAGATGGTCGCGGGTCCACACCATGACTAGGGCTACGGTTAAGGGTGTTTGGGCTTATTATACATTGGCTGGACAAGAGGCGCAGCTTGATGAGGCTCTATACGGGAGAAATTTCCTACGTCCGGAAGCCTTATGGAGGCCACGAGGGTGCAACGTACCCAATTGTCCAAGCAGTAATTTGAGGGAGAAGGGATCTTTGCGAAAAGCGATCGCCTCTCTCCCTCCACCAATGTGCGATCGCCTCTCAAGGTTTCAGATCCCGGGGTTCTGCAACAAAACATCACCTCGAAGAATAACTTTCTGAAGAACCCCGGGATCTCTGCACAAAGCGATCGCCTCTCTCCCTCCACCAATGTGCGATTGCCTCTCAAGGTTTCAGATCCCGGGGTTCTGCAACAAAACATCACCCTGAAAAATAACTTTCTGAAGAACCCCGGGATCTTTAGCAAACTCGGTTACGAACAAGGTGTCCATTGCAGACGACGATGAGCTAATCGAATGTTTAGGAGTCTTTTACTTTTTCGTGTGACTGTTTCCCTTGCGCCGACTTCTCACGTAAACAACCTTATTTTTTCTCTGAACCTCAAATAGGTCAATGGCCTCAAATAAGCCACTTAAATTAGCGTACCCGTAGTTTCTTGAGTCAAACGATGCCTGATTCTTGATGTGGCCACCGAGGACTGCTAAGTTTGACCAGCCATCATCATCTAAAGTGCTGGAGATAGCTCCTCGGAGTAAATTCATTAGTTTTGTATCTTGCTTGAGTTCCTTTCCTGCTTTCTTGACACTGGTCGCAAACTTTGATTCCTCCTCTGAGACAATGGTTTGATCAATAGTCTCAAGGTACAGAAAAGTTGAGCAAGCGTAGACAAAGGGCAGAGGTGTTTTCTTTTCGCCAAACCCATAGACTTTCAAACCATTGGTCAAAATTCTCATAACGAGAGGCGTGAAGTCGCAATCACTTGACACGATCGCAAAGGCATCTAGCTGCTGCATGTATAACAGGTCCATCGCATCAATGATCATCGCGGCATCAGTAGCATTTTTACCTTTCGTATAGTCAAACTGCTGCACGGGACGGATGGCATATTCGTGCAAACAACTCTCCCAGGCTTGTAAATTGGCACTCTTCCAATTTCCATAAGCCTTGCGAATGTTGGCCACTCCATATTTGGCAATTTCTGATACGATCGCCTCAATTTTTGAGGCAGGAGCATTATCCGCGTCGATCAAAAGCGCAATTTTTGATTCGGATTGCTGCATATTCTAAGACCATAAGCGAGTTTAGCGATCGGGCAATGACACATCCCTTACTCCCTTTCCACTTTCTGGCTAGGGAATTCTTCCAGCGATTCCAAACAGCCAAGCAATCAAGTGTTGTCAGTCAATTGGCACGAGATCGCGACCAAACGGCCACAACGCTAAGGTCACTAGCTTAAAATGCTGCCGAGCAAAGGGCAAACCAATAATAGTGATGGCCAGGATCATCCCCCAAAACAAATGGGACAAGGCAATCTCCCAGCCAAACAGAATAATCCAAATAATGTTGAGAATCAGGGCTAGGGGGGTATCGGCATTGGAATTTTTGACCACCTCTTTCCCAAAAGGGGTAAAGCTTTCGACCCCAACTTTGATCGCTTCGATGCCAAAAGGAATTCCAATAATCGTTAAACAAGTGCTCAAACCACCAATGATATAACCAACCCCACTTAAGAAACCACCAAAAACTAACCAGATAATATTTCCCAGTAAACTCATGCTGAATGCCCACCTCTCAACACTTCATTGTCAGAGTATGGCATATTAAATCGTTGTTTTTCTGTTCATCTTAGCCTGGGGCGTGGTACTGCTATGGGGCAGCACAATATTGAGGTTTGTGGCGATCGCACCGTTCCAGAACGGTCTTTGATATAAAAAGGTAGCGATC
>JBFRWC010000201.1:0-13080 GCA_051439365.1 Leptolyngbyaceae cyanobacterium
ACTGTGTTGCAACGTCGTGCCATCATTTAAGCCCCGCCCCACTGCCCCACTAACAGCGGCGATCGCTTCTCCCTCCAGGAAAACATAGGGATAAACCCGATGAGTGGCCAAGCCATCGTCGTCATCATCGTCATCGTCGTTGCCAGAATCACTGATATGAGTCATTGTCCTGGGAAAAGCTGGCACAAAACGTTCAGCGATTCCTCGATCAAGTTCCTGGAGCGAGGGAGTCGCAATCTCTTGAAGCACAACCTGCTCATAGGTGGAAACGGAAAGACTGGGGTTAGTCGTCCCTTGGGGCTGAAGCAATTCAAACAACAAAATTGGCGGCATTCTCTGGTCAATGATTAGTTTGCTGGCTGGCTCAATGAGGCTCTAACCGATACTCTTGCTGAGCGATACCCACTCAGTATCACGATCTTGAACGGTAGAGTGAAATTGTTAAGAACTCGGAAAGATTCTGTTCGGGTGGTAGAGAGCGATCGCACCAGGGATAAGAAAGGGCGTTTGCTGAAGGCATGGCGCAAATGCTCATCTCAAAGGACCGATCGCTTTCCCTACTCAGCGATCGTACCCAGGATAGGGAAGGGCGATCGCCCTTCAAACTTATACCTAGCACTGAACTTGACACTATTTTGAAGAAAATCCACGAACACAGTCAAAGGTCAAGATTTGCCTGTAGCCTAGAAATACTCTGGAGAGACTTCATCTGGCTATGGCAACGATTCGCTTTAAGGGCAAGTCCTACGTCCAAAACCACCACCTTACCTAAGGTACAGAGGGATGCCAAAGAAAATTCGAGAGTTGAAACAGTTGTTACGAAAGGCAGGGTTTTCAGAACTCCCTGGTAAAGGAAGCCACACCAACTGGATACATCCACTTTATTCCGGCAAAATAACGGTTTCTGGGAAGGATAGTGCAGATGCTAAACGTTATCAAGAAAAAGAAGTTTTAGGGGCCGTTCAACAAGTTGAGGAAAACCAAGATGATGAACAATCTTAAATATCAAATGGTAATTCAGTGGTCAGATGAGGATAATTGTTTTTTAGTCGGGTTCCCTGACTTTCCTGGGCAGCAATGGCGCACCCACGGTAACACCTATAAGGAAGCGGTTGCCCAAGGGATTGAAGCCCTCGAATCCTTGGTTATGGCTTATGAAGCTGCCGGAGATGCTTTGCCTGAACCCAGTACTGTTTGTGCTGCTGCCTGATTCCAGAGTTGAGTTAGGGAACAAAACGAAGCATCAAAGCGATCGCCCCAATGATAGGGAGTAGCGTTTGCTGAATGTATGGTAAGGGCGATCGCTCCCCTCAAAGGCCCGATCGCTCCCCTCTAGTATTGATGGGCGATCGCGCTAGGGATGAGGGAGGGCGATCGCCTTGAGGGTTGCGCCTTAGAGCAATTTCTGGAGACTGACCCGGATTGGGTAGGGGCGTTGGTTCACCTGTGCGATCGCACGTATCTGCCGTGGTTGCAAAATTTGGAGCGGTGAGATGGGGCGATCGCCCCTGCCCGTCGATGCAATCTCCTAGACGTCACTTGAGCTTTGCTCCTACTCGATTGGTCCTCCACTGACAGGCAAAGGCATTGCATAAATTGGCATAGCAGGAACCTCTTCCGGTGTAATTCCCCCACTTAACATTAGCCTTTGCCAATCTTTGAATAGGTCAAGGTTATCCGGTTCTTGAATTCTCTGCTGCATCAGCAAATTAACCGCATCCAACCAAATACGATCGTCAATATAGGCTTGATAGTCAGATTGCAAGGTCGCATCAACTTCAGCAAACTCCACCTCTCCATTCACAAAAATCGGCACAATTGAGTCTAGTGAACAGAATAATTTCAACGCCCAAAAATACTCGACTTCAGCTTGCAAAGGAGGCAAATTATTGGGAATGGTAAAGCGGTAAAATCCTGGTTCTTCCGGTAAGACAATCGGCAATTCGTGATAAATTACACCCGTTTCATCTTCAAGGACAAATATGGCTGTTGCTACTTGGTCACGGGTGTAGGGCAAGTAAAACCAAAAGGTTGGATAGGATTGAGTCGTCAAACTCCAGTTAACTCCTTCTGGCATTAATGCCACTAGTGGATAATCAGTTTGCGGACACGTCTCACGGGTTCCAGCTCCCGTTTGATTGCCATCATGGGGTTCGCCCCAGTCTTCGAGCCGAGGCCCAGCACCAACTTGGTCCCCCAGGATATCATTACCCCAATCTCCATTGCCCTGTTGTTTATCAAGTGAATCTTGCCGATGGAGATTGGCTTCAGCAATTGCTCCAGGATTTCCTTCAGAAAAGGCTGGGGCTGAAGGGATTGTTGTCATTATGATTAACGCCAAGTTCAGAAGATAACCAGGAATTTTAGCTACCATACTAAAATACTTATTTACTGCTGTGATAGTCACGCTAACCTGATTGACTGACAAAACTACCTAAAACCTTGTCCCTGCCTTGGGTCAGGAGACCTGACCCCTACATTGTCCCAATCCCTTGTAGGGGGGCGGTTTCCGCGCCCAAGCCCCAATTTTTGTCAGTCAACCAGCACGCTAACTCAACTGTGTTGATCATGGAGTTATCTAAGATAGCTCATCATGATAGTTCATCACGATAGTTCATCACGATAGTTCATCATTATTTTTCTGTAAGCCCGTAAACTGTGAACCTACTATTAGATAGTTCGCCAACAGGGTTGACACTCCAAATGATATCAGACTAGGGATAAAAGGAACCCACCATCCTTGGACAAACAGGATCAAACAAGTCCCCCACAATATACCCACACCGACCATAAAACTCAGGATAAATGAGAAGGGCGATCGCCACACTCGTCTGATGCCGCCTCCGATGCCGACCCCGATCAAAGACCAGCCCCCGATCCACAGGTTTTCTAACCATTCTGGCCACCAAGATAGAAGGGTGCGATCGCCCAAGGCAAAATCAATGACCTGCTTCATCATGTGGGCATGGATGATTACTCCAGGAACCGGATCAAGTTTTGGGTTGTATGAAGTGGCATGGCGATCGCGATCTATGACCCCAATTAAAATAATCCGATTGGCCACAAGACTTTGCAGTTGGGTATCCATTGAACCACTAAGAACCTCCCGCAAATGGATCACATTGGGTTCAATGGGATAGTAGTTGACCATCACTTGATACCCTCCGGGTCCACCCTGGGGGAATTGATAGGCTCCGCTATTGGAACTGAGGCGACTTAACACCCGTTTCCCGAGTCGAATCTCTCGCGGACGACTGGATGAAGTGGCAACCCATTCTGCCTCTATTGTTTCTACTTTTTGTAAATAAAGTTGAGCTAATCGATAGCTAAACGACTCATTGACCGGGCATAGACTGTCGGAATGCTTGCCCAAAACTTGTCGTCTCACCACTCCATCTGGATCGAGTGGGACATTATTAAATCCCACTTTCTCCATCGAAAAGTCATCTGGTGGGCGAATACCAGGGAGGTTACTCATCTGTGAAGAGGCTTGACAAATGGCGACAAAGGTTTGGTCTTCGAGTTCATGGGTGACTTCTGCACTGAAAGGATAATCATGAATAATATCTAAGCCAATTAATGCAGGCTGATGAGGTGTTATTTTCTCTAATAACACCTGCAAGGCTTGTTCAGATAAGGAACCCTGTCGTTCCATACCTTGATTATTTTGATATTGGATATCCGCTTCATCAATCCCAACAATGAGGACGCGATCGCGCAAGCTCCAATTATCGGGTTGCGATCGCACAAACTGATCATAGGCTTGTAGCTCAAATTGCTGTAATAAACTTAGCCAACGAAGGCCAATAATGACTCCCGTCGTTAATAGACTACTGGCCAAAATCCAGCCCATCTTTCTTCTGTTTAAATGATTTCTTTTGTCTTGAACGCTCCTTTCTTGCGGAATCATCTGGGAGGGGATAGCTTGAGAGGGCGTAGTCACTCCATTAACAACAGGCTGAGGTAAGGTTTCTGGTATGGGTGGTGTCAGATCTGGAGATGGATGTGAGGTCTCTTGACTGGGAGAAGGCCAGTAAAACTCATCAGCATGGGACTGTTGATACATAATCGGTAGCCAACTGGCACAGGGAAACTGTTTTTCTATGCCTTGCAGTCTTTCCCGTGCTTGTCGGACGGCTTGGGTAAGGGGATGTCCTTGTGATAGCGCCCTAAGAAACTGCTGCAAAAATGTTTGTGCAACTTGGTCTGGCACAGGCTCCCGCATGACAATTAGATGAGGAAGAGATAGAGTGGCTAATTCATGGGCTAATCCCAACCCATCGCAAGAATTAAAGATCGCCAATTTAAGGCCATTATGAATCGATTGTCGTAGCCCATAGCGGAGTTCGTCTAGGGTAAGGCTATCAGATGAATTGATATAAATGCGTCCTTGTTGACCTTCTGTACGGCTATGGCCTGCAAAGAAAAGAATGTCCCAAGATTGATCCCATAATTGCTGATTGATATCACTGCGCTGAGGTTCAACCAGAAAATTGACCTCAGCATTGGGTAAGCTATTCAGTAAAGTACGATCGGTTTCAATATCAATCCCTGTTGCATCTCCAAGAATTGACAAGATGCGAACAGGTTGATTCTCTTTGAAAGAGTAATTATTATAAAAATGATATTGCTTGGCCTCAATGACAACCTCAACCTGAGGATATCGATCCACAAATTCCCACAAGTGCCATGGTAGCTTTGACACAATATCGGATTCTGTTTTCAGGACTAATGTTGCCATGTCATCCTGGTTCACTAGCTCTCTTAATCGAATATCAAGTTTGAGAAACTCAGGAAGCTGATGCCATTGAGCAAAGCAGTGTCTCAGACGTTTAGCCGAGGCTTTACAGGCATTAGAATGATCACTTACGCCTGTAAATACTACTTCCTTGGGACGAATTCGACTAGGAGTACCCCAACGATGGTAGTCGTCTTGCCATTGCTTGAATGTCTGGGCCAATTTTGGCATTGGTGGCAGATAGCCGCTGAATGAAGAGATGAGAGGTTGTCCTTTCCTCCCGACTTCTAACTCAATCTTGAACCCGTCCTTCTCAAGATTTCCATCTAGTCTAAAAACAATAATCTTTTGGGTTGGAGTCATTGAAGATCATCACCTCACATTGTTTATGCAGGGGCTATACAGCAAAAGTTTCAATAATCTCCTGATGATCATGAACTACCTTAACACTGAACTCT
The DNA here is from genome assembly GCA_051439365.1 of Leptolyngbyaceae cyanobacterium. Taxonomy (GTDB): domain Bacteria; phylum Cyanobacteriota; class Cyanobacteriia; order CAKZMO01; family CAKZMO01; genus JAAHGY01. The sequence continues at coordinate 5,197 of JBFRWC010000201.1, forward strand.
TCACCAGGTTCTGCACCAAACTTAAGCTGAATTCCTTCTGTTCCTCTAGACTTAGTTTGGATCACTGGTTGATCCTGATCATCAAGAATGAATAATTCTAGATCCAGCGGTAGGTGCTTCGATTCCTGATGAGTTAACTTGACCCAAATATCAATTTCGGTGGTATTTGTAGCAGCTAAACCAATAATGAGCATGAGTGGACTATGGTCCACTGAACGCTGCCAACTTAAATGTTTACTACAAATCACTTGAGCTGCGTCTAGGGACTGTTGGCTTCCCTCAGGAGTCCGAAAGCTTGGCGATAGGCTGGCGGTAGCGAATGTATGATCAACGATCTGCCAACTCTGATCAATGAGTCCATCTAACCATTGGCCTAAGCGTACTCTGAGGGAAGAATTAGTGCTCAAAGGAGAACGAGAGATATCAGAGGTAACTTCTGTTTGATCAATATTAGCCTGAGTAATATTAGCCTGAGTAATAGTAGACTGGGCAATACTAGACTGGGCAATACTAGACTGAGTAACATTCGAGGTGGATTCATCCAATGCTTCAAGTAATAATGAAAGCGATCGCCACCGCTCAAGTTGAATATATGCTGAATTGACGGTGGACAGAAATCCTAGCAAAGTAACTTTTTCTAAGTTTTCATCTAGCTGAGCTGCAATGTATCCAGCGCGATCGCCCCATACCTCTGGGGGCACATAGCATTGTTTCTCTCCCGGTAACACGGGGCGGCATTCCAATCGACCGTAGCCAGGAATGTCTAAGTCAGCCACATCTGAAAAAGATTGCATTGTGGTATCCCAACTATCGCTGGTAGTTAAATTAGAGGCTATCTCTAAATACTGTAAATAAGTATGAACGCTGTAAACAGCAAGCGTATTTAAATAGACTTGTTTCGCTTTGTCTGGGCTAATCTGTCGGCGATAAAACTGCTGGGCAATTTCATGAGCCTTTAATGGAATATTCATTGAAAAATTTAAGTCATCGTTATTCATGTCCCTCTCTTTCCCTTCTCGTTCTGAACTCAATTCAGTAGATTGTTTCCCTGATGTATATTCTTTTTTCATGTTAGATACTCCCGAAATTTAGATGCAACCTTTTTGAGCGATCGCTGATAAAAACTGCTTAGAGTCGATATTTGAATCTCTGTTTTATGTGCTAAATCTTGCCATGAATAACCATCTAATCGTTGAAGCAATAACCATTGAAATGTAATCGCGGGATGATTTTTTACATACATATTTTGTAACAATTCTTCTGCATCCTCCTCGATGTATCCTCGTAGTTCTTCACCAATACTTGGCTTTAGTCCTGGGTTCAGTTCCAAGGGGTTTTGACGATCGAGATCATCAATCGATAAACGAGTCACTTGCTTGTGATCAACTCCTTTGGGTAAAGTAGGTAAAATATCACGACTAGCCTCAATAAAAAAACGCCGACTCAATAAAAAATTCACCCATTGCAGCACCTTTCCTTTCTCTGGATCATAGGTCTCAACCCGATGACAAATATGCACAAATAAACGCTGCACTGCCTCATCATAAATAGCCTCATACATTCCTGGAAACGACCCGGTTTTAGGACGAGTCAGAAAACCGGGCTGCTGGAGGATGTGAATCAACTTGGTCAATGCTAAACGACGTTGGAGACTCTGGGCAGGGCATTGTTGGGCTTGCAGGACAAGCTGCTGGAGTTGATTTTCGGGGTCGGGCATCTTGACAAAAGGTTAGGATCTTCAACAACTATTATCTCTGTTCCCTGGTAGGGTCAGCGAAATTAGCGAGTTATGGATGGGGCCACTTAGGTGAACTGTCACTATTCACAACGATGGCACTGCAAATAGTGAGTTATATTCATATAGGTCTCAGCGTAGAGGTGGCATTTTTATGCAACCTTACGTGAGTTTAGGTCGAGTAAATACTAGTTCATGAGTTCTCCTCTTTCATGGCATCGGACCATCGTGTAACTTTGCTAATTCAATGATCTTTTACCCAGGTAGGGACTTGACCGGGTTTAAACAGCCAGGTTAGTATCATCGTGTTCATGTGTTATTTTTCCTGAGCCAGATTCTCATTTTCCTATGGGCGATCGCCAGCAGCACTCTCTTCACCTAACGGACTTGGGGCCAGTGGCTCTAAGCCTAGGTCTGCTGCTCCTGCGCCTTGGGCGCAGCTAATTCGACATATATTCATGAACATATCCCCGTGTCTGTAGGTGAGAACCCTAACCTCTCATCAGATCCCCGGTTTCTTCAAGAAACCGGGGATCTGGCAGGTTCCCAACTCATATATTACTTTGGGATTAAGCAAGGGGTGGGCGCTGAAAGTTTGAGCGAGTTTCTCCGCTTGACTGGGCTGGACTCTCATGTGGCGACCTCGCCGAGTGCGTTGCGGACCTTCAAAACTCGACTGGTTGAACTGATTGACCAGTATGGGACTCAGCAGAGAGAGAGGCAGAATCACACTTTGGAGAAATAGAACTCAACTTCTCAAACTCCTGAAATAGCACTTTACCTGGTAGGGGCGATCGCGTCAGATTCCGTTCTTTGCAAGTGGGGAAATGATAGGGTGGATAGCGAGGGATAACTCCCTTCGCTTAGGACACTCTCCAACCTCCGTAACCCAACCAAAGGACGTGATGCAGCACCGGGACCACATTCTCAATCAGCTTTCCACAATTTCTAAACCAGATCAGATCAGGGCCTGGGAGCAGATTGAACCATTGTGGCGACAACAGATTGTTCGAGCGATGGTTGCGGACTCGGCCCCAGCAGGTGTTGTTTATCCTCAGACTCAATCGGAATTGGCAGAACTGATAACCTGTGCCCACCAGGAGAACTGGCGAGTGCTGCCCTGTGGCAGTGGGAGCAAGCTGCATTGGGGAGCATGTGCAACAGGGATTGATCTGGTTGTGAGTACTGAGCGCTTGACCCAAATGATTGACCATGCTGTCGGTGATCTTACGATTACGGTAGAGGCAGGTTGTTCACTTGCCGCGTTGCAGCAATCTTTAGCGCCTAGCCAACAACAACTGGCCTTGGACCCCGCTTATCCTGATCAAGCGACCATTGGTGGTATCGTGGCCACAGCGGATACCGGATTTTTACGGCAACGCTATGGAGGGGTGCGCGATCGCGTCATCGGAATCTCAGCCGTCAGAGCCGATGGCCAACTCACCCAGGCCGGAGGTCGGGTCGTCAAAAACGTGGCTGGGTACGACTTGATGAAGCTTCTCACCGGAAGTTGGGGCACCTTGGGCATCATCAGTCAGATCACCCTACGGTTGTATCCCAATGCTGCAACCGCCAAAACGGTTTGTCTATCGGGAACAGCAACGACTATCCAAACTGTAGCCGCCCAACTTTTTGCCTCATCATTGACTCCAACCGCGTTTGCCATCCTGTTACCCACAACCGTTGCTTCTTTGGCAACAGTGCAATCACTCACTGAACGCAATATCATCCCAACTCCGACCCAACGCGATTTCCTGACGCTGATTGTCCGATTTCAAAGCATTGATATCAGCGTCAATCAGCAAGCAGACCAACTGTTGCAATGGGGAGAGACGAATGGGCTAACTCGTGAAGTGCTGGATGCCTCGGCTGAAGAGACCCTATGGCAACAGTTGAGCAAACATCGTTCTCAAGCTCCTACTCCTAGTCTAGTCACTTGTAAGCTAGGGGTATTACCAACCCAAGCAGCGTCTATGCTGGAGTGGATCAACCGCGAATATCCGACGATTCAGGGCTGGATCAATGGTGGCAGCGGGTTAGGGTGGCTGTATGGCGATGCAGAGTATCTATCTGTGGCAGGGCTAGAGCAAATCCGGGCACGATGTCAAGCCGACAATGGGTTTCTCTCCGTTCTCGCAGTTCCTCCAGCCTGGAAGCAAATTTTGGATTTATGGGGCTATCCAGGTGAAGCCCTCTCCGTGATGCAGCGTCTCAAACATCAGTTTGATCCTCGACAACAGTTGAGTCCAGGGCGATTTATCCAGGGCATCTGAAGGTCTAAGGGAACTGACTTAGGGATGGGTTGTAGCCCAGACCCCCAGTTTCTTGAAGAAGCCGGAGTTCTAAGGTGATTTCCGAGAAAAAATATACCGCTGTAGCTGTAAGGTGCCGTATAGCCCAAAGGGCATACCAGAAAAGCGCCAGCGTAACGCACCGCAGGTTGGTAATTTTTTTACAAGAAATGACTTAAAGTCAGCTTATTTCAGTGCCACTGATCTGAGCATCGCCAGCCTTCCATCACCGTCATCCCATCACTGAAAAATTTCTGGCAAACTCTACGGAGATGAGGCAATGCCAATAGAATAGACTTGCACTGAACTGTTCTGTCCAGTTTGAACCTGATCTGAAAACATCTTGGTTTATCCAAGCTAATTGAGGAGGAGAAGCTGATGGTGCTGCGCTGGTTAACCAAAGCGGATTACTTGTTACGGGAAACCCTGCTCGGTTTGCAGCGAGGTGGGTGGATGAATTGGGCTGCAATCAGCACAGTAACCGTTCTGTTGTTCTTATTTGGCACCAGCTTACATGCTTCATGGCAAATCGAACAGTTACTATATGATTTTGGGAGTCAGCTAGAAGTATCGGTTTACCTAGAGCCAGGAGTGGCAGCGGATACGGTAGACCCGATGGTCCAAACCCTGCCGAACGTTAGCAGTATCACCATTATCTCAAAGCAGGATGCCTGGGAAACCCTAGTGCGGGAGATGGGAATTTCGGATATTGCTGGGGCGACGGAGCAGCTCAATGGCAATCCACTAGTGGATGAGCTAAAGGTGAAAGCAACGGATTCGGAGGCTGTTCCTCGGTTGGCAGAACAACTGGCGGCGATCGAGGGGGTTGATGCCGTCAGTTATGTGGATGAGGCGGTGAAACGGATTGCCCAACTGAATCAGGGATTGAACTGGATCAGCATTGCCGTGACATCGGTGCTGACCTTAACTGCGATCGCCGTCATTACCACCACTATTCGCCTGATTGTCATGGCACGACGACGGGAAATTGAGGTGATGCAGTTAGTCGGGGCCACTAGCCTATGGATTTACTTTCCCTTCATCTTGCAAGGCATTACCTTTGGCATTGTCGGTGCAGGCATTGCCTGGAGCCTAATTCTAGGGTTACAGTTCTTTCTGCGTCAGTTGATTGCTCAACAGCCTGAATTTATCCAGTTTTTAGCCAATGACTTTCAACTCGATCCCCAGCGGCGCTTGCTCCTACCCTTGGTATTGCTGGGGCTAGGGAGTTCTGTGGGCATTATGGGCAGTCTACTCGCCGTTCGCCGTATTTCCTTAAAGTAAGCGCCTGTTCGAAGCCCCCCGGTTTCTCGAAGCAACCGGGGGGCTATTTGAGTAACTGGGGTTCTAGCTTCAACTTTCGTTACTTTTTAATATAAAAATCAACGTTAATTACGTAACCTTATACAACCGATAAGTTAGCGATCTGTGTCTGGTTGGAAACGCAGACTTTGAAGGTCAGATCCGCTGTTGATTGCGGCATCTCCTGATGGCAATTAGGACAGTACCAATAGACGTGATTCTGGCGGATATGGCGTAGCAATGTGTTGTGACAGCAAAGACAATGACTCATAATGTTCTCCTAAACCCCTTAGTTGTAAACCTCTTTACTTCCTTGTTATACCGACAAAAGTTGGGGATCTTATGAGTAAGACGGATAACCCTCAATAACCTAACTCAATAACTTAGGGGAGGAAAAACATGGAAGGTCAGCTCGTTCATTCAAGTTACTCCACGTTCTTTAATCAGCCTGGACCTGAGGCGCAGCCTTGGGTGTGACTTCAAGGATACCTGCTGAGTCAAGTCGGACAATATCTGGAAAGAGCCCCCACTACCAGATATTGCCCTACTCCCTATAGTAACTAAGACCACTGAGGATCAATCCAAATGTTTGTGAGTCTTAACGTTATATTGAGTAACATTGCTGATTCATAGCATATGCAACGAATTCTCAGATTCAAGGGTATTTACGGAGTCTTCGCGTCCAAATTCCACCCGACGTACTTGTGGGTGATGAGATTCAACCGCTAAAGTACGCAAGTTAACACCGCTTCATTCCAACGTTGAATGAAGTTGCAGGCTGGAATTTTAAAAATAAGAGTTGGAAAACTTAGCGTATTTAGCCCCTGGTTGACTGACAAAAATTGGGGCTTAGGCGCGGAAACCGCCCCCCTACAAGGGATTGGGACAATGTAGGGGTCAGGTCTCCTGACCCAAGGCAGGGACAAGGTTTTAGGTGGTTTTGTCAGTCAATCAGATTTAGCCCTCAGAAAGGCAATAGAGAAACTGGAGAAACCCTGAAATCCCTACTGTAACAAGGCTGTCCAAGTGGCTGGGCCGACGATGCCATCAGGGTTGAGGCTAAACGAACGCTGGGCTGCTTTCACGGCTGCTTCGGTTTGGCTCCCAAAAACTCCATCCACCGCTCCTTGGAGAAAGCCCAAACGCCGCAGTCGCTCTTGCAAACTGGTGACAGCAGACCCGCGCATGCCCAATCGGAGAGTGGGTAAGGTGACATCATCTGTGGCCGGTGGGGGAGAGCTAGCGGTCGTGTCACTACTGTTGCTGCTGCCATTACTGGCACTAGTGCCTTCACCACTGCTATTTGGGGTGGCTGGAGCAGAGATGGGGGTGAGGGTTGCAGAAGGCGATCGCTCCGTTGAGGGGTCGCTGACCGGGGGCGGCTCCAGAACATTGGTCGCGGCAATTTGTTGGGGGAGCGGGAGCAGTTTCGCCCATGTTGTTGGACCGATGATCCCATCGCCATTGAGTCCAGCAGATTGTTGGAAAGCAATCACGGCCAATACGGTACCTTCCTGATAGCGACCGTTAATTGGCCCTGAATAGTAGCCCATGACTTGCAGCAATGCTTGAATGGCTTGAACTTTTGGCCCTTCATCTCCAAATTGGATCAGGGGGCGATCGCTCCCCACGAAAGCGGTATCAGCCATCGCCAAATCAACCATCGCTCGTCGGATGGGAGGCGATGGTTGGCTTGCGGCGGCGATATGAGGATTCGTGTTGTTGCCCATCCGCCCCCCGACTTCACTGCCGATGCCGCTACTGATAAGGGCGATCGCGCCCCACAGGGTCCAATGCCGGATTCGTGGCTGGAGCAGAATGTGACGAATCGTGCGTCCCTGACGTTGCATTGCCTGACGTTGAATTGGTTCCATACAAGCTTACACCACTGCTCAAAGTATCCGCCAACACAGGCCCCTAGCGATCATCGCTCTAACGGCCAGCCTAAAATTATGCAGACATTATAGCTGTAGACTCTTAAGTTAGGACAGAGACGTTTTTGTGGGGGTGCGAGGTATGCCCCACAAACGGCCTAGACTTCTAGATGGATGTGGTTGTCGCAATACCGTTATAAACCGTTTAAACTGACGAAACTAACGATTGGTGATCCAATGATTGTCCTTGGGCTTCCTGGGGGCTAACAACATAAGTAGATTTTATGACCTCTCCCACTCCACCATTACTCTCGCTCCCATCGGCTCCATCGGCTCCACAGAATCTATGCAAGCGGTTTCAAGGGGCGATCGCTGGAGCAGTCTTGGGTTATCTCATGGGTGATCACCACTCAAGAATGTCACCGCCTTTCCCCCTGATGCAAGGGTTGGACTGGAGCGGGTCATCTGATCCACAGGTATCATCGACTCCTATCCTCAATGCCATGATGATAATGCTCGACTTTTGCATTACGCAGGGATATGCCTGTCGATATACCGACATTCAGCACCTTGGTGCCATCCCACAGAGTGATACCCAAGCGGCACTGGTACTGCTGCCCCTGCTGCTGCTGCACCATGACGACTCCAAAAAGCAACATTGGGCGATCGCGCAAGTCCTCTC
>JBFRWC010000202.1:0-19587 GCA_051439365.1 Leptolyngbyaceae cyanobacterium
CCATCATCCCGACCCCCGCCGCGATAGCCATCATCCCGGTAGCCGCCGCCCCAATCATCCCGATAATTGTCCCGATAATAGGGATCGTAGTCATCTCCAACGATAGTACGTTTGATTGCCCCAATAATTCCCTCTTGTTCTTCCTCCGTTTTGACGATTTGGTACACCTCTTGGTTTAGCTCGTAAATGGCATCCTTGAGGTCGGCTTGGGCAATATCGATGCCGCGCTCGTCGTTGCGCTTGAGACAATCCTTCAGTTCTGCGGATAGCTTTTCAATGCGGCGACGATATTGGTTGGCAAATTGGAGACCAAAGTCAAGGGCCACTTCCCGCAACAATCGCTCTGACTGGATCGTGAGCGCTTCGGCCTGATTTCGTTTCTCGATGCGATCGCGCCGCTCTCGATCAAAATCAGAAAACTGCTCCGCCTCCTGAATCATTTGATTGACTTCCGATTCACTCATGGTTGAAGCCCCCTGGATTGTAATCCCCTGCTCTCTCCCCGTGGTTTTGTCCATTGCGGTGACTTGGAGAATGCCATTGGCATCCACATCCAGGGACACTGTAATTTGGGGTACCCCACGGGGGGCAGGGGGAATTCCCATCAGCTTGAACCGTCCTAAGGTTTTGTTATCCGAGGCCATTTCCCGCTCCCCTTGAAGAACGTGAACCTCCACCAAGGTCTGATTATCTTCCCCGGTGGAAAACACATCCGATCGCCGCACCGGAATCGTGGTGTTGCGGGGAATCAGCTTTTTCATCACCCCACCAATGGTTTCTAAACCCAAGGTCAGCGGGGTCACATCCAGTAGCAAAATATCCTTGATTTCTTGGTTAAGAATTCCGGCTTGAATCGCCGCCCCCACGGCCACCACTTCGTCAGGATTCACATTTTGGTTCGGCTCTCGATTGACAAAGGAGCGGACCACTTCTTGCACCATTGGCATCCGGGTAGAGCCGCCCACCAACACAACTTCGTCAATCTCGTTAGGGTCAAACCGGGCATCATTCAGGGCTTGCTGCACGGGTTGCCGCAGGCGATCGAGCAAATCCCCACACAGGTCTTCAAATTGCGATCGCGCCAGTCTCGTTTCCAAGTGCTTTGGTCCATCAGCAGTCGCGGTAATAAAGGGCAGGTTGATATCCGTCACCACGATGCCTGATAGCTCAATCTTGGCTTTTTCTGCCGCTTCCATCAATCGCTGGAGGGCTTGGCGATCGCGCCGCAGATCAATCCCTTCTGCCTCCATAAACTGGTCTGCTAGCCAGTCCACGATCTTGCGGTCGAAGTCGTTCCCCCCTAGCTGGGTATCACCGCTAGTGGCTTTGACTTCAAACACCCCATCTCCTGCTTCCATAATAGAGACATCAAAGGTGCCACCACCCAGATCAAACACCAAAATCCGCTGATTCTGCTGCTGCTCCAAGCCATAGGCCAGGGCGGCTGCCGTCGGCTCATTGATAATTCGCTTGACTTCCAGGCCCGCAATTCGTCCTGCATTTCGGGTAGATTGGCGTTGGGCATCATTAAAGTAAGCGGGAACCGTAATCACCGCTCCCGTAATTGTTTCCCCCAAATAACGCTCGGCCTCATCCACCAACTTTCGCAGAATCATTGCCGAGAGTTCTTCCGGGGCAAATTCTTTTTCTAGGCGAGGACATTTGATTTTGATCTGGCCCTGCTCATCCCGCCGAATGGTGTAGGGAACTCGCTTGGACTCGATATTTAATTCCCCGTATTGTCGCCCGATGTAGCGTTTGACCGCAAAAAAGGTGTTTTGGGGATTCAGCACCGCCTGTCGCCGTGCCATTTGCCCCACAAAGCGATCGCCCTCCTTACTGAAAGCCACCACTGAGGGCGTGGTCCGCATCCCTTCCGCATTGGCAACAACCGTTGGTTTGCCGCCTTCCATCACAGCAACAACCGAATTGGTGGTTCCTAAATCAATACCCACAACCTTACCCATGCGATGCGATGCTCCTCCACTCGTGTGCGCGATCGTTCGTCAATGCTAGCAATTTAGAGCCTCTAAGATCCTCAACCCATTGCCTCGCCCATCAGGGAATCCCATGCCCTAGACTTGCAGTCCTAGACCAGAGAATGTATAGAATTTTAACTTTAACCACTCTATCGTGTCTATTATATGTTCCCAAACGGTGCCGTCTCCTGCCCAACGTAACGCGGCTCTTGACACTTGTCGGCAGACAGAGATAATTGGGGCACCATAGGACCGTAGGATTTGATCGCATCCAACTACTTCAAGGATAAAGATATGGTTGTAACGTTAGAGACACCCATTGGTCAATATGCTCCAGACTTCGAGTTACCAGGAGTAGATGGAGAGGTTCATCACCTTACCCAATATCTCGTCAACTCCAAGGCCATTGGGGTGGTGGTCATGGGGAATTACTGTCCCTATGTGCATCAATCTGTGCCCTATTTGAAACATCTGCAAACTCAGTTAGCCTCCAACGGGGTCACATTCGTGGGAATTAATGGTAACGACACCACCCCTGAGCAAGATGAGAGTGTGGCTGGAATGACCCAGTTTGCCCAAGCTCACCAACTGAATTTTCCCTATCTGCGCGACAAAACTCAAGATGTGTTGCGGACGTTTAAGGCGATGATGACTCCCGATGTGTTTTTGCTGGATCAGGACGGGATTGTCCGCTATGCCGGAGCGATCGCGGTGGGACTCGACCATACCCCGCTAACACCGGACATCGCAGGTAGCCCCAATGCCACTCTAGAGGTGGCCATTTCCGAACTCCTCGCCAATCAACCTATTACCACTCCTTGCACCGAGGTGGTGGGCACTCCCATTACATGGCGTTCCTGATGGTTGTCCGCCAAAGTGTTAGGGTGAGACCATCGACCTTATCTTTCTGAACCCGATCTGAGTCATGGCGATTCTCACCTCCACTGATTTTAGTGGCTTATTAAACCAGCGATTTTTCCAGAATTTCTTCCCCATTCCTGCCACTAGCTCGTTACAGGTGGGCGATCGCGCTCCTGCCTTTGAACTACCCGATGTTCGGAGTGGGACTCGGTTTAACCTGAAACAGTATTTGGATGAGGCTAGGGGGAGCGATCGCCGCATCCTACTCGCGTTCACCCGCATTTTCACCGAAAAGCAATACTGTCCCCTCTGCTTTCCCCACATCCTAGCCCTCAACACCGACTACCCATCGCTCCAGGAACAAGGGATAGACGTGGTCATGATCACCAGCACCAATGAGCAACAAAGCCAAATCGTGGCCAGGGATCTAATGCTGAAGATGCCATTGCTGAGCGACCCGACTTGTCAGGTCTTCCAGCAATACCAGACGGGGCAGGCACTAGGGGCACCGCTCCCCGCCCAATTTATGGTGGATGCCGCTGGTATGATTCAGTTCCGCCACTTGTTTTCGTTTCTGGAACCGAATGCAGGGAGCGATCGATTGCTAACGATCTAAGACCAAGATAGTCACTCAGTTCTGTCGACCCCTCTCAGGAACACTCAGGAACACTCAGATAGCAAAAGGGTTTGAAAATCAGATCACAACAAACTACTTGCCCGGTGACAAATAACGTTCTGCGACAGAAATCCCATGCCCTTCAACTTTGGGGACACGGCTCATCGCTAACCCAGTGATTCCTCCCGACACAATAATAAATATAGGAATGTACATTTGATTCAAGACACTGTCCAGGGTGTACATCAAAATAAGAATCGATAGGGCAGCGACTGGAGCCACACGTTTATCTGACCAAGTTGCCGGAGGGTAAGTCGTTAACAGCACCAAGACTGGCATCAGCAAAAAAAGGAACAGGCTGCTCAAACCCACGGCACCACGATTACCATAGGCGATAATCCATAGGCTGTCGGTCACAGAAATCTTCTCATTATGCCATCCGCCATATATTGAAAATCGATCCCAGCCGCCCCAGCCCAATATTGGCCTTTCCCGCGCCATCTCTGCTAGCACATGCTCTTGATCGAGACGAAAGGCAAAGGACTGTGCCCGTTCTGGATTGATATCCGCAATGAATTCTACGACTTGATCCGTTTGCAAATCACCACTAGCGGAGGAGTACAAATAGAGCGGTATGGCCAAAACGATGAACCACACTATGATGGACATTCTGGTCCAATTAGAAACGAAAAGAATCAGGGCTCCAAAGGCAAGTAAAATGACGGCCCCAGTAGACTTGACCAGAATAAAGACAGCACATTGTAGGCCTACCAACCATTTTATGGGTATTCCCAAAACGTGCTGAATGGTTTTTGATTTCCATAGCCAAATGCCAACTAAGGATGCTGCCATCATCCATAAGCCCACCTGTAGACCATGCTTCAAAAAGACCATGGGGCGATAGCCACCATAACGAATGGCTTGGCCAAAAGGTCCCCCAAAAAAACCATAAACTTGCAAATGAAGGATAGGACTCATGCGAATCTCATACAAGCAGAGAGGGACATAAATGAGTCCACCGACAAAAATACCGATGGCTAGTTGCTTAAGTCCTTCAAGTGAACTGAAGTAAAGACGACCAACAAGGTATGGCCCCCCCCATTTCATAATTTCGCCCAGAGTCGCAAGTACGCCATTATAGACTCCTAAGTCGTTGCTAATGGAGGAAGCCAGTGGGCACAGACACCAAACGAAGACGGGAATATCAATCCACCCCAGCTTGAGACGCTTCAGTCGGTCGATATCGAATAGTAAGATACCTAGGCCAATACTGTAGATTGTTCCCGTGGCCCGGTCATAGTTGGGGATGATGGGTAAGGTGACCATCGTTTGGGGCAGAAACAAGAAGGCAATGAGGCAGGAAAGAAGCGCTGCTCGTTGGGGTTTCAGCCATCGGAAGAAGAGAAGTGTTGCTGGCAGGAGGCCATATAACATTAAAGGGACCATAGTATTCTTCTGAGAAAGGAAATGACAAAGTTCAGGATAGAGTTATTCTGGCCTATGTATGCGCACATAATGTGCGCACATAACGTATGAGAAAATCGTTAAAAGTCAGGAGCGATCGCTATTAGGGGTTCCAGTACTACTGCGGTGATTCTTTGCTTATCATCGCCCCTCCATTCTCCATATCTTCCTGCCATACACTGGTGTAACCAAAAAATTGCAACAGTTCCTCATGCGGACTCAACACCTCACCCATCGCGACTAACTCTCCCTCTGAAATTTTGGCAATTTGCCTTGCGTTCTGATTGGAAATTTTTTGGGTGGGATAGTCCTTGACCTTGATAGAGTAATCAACGTCAATTCCATTGAGAGGCACCATATCAGTAATCCGTTTCATTTGTAATTGAGGGTCACTACAAAATTGTTCGTAGGTAAGACTGACTGCATCAAGCTGGTCGATCCATCGCTTAATCCAAGTGCTTCGAGATATCCACCTAGATGCCCCTATCCTAGCGAGATTAATTCTTTCATCTTCGGTTTTGCTATCTGGGCTATGGTGTCTGTAAACTACGCTCGAATAGTTGGCATAGGGGTTTCGGTTAAAGGTGACGATCTTGTTGTTAGGGAACGCTTTGACAAGCTGGTCAGCTCTAACGATATTTGAGGGACTTTTTTCAATGATGACATCCATCGTTCCCACTAGCCTTTCAACCATCTCCACTTGAGATAACCAAACTGCCTCAACCGACTTCCAGTTGACTTCTTTATCCGGATCGATGCGATCTTGGCCAGATAATCCTTGCAGAAGCCACTGACCTTCCGCTCTCTCTTGTAGAACCATAGAGTTTGTGGCGGTATTAAGAATACGAGCAAGTGCGGTAGATCCTGAATATGGGGGAGTCAAAATGAAAAGAAAAAGACGGTCTTGACCCTTGAGTGAATGTTTGGGTGTGGGCCAGGGAGCTAGTTCTTGCCTAGCCGCTTGCAAGGAAGCCTTAATCACACGCCTAACTCTTGCCAATATTTTGTCTCTTGCAGCCATAGCATCTCCACCTAATTCTTATTCCACCTGAGTCGTTTTGAGCGTGCGGGATTACCTAGACAGAGTTGGGCAAGTATCCATTGGTCCTGCCCCTTCTGCCAAGATATCCTTGCTGTACTAAGGACCAAGAATTAAATAAATGTCACTCTGCCATGCCCGGTACGTTACGCTAGCGTTAACAGTCCCTTACGAGTTGACATGTTATTCGATCCTCATTCCTAGGTCCAATTGAGCCTAGCCTATTGTAGCTAGGGGGCGATCGCCACAATGCAGCAATCTTATGCCCATATGAAGACCGGTCTCTAATACGGGGCCTTGGCGGGCTTCTTTGTGGTTCTCTGAAGCAGAGAGGAGATAAAGGCAAGAATTGAGCTACGCCCCTCTGGTTCTGTGATGATTCGATGAAGCTGAAACCAGGTAAATTGGGTTGAAACCCGGATCAGTTCCGGAATATCCCGAATTCGAGGCTTAGCTTGTGAGAGGGCATAGCCTGCTTTCTCCATCGTGGTGCCAGCTAGTTTTTCACACAGCCAGCATTCTGTATCGGTCATTTCAATTTGTTGCTGAGACTTGAATGATGAATTCCCTTGCTTAACTTCTACAGGAGCAGAGACTGTTGTGTCTAAAAAGTCGGCCAAGGCTTGAGCCTGTTGGTTTGGATCGGCGATCAACTCTTCAAAGCGGATGATGTGAACGGGAGCTAGCCCAGAATCGATAAATGTTTGTACCCGTTCATAGGCCATTTTCCAGTACAAGCTATAGGCAATGGGATGATACTGTTTGCGATCGCCATCTCCCCCCTTCTCATTCGGTAGGTTTTTGAGCGATCGCATCACCTTACGCGGGTCCCGCATAATAAAAACAAACCTGACCCCTGGAAATAACCGGGTTAATTCCCCCATGTGCATAAAATCTTGGGGTGTCTTGTAGCCCCAGTGAGTACAGTCATGATGTTGGGCGAGGCGCACCATCCATTCCTGCAACACCTCGTGCCAATTGCAATCCTCTGTTTCAAAGGCTTGCTGAACCAGATCTTCCATTTTGTCCACGTCTTCCCATGTCATCTGTGGAGCAGCAAAGTTTCGCTCCCACTTAATGCGTGCCCGTGTTGCCCATGCCAGCCCATCCAGAAATTTGGTGAGTTGTTGGGAGGACAGGACACCCTTGGCCCCACAAGCCTGGGCCTTCTGATAAGGGTAGAGATCGTCAAACAAGTACCACCCTTCTAACGTAGAGAGGACGTGAGATAAAAAAGATGAACCACTTCTGGGTAAACCAACAACAATCACTGGAGGGGAAAAATCTTGACCCACACGACCCGTCGAAAAAATAGGACTTGATGATAGAGATGTTTCAGTCATTATGAATTACCTGTAAAGTTTACGAATCATTAATCAAAAATGCATAAAGATACTGATGACTGCTGGAACATCCGTCCAGTCAGATGCTCTTGGGTACCCAAATAATTCAGCTATCCGCCTATTAGGGGTTGCCCATTTCCCATCAAATGCTTTTATTGGCATAATTATAGGGGAATTTTCTATCTGGGTGTCTCTAATTGACCCGTCTTGATTTTTTAAATATATTGAGCTTGGAAGGGTGTTCGTGTATTGTCAGGGTAATTTTATTTTGCAGTCGTGAACGACTCCTGAATGTCCGATTTGCATAATGTATGCTCAGGAGTTACAACGGCTACATTCTCTTTACTGTTCCATGAACTACGCAAATGGCTTATCGAACGTTATGTGGCTTGGTTGGATGTATTGTTGTCAGTTTGCCCCTACAGAGTGGTCTGGATGCGATCGCTCAGATCACAAGTCCTGATTCCCCCCCCAACAACCAGAGAGAAGAAGCGGACATTGCACCACCACTGACCCCGATTCCTGTCGAGGTTGTCCCCAGTGATGTCCCCAGAACTATCATCCCTGAGGGTGGTGCTGAGCGCCCCTACGCTTACACTTTAGGGGCAGGGGACCAAATCCAAATCGATATTTTTAATGTACCTGAATTCAGTGGCGGTAACGGGACTTACTCGATTCCCTTGGATGGCGTGATCCAGCTTCCCTGGGTAGGAGCAGTATCATTGTCAGGATTGACCATTGACGAGGCGACTCAACTCCTCACCGATCGCTATGCGCTTTACGTGAACTCACCTTGCGCTGATGCACCAGTTTGCCCCATCCAACTCCTGACGATTAAGTTGCTACAGCCACGCCCCATGCGCGTTAACGTCACCGGGGAGGTCAATCGGCCTGGAGTTTATGTGGTGGGTAACCCTGGTGGGGGGTTTAACTCTCAGGAACAAACTGTTTCATCGGCCATTCAGCTAGCTGGAGGCATTACCCAACTGGCTGACGTGCGACAAATTGCGGTGTACCGTCCGCAGCAGGTGGGGGATGATGTGATTTTTCCTGTAGATTTTTGGACTCTGTTGCAGGACGGAGCACTGGAGCAGGACTTGGTGTTGCGGGACGGCGATCGCATTGTTGTCCCCCTTACCACGGTGATTGATGAGGCCGAAATTACTGAGATTTCCACCGCCAACATTTCGCCAGAGACCATTCAGGTTAACGTAGTGGGCGAAGTGGATGCACCTGGTCTTGTTGACCTACCTCCCAATTCATCCATGAACCAAGCCATCCTCGCTGCAGGTGGGTTAAATCGACCTAGAGCCAAAGGATCTAGGATTGAGTTTATTCGTTTAAACCCCGATGGTACGATTATTAATCGCACCATCTCCCTAGAATTAGAAGACTCTGTTAACCCCGACACCAATCCGGCCTTGCGAAACAACGACATTATTGTTGTCAACCGTACTGCTCTGGCTCGGATCACAGATTTGCTGAATACTGTAACGGCTCCAATTGGGAATGTTTTAGGTTTAGTAGGTTTATGACATTTATTTAAGTTTATCGGGTTTATTTGGGTTAGATAACCAACTGGGCCATGGGGAATCGGGCCATGATGAACGGGTCACGGTAAACTGGGTCACGATAAACTGGAAAATTGGTTTTGCTGCTTGATTCGCTCCCAGAACGTCACAGTCTTATCTGTCGCACACCATTACTCAGAGGATTTATTTCTTGTGAACATAGACTCCTACCCCACAACATCAGCAAACGACCCAACGACAGCGATCGCTCAACCGCCCCCGCAGCGATCGCCAGAGTCTAGCAACGATGTAGAGGAGATGCTGAAAAAGGGACTGAATCTCCTCCCACTGTTGCGAACCGTGTACCGTAAAATTTTTCT
The DNA here is from genome assembly GCA_051439365.1 of Leptolyngbyaceae cyanobacterium. Taxonomy (GTDB): domain Bacteria; phylum Cyanobacteriota; class Cyanobacteriia; order CAKZMO01; family CAKZMO01; genus JAAHGY01. Next base: position 9,194 of record JBFRWC010000202.1, read on the forward strand.
GGTTGCGGGGGTGACAATTGCGTTAACGGGGGTGGCAGCGCTCCAAGCTAGGCGTGCCCCTTCAATGTACCAGGGGACATTTGAAATCCTAATCGAACCGATTACAGCTCAGGGGGAACTGGCTGACCCAACTGCATTGACTAGGGGGGATAACGTTCGTCTCGGAGGGACGGACTATGCGACCCAACTTCGTATCCTCAGAAGCCCAACCTTGCTCCGGGACATCGCTGCGATCGTGCGGGAGCAAGACCCCGCATATAGCAACTTTAGCGAACGAAATCTACAACGGTTCCTCACCGTGGCGCGGGTCGGAGAAGGCCGTACAGCCCAAACGAAAATTATCGCGGTTTCCTATGGGAATGCTGATCCCAACCTGGTGGAGTACGTCCTCAAGGCGACCGCCGATCGGTATTTGCAGTATAGTCTAGAAGACCGTAGAACCCAGTTTGGTCAAGGTATTCAGTTCATTGAGGCTCAGCGTCCGGAGATCGAACAGCGAGTTAGCTTACTGCAAAACCAACTTCAGCAACTTCAGCAGCAGTTTAATATTGTGAACCCGGAGCAACGCGGAGAACGGCTAACCACCCGCATCGGTTTGCTTGTAGATGAGCAACTAACGACCACCCAGGAACACCAAGAGAGCCAAGCACTCCAAGCGCGGCACAAGCAACAACTCGAAACGACTCCAAGTGAGGCGTTTGCGGCATCGACGTTAAGTCAGAATCCTCAATACCAAGCGCTACTGGCAGAATTACAAACCATTGAAAGCGAAATTAGAACTGAGTCAGTTCGTTTTAGTCCGGCCAGCCCAATCGTACAAGGGTTAGCGCAACGCCGTGCCCAAATTGAGCAGTTGTTGCGCAATGAGGCCAACACGATTATTGGTCGTCCCATTAGTCCGCAAGAGTTTGTGTTTCAAGATGCCCTGCGGTTGGATTTGACCCGCCAACTCCTAGAGACCGTCAACCAAGTCGAAGTCCTAGAAGCTCGGAACCGAGAGCTTGAGACGAGTAGGCAGGGTGTCATCCGAGAACTGGAGCAATTTTCAGAAATTGCCCGTCGCTACAGAACCATTGAACGAGACTTAGATATCTCCCAGCGAACCCTAGATCAGTTGTTGACCCAGCGAGAATTGCTCAAAATTGAGTCGGCTCAAACTGAGATTCCCTGGGAAATTGTCTTGGCGCCAGCAGTTGATCGAGATGAGTTTGGGAACCCCCTGGCCTATCGGCAGTCTTCAAAAGAAGTTGCGGTCGCATTCATCGGCGGGGGAATGCTGGGCTTGGCGCTGGCCTTTGCTCTTGAAAAAAAACAGGATGTCTTTTTTACGACCGAGGATATTCAGGATCGGCTTGATTTACCCATAGCTGGAGTCATCCCATTCTGTTGGGAAGAGGATCTCAAAGCTGTGACTCACCTGGGAACCTCTAACTCACCAAAGGGTAGCAATGGCGATCGCTCTCCGACTCTCCCCGCTCGTGCCATTTCCTTTATAGAAGCGTTCAGTTCTCTTTATCTTTCGCTACAAAGTCCGGTGACGGGAGAATTGGCCATTCAGTCCCTCATCGTCAGTTCCACTGAACCCGATGATGGCAAGACTACAATTGTCCAGCACTTAGCCCAAACGGTTGCAGCCACGGGCAAAACAGTCTTAGTGGTGGATGCTAATTTATATCGTCCTACGTTGCATCAACGGTTTGACTTGACGAATCCTAAAGGACTCACTGAAGTCCTAAACGGCGGGGCCATGGTCGATGATGTATTGCAAACTGCGGCGGCTAACCTATTTGTTCTACCTGCAGGAAAATCGACATTTGGGAGCAGCCGCCTCCTAGCCTCCGTAAGAATGAAATCGTTGATGCAAAAAATCCATGCTCAATATGATTTAGTGATTTACGATGCCCCTCATACAATGGGCCTGACGGATGCCAGTATTTTGACCACTCAAACCCAAGGCATGTACTTTGTCGTGGGTCTGGAAAAAACGAAGTATTCGAATGCGAGTCAAGCCTTGAGCCAACTTAGCTCCTATCGAACCCCGATTCTGGGCGTGGTTGCGAATCATATTCGGGCCACCACCAAGAATTCCTATGGTTATCAAACCAAGTATCTCCAGTCTAATATCATTCGCGAGATTCCCCAAACAGTGTCTTAACCCGCTAAGGCATGAGGCGTTAAGTAAGGCGTTACTTAGTCGTTCCTCGGAGGGTGCCGTTAGCACCAGTACAAGGCACTGAGCGTGGCTTCTAGGCTTCAATGGCGTGGCTCAAAAACCTATGGATTAGAAGTGTTGAAAGCTTTGACTTTGGTGTAAGGTTTCGCGGTGGGAGGGTTGCTTGGGATCAGTCAAGATCACATCAGGCTGACTCGTAATGTTCCCAATCACAGCGGCGGCAGGGCCAATGCGACGGGCCAGGGTGGAGGCGATCGCTTCCTCACAGACCAACACTAACTCAAAATCTTCGCCACCATACAGTGCCCAATTTAAGGATTCTTGGGGCGATCGCCATCGTTGCAGGGCCGGAGCAAGGGGGATCGCTGTTCGGTCCACTCTCGCCCCGACGTGGCTAGCACGGCAAATTTGGAGCACGGCATCGGCTAACCCATCGCTACTGTCCATCCCTGCCATCCGAATCGTTTGCCCCATCTCTGCTTCCATCTGTCGCAGTTGATGGATCACCTCTAAGCGGGGATGAGGGCGTTGGTGCGCTTGGATGAGGCATTGGCGATCGCTTGCATCCAATTCATCCTGTAAGTCCGGCTGGAGCAGTAACTCTAGACCGGCCCGTGAGCTACCATGATAGCCCGTGACGAGGATGACATCTCCCACCTGGGCTTGAGACCGCTGAATCGCTTGCTGGGGAAGGACTTGACCGAAAGCGGCGATCGCCACTGTCAACACCGTTGAGCGACACACATCTCCCCCCACAATCGGCGTTTGAAATGGCGCTAGGCACTCCACCATCCCCTGATAAAATGCCTCGATATCTGTCCACAGCGAGTCGGGCGGTAAGCCAAGGCTCACCGTAATCCCCAACGGGTGCGCCCCCATTGCCGCAATATCTGATAAATTGGCTGCCGCCACTCGCCACCCAGCATCCTCCGGAGTCATGGTCCACACATCTGGGTTGGCCATACCCCAGCTAAAATGCACCCCGTCCACCATCGTATCTGCTGTAACCACTAAGCGATGGCCGGAGGCCACCGCCATTAGAGCCGCATCATCTCCCACCACGTTATCTGGGCAAAAGCGCTGGAGTCGCTGCAATAACCCTTGCTCACCCAGGTCAGAAATCCGCATGGTCCTTGGCCAGTGAACCCTAACCTAGGACTCAACCGTAGGCTGCACCAGATTCTCAGCCCCATCAACAACCCGCATGGTATTGATGGTATCGCCTACCTGGAACTTATCTAAGATTTGCTTATTGTCGGTCACGTAGCCAAACACAGCATATTCCCCATCCAATAGGTTAATGCCTGCCGGGGTCAATTCTGACTGAAACTTAAGGAAGAAAAACTGGGACGATCCCCCATTCGGGTCACGATCGGGGCGGGCCATCGCCAACGTGCCAAAGGCTGAAAAGGGAAGTACCGGGTCATTCAGAGTCACGCCCATCTGCTCCATCGTAAACCCATAGATGGGTTCCTGATCGCCCTTGACCAATACCTCTAGAGGAATGGTCCGTTCTTCGTTGGTGTCTGGATCGATAAACCCAGCGGCAGGCCCAGGGGGATCTCCGGCTTGAACCACGTAAAAGTCTTCCACACGGGTAAAGTCAAGGCCATCGTAAAACCCACGCTGCACCAAATCGATGAAATTCCCTGCGGTCAGAGGCGCACTGTAGCCATCCACCGTGATGGTCATGGTGCCGTAGTCCGTTTCCATTTCGACTGTGGCTCGGCCCAGGAGTCGGGGTAGGTGGTCATACTCGGCGGGAATCTCAAAAGGAAACCCAGAAACCATCAATGCTTCTAAATCGCCAACAGCTTTCAGCACGTCACCTCGTTTGGCCACGATGGCATCCCGATCAGCGGCATCTGCATAGGTTCTGAGATCGGCTAACCCGGTTTCGATGGTGGACAGTAATGCCTCGGCGACAGGTTGGCGATCGCCAGGGACGGAACTCAAAATGCGCTGGGGACGGCGGAGTTCTAAGGTCGCTTTCTTAACGTTGCGCTTGATGGACCCCATGGGTCTGGCCCCGGCCACCCGCAGCAAATCGGAGATGTCCTCGATTTCTTTCTGGAGTTTACGAATGGGTTTGTTGTCAATGGGGAGGGCGTACCGTAGCAGTGCCTTGGCATCCTTGATCGCGTTTCCTGGGGGAAGGAAACTAATCAGCCCAGCGGACTCTAAATCTGGGGCCGTCAGGGAAGACAACTCCATATCCAGGGTTGTTTCTGGGGCCACACCTGTTGCACTGAGAGGGGTAGTGGTTGTGGCAGTAGGAGGAAGAGCGATCGCGTCCGCCACATCGACCCAAAGGAACAAGATTAGAAAAAGGCACAGCCCTCCAACCCCAGCAATTGTTTGGCTCAGCCCAGCCATCCAGCGAGTAGCAGCCGATAAACTTAAACGTGTAGAAGAAGAAAAGAAAGTCATGAAGTAAGACTTGAATGCGACAAGCAGGTGGATAATAGCCAAAATCCATGTCCCATCTTGCCATAGCCAGGGGACAGACACACAGGATTCGTCAATATTAAGGTTGGCAACGTCAAGGGGCTAAGTTAAGGGGGAAGTTTGGTTCCGGTCCAGATTGAGGGGTACAATATGGTGCCGATAATTCTTCAACAGTCGTAGAGTTCATGATTTCCAGCAATGACTTTCGGACAGGTACCAGCATTGAAATAGACGGTGCGGTATGGCGGGTAGTTGAATTCTTGCACGTTAAACCAGGGAAAGGTTCTGCCTTTGTGCGAACTAAACTGAAAAAGGTCCAAGGGGGTAACGTGGTTGAAAAGACCTTCCGGGCCGGAGAAATGGTGCCTCAGGCGGTGTTGTCTAAAGTAGCGATGCAGCACACCTACAAAGATGGTGAGGATTATGTGTTCATGGACATGGAAACCTATGACGAGGCTCGCTTGACCCCCGACCAAATTGGCCCCCGCGTCAAATACATCAAGGATGGTATGGAAGTTAACGTCCTCACGTGGAACGAGCAAGTCTTGGAAGTTGAACTGCCCAATACGGTGGTTTTGGAAGTGACTGAAACCGATCCGGGAGTAAAGGGAGATACGGCCACTGGCGGTAGCAAACCTGCCACGGTGGAAACAGGAGCCCAGGTGATGGTGCCGTTGTTTATCTCCATTGGCGAAAAGATTAAAATTGATACCCGTGATGACTCCTACCTAGGTCGTGAGAACTAGGAGGCAGGGATACTTCATCCTCAAACAGAATGGTGGACTGACTCTTGCTACCCGATATGTCCCATCATCGTTTACTATTTTTTCGTTACTTTACTATTTTTTCGTTACTTAAGGTTAATCAACCCCTGGAAAAGCTGTGGACTTAAGTTTTAGCGACCTCCGTGAACTGCTGACCACGATTGATCAGACAGATATCGCAGAGTTGGATTTGAAGAGTGAAAACTGGGAACTTTCGATTCGTAAGTTAACCCAGGGGGCTGTGGTTGTGCCGCCAGCAGCGGGAGTGCCCGTGGAATCTCCTCCCCAAGTACCCGGACCATCGGCTGTGGCTGGAGCCACTCAAGTGGTCGTTCCGACGGCTTCCTCTGGTCCGCCCGTTTCCCCACCACCACCGATGGCCGATCGCAAGCTTGTGGACGTTACCTCGCCGATGGTTGGGACGTTTTATCGTGCCCCTGCCCCAGAGGAGCCTCCTTTTGTGGCGGTGGGCGATCGCATTGCTACTGGGCAAACGGTGTGTATCATCGAAGCGATGAAGCTGATGAATGAGCTGGAAGCAGAAGTCAATGGCACCATCGTTGAGTTACTGGTAGAAAATGCCCAACCCGTAGAATTTGGTCAGGTCCTGATGCGGGTTGATCCGGGCTAAACATTGAAAGTTTGATCCTTGTATCAAACCCTTGAACCAGAATTGCGATCGTCGCCTAAGCTAACAGAGCGATCGCAGCTCCCATTGGTGGTTTCGATGCAGGCCAAGAGAACAAAAAATTAAGCCGGAACGACGTGACCAGTCTGTGGGAAGCTTATAATATTGCAAATGTTGCAACAGTTACAACCGAGTCCAGTTTGAGAGCGGCATCATGGTAGAGCGTCCGATAAAGAAATCTGAGCAAGAAGCAAAAGAACAAGAGCAGGGAGAGAAGCGGCCAACTCCCGCACCGATTAAAGCTAAGGATCGAGAGGCCAAAGAGCAGCAAGGTGGAGAATCCCGCGATAATCGAGAAGGGCGAGAAAGCCGGGGGAAAGGTCGAGGCAAGGGTCGAGGTGGACGAAGAGATGAGGCGAAAGCCCCTCCAGTCAATCCAGCGTTGGTGCGTGGGCCACGCCCTGTCGTTAAGCCAGAGGTCGAAGAGGAGCCTGTTGTGGAGGAAGTAGCAGCGGATACCGAAGCTGCAACCCCAGATGAATCCGGGGACAGCGAGTCCGAGGCCAACGATGAGGGCCAAGCTGAGGCTTAGAGAAATCGGAGAGAGGGCAGTCGCCCCCTAAAGAACGCTAAGGGGCACGCTGTAGGGTTTAGTGGAGAGATCAGGCTCGTAGGCGATCGCCCTCTCAATCGAAGCCTCATTAGGGTAAGCTAACAGACTCAACCAATCACCGGGTAAGCAAGTTAAAGAATCAGCGGGAAGAGAGCGATGAACTTCCAGTCCGTTATTGCGACATTGAATCAGTTTTGGGGCGATCGCGGGTGTCTGATTGTTCAGCCCTACGACACGGAAAAGGGAGCCGGAACCAAGAGTCCCCACACCTTTTTGAGGGCCATTGGGCCAGAACCTTGGTCGGTCGCCTATGTAGAACCCTGCCGCCGTCCTGGGGATGGTCGCTATGGAGAAAATCCTAACCGGGTCCAGCACTATTATCAGTACCAAGTGCTGATTAAGCCATCTCCCGAAAATATCCAGGAGATGTACTTGGATTCCCTCAGGGCAATGGGTATCAAACCAGAAGACCACGATATCCGCTTTGTGGAAGATAACTGGGAAGATGCCGCTGTGGGGGCGTGGGGTGTGGGCTGGGAGGTATGGCTGGATGGGATGGAGGTTACTCAGTTCACTTATTTTCAACAGTGTGGGGGCCTAGACTGTCGCCCGGTTTCCATCGAGATTACCTATGGCCTGGAACGGCTCACCATGTACTTGCAGGAAGTGGATTCCATTTTTGACATCAAGTGGAATGACACCACGACCTATGGTGACATTTTTATCCAGGGAGAAATTGAAAATTCAGCCTTTAACTTTGAGGCATCAGAGCCAGATGTACTGTTTTCTCTGTTTGAGACCTACGAGCAGCAAGCAACTCAATTGATGGAGAAGAAACTAGTTCTCCCGGCCTATGATCATGTGCTGAAGTGTTCCCACACGTTTAACTTGCTGGATGCCCGTGGAGTGATTTCGGTAACGGAGCGGACCCGCTACATTCGGCGGGTGAGCGGCTTGGCCCGACAAGTGGCACAACTCTATTACGACCAGCGAGAAGCGGCTGGGTTTCCCTTGCTGGCAGCAAAAGAAGAGAGTGCAGCGGCGTAATCGCAAAAATGGACAATCGTTGCTACACTCACTCCTAAGCTAATAGCCTTTTAATTTGCATGGCTAAACCCCGCCGATGGCGGAGTTCAGCCCCCCAAGTACGCAAACTAAAACTGTTTTAGCTTACTAGCATTGTTTGCCACTGCAAGATAAATCATGTCCCATCAAAGCTCTGTTATGCCGCCGTCCTCTGGACGACTGTACTTGTTGATTGCCATTGTCATTTTTGGTGCTGCCAACGCCATTACCCGTAAGTTGACCGATCTAGGTGCAGCCAATCTAATTGATGGTCGTAATCCCATTTCTTTTTGCAATGTTTTGTTTGTGGGTAACTTGTGTGCCCTCATCTTGTTATTGGCCCTTTACCAGCAGCAATGGCGCTGGTCTAACCTAAAGCAAATTAACGGACGGCAATGGCTGACTCTCTCTGTTGTGGCGATTTTGAGTGCCGCAGTCGTCCCAACCCTGATTTTTACTGCCCTGTCTAAAACGTCTGTCAATAACGTCATTTTGATTGGCCAAGTTGATGCACCACTGGTCTTGGCCTTGTCAGTGTGTTTGTTGGGCGATCGCATCAATTCTTGGGTTATTGGCGGTGCCGTCCTCTCCTTTGTTGGTGTCGGGTTAACGGTTCTATTGCCCACCCCAGGGCAAGAAACGGTGTCAATGGGAATGGGCCTAAATGTGGGATTAGGGGAATTGCTCACTCTTTTAGGTGCAGTGTTCAAAGCCATTTCTAATCTGATTAGTAAAGTTAGCCTCAAGCAAATTCCACTGGGGATTTTTAATGTGTTTCGGATGGCCGTGGGAACCGTATTTTTCTATGTCGTCGTTGTGATCCTGTTTGAACCTGGCCATCTGATGGATGTCACCTCCCCATTCCTGTGGCGATGGATGTTGTTTTACAGTGCCATTATTGTGGTGGGAGGCCAATTAGCTTGGTTTACTGGTCTGAAACGCAGCAGTGCTAGTGAAGTCTCATTAGCTACAGCATTTAACCCGATCGCTGGAATTCTTGCTGCTTATTTAATTTTGGCAGAACTTCCTACCACGTCCCAGTATATTGGTGGGGCAGTGATTTTGGGCGGTATTGTGCTCAACCAAATTGGTGTGCAGCGCATCAAGGCATCCATAGAGCAGTCAGCCGCTCAAGTTACCGCCAACGAGATGTCTGAATCAGTAACATTTAAGGGGGTTTAGGAGGGGTGTAATTAAAAATGGCAGTCAAGCAGCATAGGGCATTTGTTCTTGCTAGTAGTCATTCCATCCTCCATTTTCTCGTAATGCCATCATGCTCATCAGATGCTCAGCTCTCTCAACTGTCCACCAGGCTCCAGCAATATCAAGCCGATCTAAAAGGTTCTGCAACAAAACCTCACCTCGAAGAATAACTTTCGGAAGAACCCCGGAATCTTTGCGAAATGCGATCGCCCCTCTCCTCCAGCAATGCGCGATCGCCTCTCAAGGTTTCAGATCCCGGGGTTCTGCAACAAACCATCTTCCTGAAAAATAACCTTCCGAAGAACCCCGGGATCTCTGCGTAAATCGATCGGTCCTCTCTCGCTAATGTGCGATCGCCTCTCAAGGTTTCAGATCCCGGGGTTCTACAACAAACCATCGCTCTGAAAAATAATTTTCTGCAGAACCCCGGGATCTCTGCACAAAGCGATCGCCCTCTCCCTCCACCAATGCGCGATCGCTATTTTCTATACTTTTAGGTTTCTTCTACGTTTCCTCGGTGAAACTAGGCTGAATACACCGCAATTATAAAGAATGAACACCTTTCTTAGATCAGGTCTACACTGAAAGTACAGTGCCATCACGCCCAATCCATCATGATTGCCATCAGGAACCAGCACACCATGTTGCCCCAAGAGTATTTGGTCTGGGAAGCACAACAACCCGTCAAGTACGAATATCTGAAGGGTGAAGCTTATGCTATGACAGGTGGCACGTTGCCCCACAACGATATTGCGGTAAACCTCGTGACCCTGTTGCGAAATCACCTGCGGGGAACGGGCTGCAAAGTCCGCATGGCAGATGCCAAAGTTGCGATTTCTGAGGCAGGACCGTTTTTCTACCCTGATGTGGCGGTCAGTTGTGATCAACTGGATCAACGGGCCTTAGACATGGTGCGTCATCCCTGCCTGATTGTAGAAGTCTTATCCCCCAGGACTGAGGGCTTTGACCGGGGTGAAAAGTTCCGCCAATATCGACGGTTGCCTAGCTTGACAGAATATGTGCTGGTGAGTGCCGAGCAGATGATGATAGAAATATTCCGGTTGAACGAGCAAGGAAAGTGGGAACTCACACCTTATAGTCTTGATCCAGAAACGGATACTGAGCCAGAAATTGCATCTGCCGACTTGATGGTTCAACTGACCAGCGTGGACTATGAAGGGGCGATTGGCGTTGCCATGCTTTCAGCAAACGCCCTAATTTACGAAGACGTTGAACTATCCACATCATTAGAATAACGGAGAATATGGGAATCGAACCCTCGCCTCTGTTGGGCGATCGCGCAACGCCACTCCGACTGGAGTATCACCCCTCCACGAGTCCCAGATCCCGGGGTTCTGCAAAAAAACATCGCCCCGAAGAGTAGCTTTCTGAAGAACCCCGGGATCTCTGCGCAAGGCGATCGCCCCTCTTTCTCCAGGCGTCATCGAATCTTGGGAAATTTAACCTTGATTCTGCTAGCAATGGCAGAAAAGCCTCTAC
>JBFRWC010000203.1:0-25442 GCA_051439365.1 Leptolyngbyaceae cyanobacterium
CTCCCACTCCCTGTACGGACAATGCCCCCGCGATTGGCCCCACTCCCACTCCCTGTACGGACAATGCCCCCGCGCTTGTCCCCACCCCCACCGGGGTACGATTTGCCGTAGTCGATAATTGCATTGGCATTCGTCCAGAGGATATTCAGCGATTATTTCAGCCATTTGTGCAGGTGGATAGCACCCTCAACCGCCAATATGCTGGGACCGGATTGGGGTTGTCTCTTGTCAAGCGATTGGTGAATTTACATGGTGGAGCGGTTGGGGTCCAAAGCGAGGTGGGTAAGGGGAGCGAATTTTGGTTTACGTTGCCCTGCCAGGATCTGACTTTCCAGTCCATCCCCCTGTCGGCCCCATCAAATGGAACCCACTCCTCGGTCTCGGCACTCCAATCCTCCAATCCTCTCCACAGTGCATCACCAGGCTCAAGCTCATCCAGTGCATCACCAACGGTCACGACCTTAGCCCCCTGCCGTATTCTGCTGGCCGAAGATAATCAGGCCAATGTGCGGACCACAGCGGGGTACTTGAAGGTTAAGGGATATCAGGTCGTTGTGGCCCATAGTGGGGAGGAGGCGATCGCCCAAGCCCAAGCGGCCAAACCGGATCTGATTTTGATGGATGTGCAAATGCCAGGAATGAGCGGATTGGAAGCGATCCAGCAAATTCGGGCCGATGGTGCGATCGCCCAAATTCCCATCATTGCCGTCACCGCCCTCGCGATGGAAGGCGATCGGGAACGCTGCATCGAGGCTGGAGCCACCCACTATCTCAGCAAACCCATCCGGATGCGTCAGTTGACGACGTTGATCCAACAAACCTTGGAGCCAGTGTCCTGACCTCAACCCCTACCCTAACCTCATGGCGCAACGCCGTTCTAAATAGTGTATCTCCCTTCCCATTTCCACACCGATTTAGCCTCCCCCTAACTCTCTGCTTCCTCTACCGACTTCATTATTGAATGCCCACATTCTGAAGGAACCCACCATGAAACGACCGGACAAGCCCACCAATGAACCGGATCGCCTAGCTGCTCTCCAACGGTACCGGATTTTAGATACGGCCCCGGAACAAGATTATGATAACTACGTGGAGATTGCGGCCCAAATTTGTGACACTGCGATCGCCTTGATTTCCTTTGTCGATGCAGAGCGGCAGTGGTTCAAAGCCAAAATCGGGTTAGAGATCACCGAAACCCCACGGCAGATTTCCTTCTGTGGCCATGTGGTCGCTCAGAGTTCGACCTTACGGGTCTACGACACCCAAAAAGACTCCCGCTTTGCCGATAATCCCCTAGTTTTAACCCATCCCAAGATTCGATTTTATGCGGGAGTCCCTCTGATCACCCCAGACCAATATGTTTTGGGAACCCTATGTGTGATGGATCACCACCCTCGTGCCTTGTCTGACCCACAAGTGCAGCAGCTTGAATTGTTGGGACACTTGATCATGAGTCAGTTGGAACTACGACATAAAAACGATGTCACCCAAGCCCTGGCCGAAGAGGTATTACGGACCAGTGAGCATCGGTATGCCACGTTGGCGAGTCTGGCTCCAGTGGGCATTTTTCGCACCGATGTTAATGGTAATTGTGTTTATGTCAACGAGCGTTGGTGCCAAATTTCAGGGCTAACCCCACAAGAGGCCGCTGGCCAAGGGTGGCAACAGGGGTTGCACCCGAACGATCGGGAGAGCATTGGGGCTGAGTGGTATCAATCCGCCCAGGAAAAGCGACCGTTTCAGCTTGAATATCGGTTTCAACACGCGAACGGTTACATCACTTGGGTCTACGGCCAATCTACCGCAGAATATGACGAGGTAGGGAATCTGCTGGGCTATGTGGGCACAATTACGGATATTAGCGATCGCAAACAAGCCGAGCAAGATTTGCAACTCATGGAAGCCCGGTTGCAGGAAACCCAGCGCATTGCCCATTTGGGCAGTTGGGAATTCAATTTGCAAACGGGAGCGTTGTTTTGGTCCGCAGAGGTGTTTCGGCTTTTGGAACTGGTTCCGTACACGGTCACTCCGTCCTATGACGTATTTTTGAGCTGCGTTCATCCTGACGATCGGGAAATGGTCAACACTGCATACCAAATCCATTTGCGCGATCGCGCCCCCTACCGCATTGTCCATCGCTTCTTGATGCCGGATGGCCGGGTGAAATATGTCCAAGAGCAGTGTGAAACCCTGTATGCTGACGATGGCACCCCTTTAGTGTCCAAGGGGGCCGTGCTAGATGTCACCGATCTGCACCAAACCCAACGGGCGCTGCAAGATTTGAATAGCGAGTTAGAAGCACGGGTGAAAAACCGTACGGCTCAGTTAGAACAGCGGGATGCGGATCTGCGGAGCCTCAACCAGCGGCTCCAACTGGCCGCCCACTCGGCCCAGCTAGGGATTTGGGACTGGGATGTCACCAACGATCGACTGATGTGGGATGACCAGATGGGCGAACTATACGGGGTCCATGGTGCCCAAATCCCGACGACGTATTGCGAATGGCAGCAATCCTTCCATCCAGAGGACGGTGAGTCAGTGGATGCAGCGATTCAAACCGCTTTGGAGAGAGAACGGGAGTTTGATGCGTTATTCCGGATTGTGCAACCTGATGGCCAGGTCCGCTGGATTGAAGCCCACGCCATTGTGCAGCGGAATCACTGTGGCCAAGCGGAACGAATGATTGGAATCAATGCGGATGTGAGCGATCGCAAAATTGCCGAAATCGCCTTACAGACCAGTCAACAAAAATTCCATCGCCTCGTGGAAGATATTGGCAGCAAATTTGTCATCTTTAGCTACATTCAACCCACCCACCTGCTCACCTATGTCAGCGCTGGCGTGACCTCCGTGTTTGGCATGGAAAAACAAGATTTACTCAACAAAACTTGGCAAGAGGCCATTCACTGGCTCCCTGAAGATTTAGACCTGAGCCATGCTAAAGCGGAAGAACTCTTACACCATGAACTGGACTCCCAACAATTTGAGCTACGATTCACTCACCCAGATGGCGACCTGCGCACCGTGCATGTGTGTCAGCACCCTACACGGGATGACCACGGCCACATTATCGCCATTGAAGGCATCGTCGAAGACATTACTGCCCGGAAGCGCCATGAAAGCCAACTTCAGCGAAAAAATCAAGAACTGGCCCGTGCCACCCAACTCAAAGATGAATTTCTGGCCAATATGAGCCACGAACTTCGCACCCCCCTGAATGCGATTCTAGGAATGACGGAGATTTTGCAGGAAGAAGCCTACGGCCCCGTCAACTCTCGTCAGCAAGAAGCCCTCGAAACGGTGTTTCAAAGCGGCACCCACCTGCTTAGCCTAATCAATGACATTCTTGATTTGGCCAAGGTGGAATCAGGCCAAATCGACTTGGACTGCCGCCTGACCAACCTCGAGGAGTTGTGCCAATCCAGCCTAATCTTTATCAAACAACAGGCCCACAAAAAGCGAATTCAGCCCCAGGTAAAGCTAGCGCCCCAGTTGCCTGATTTAAATCTGGATGAGATCCGCATTCGTCAGGCATTGATCAACTTACTGACCAACGCAGTCAAATTTACCCCCGAACAGGGTTCGGTGGCGCTCCACGTCACTTTGGAAACAACTCTGCATCTGACCGACACCACGCCCTCCTCTTGCTGTCCGTATCACTCCGAACCGAGTGATACGGTTCCAGCCTGGGTTAAATTCACGGTGATTGACACGGGCATTGGGATTCGGTCCCAGGATATTCCCAAATTATTTCAGCCGTTTGTGCAAGTGGACAGCTCCCTCAATCGCAAATACACAGGCACTGGGCTGGGGCTATCGTTGGTGAAACGGATTGTGGAATTACATGGGGGTCGGGTGGGCCTCAGCAGTCAAGAAAACCAGGGAAGTCAGTTTTGGTTTGCCTTACCCTACCAAGATGCTCCGTCCCGGCCCACAGTGGCTGTCTCCCCGTCTAATCCAGGATCAACCCACTCCCCACTCTCACTGGATAGTTCATCCCATCGAATTTTGTTAGTGGAGGATAATCTGGCCAATATTAAAACCATCTCTGGCTATTTGACGACCAAAGGGTATGAGGTGATGGTGGCCCACGATGGGGAGGAGGCGATCGCCCAAACCCAAACCCATCACCCTGACCTCATTCTCATGGATATCCAGATGCCACACGTCGATGGCTTGGCAGCGATCAAACACATTCGCACCCAGCTCCACACGGATGTCCCGATCATTGCCCTGACTGCTCTAGCAATGGAAGGAGATCAGGATAAATGTCTGGCTGCCGGGGCAACGGCCTATTTGAGCAAGCCCGTCAAACTCAGACAGTTGGCCACCACCATTCAGCAAATCCTCTCCCCCCAGAAAGTTGTGTCCTAACTCTCTTTCATTGCCCTCTTTACATTACCCTCTTTCATTAAGGTTTTTGATCAATCACGAGGCGATCGCTACCGCTATCCCAAAACCGGGCATTCTTAATGAGAGCGGTCAAACGAATTGCGTGCGGACAGCTTGTATGCGGACAGCAGCAATAGCCCTTTAATTTGCGTGTCCAAACCCCTCCGCTGGCGGGGTTTAGACACCAAAATACGCAAACTAAAACTGTTTTAGCTTAATAATCCACTTGTAATTGACTCACTTGTAACAGCACAGGCAACTATGAATAGCGGTATTTCAATTCTGGTCGTCGATGATGAACCCAACAACTTTGATACCATCGAAGGCATGTTAATGGGACAGGGCTATGATTTGGACTATGCCCCCAATGGTCGAGATGCCATTGACTCCCTCGGCCAGTTTTTTAATCCCGATGTCATTTTGCTCGATGTGATGATGCCAGAAATGGACGGAATTGCAGTATGTCGCCACATCAAGTCCATGCCGGAATGGCAAGCGGTCCCCATTATCATGGTCACAGCGTTAACCTCAAAAGAAGACTTGGCCCGTTGTCTCCGGGCCGGAGCCGATGATTTTATTAGCAAGCCGATCAGTGCCACTGAATTACGGGCGCGGGTCCAGTCCATGACTCGGATTAAACAACAGTATGACCAGTTGCAAACCTCTGCTAAGTTGCACCGCAGCACCGTTGAGTTGCTGGAAGGGAGTTTAGCGGAACTCCGAGGAAATTTGGCCTCTAGTTTTTCCCACGAACTTAATACGCCTCTCAATGGCATTCTCTCTAGTTTGCTCCTGCTATCAGATCACTTCGACGAACTCGATAAAAAGGAAATGCAGGAAATTATCAACATTGGTAGCCAATCTGCTCGTCGCCTGGAAACACTCACCCAGCGATTTCTCACCTATTTGTATCTAGAACTGGAAACCAACAAGCAACAAACGACTACAGCCGAACCGACCCACCCCTGCACCATTACCTCGTTTATTCCGGCGATCGCCCAAGCCAGAGCAGAAACCGCCGGACGCTCGGAGGACTTGGTGATTGACATCGAGAACCTGAGAATTGGCATCACCTCCAAACATTTGGAATGGTTGCTGGATGAGCTGCTGGATAATGCCTTCAACTTTTCCGATGCCCATACCACCGTCACTTTATCAGGGCGGCTAGTGCATCAAACGTTTCAGCTTGAAGTGCGGGATGAAGGGCGGGGCATGACCCAAGATCAAGTGGCCAGAATCGGAGCCTTTATCCAGTTTGAACGCCATGTCCACGGGCAATCAGGGTTCGGATTAGGGCTACGAATTGCGCAACGGGTGGTGGCCTTGTATGGCGGCAAATTTCTCATTTCTAGTGTGTATCAAAAGGGGACAACCGTAAAAGTTAGCCTGCCGATGGCGGATCAACAGGCCAACCCCTGGGTACTCCAGTAGGCGATCGCTCAAGTCACTCAAATCACCCAAACCCTCAAATCACCTGAATTGCTCAAATGACCCAAATTGCATCATTCTTTTCCCCATCTCCTTCCTAAAGACATTAAACTACCCTAAGACACGAAAAAGACACTAAGTTAAAGAACATCCAACGAACATCCAGCGATCGCCCTAGGGTAATCATGGATGCTTAGAGAAGGGAATTGAACCATATGAGTGATGAGTTTCGAGACTTGCTCCGTAAAGTGGGCAGTGGCACCCATACCAGCAAAGCACTGACCCGTGAGGCGGCAGCGAGGGCCGCTCATTTGATGTTGACCCAGGCCGCCACTCCGGCTCAAATCGGCGCGTTTATGATTGCCCATCGGATTAAGCGCCCAACGGGGGAAGAAGTGGCTGGTTTTTTGGATACCTACAATGATCTGGGACCAAGGCTGAAGCCCCTCCCATCCGGTCGGATTCCGTTGGTGCTGAACTCCCCCTATGATGGGCGATCGCGCACCGCCCCGATTCGGCCCCTGACCACCTTGATTTTGGCGGCGGCAGGGTGTCCGGTGATTTCCCACGGGGGCGATCGCGCCCCGACCAAGTATGGGATTCCCTTTGCCCAAATTTGGCAACACTGGGGCTGTGATTGGTCAACCCTGACTCTAGATCAAGTACAGCAAGTCTTGGAACAGACTCACATTGCCTTTATTTACACTCCCACCCTGTTTCCCTTGGCTCAAGGTCTGATGCCCTACCGGGAACAAATTGGCAAACGTCCCCCCTTAGCCACCATTGAGCTCATTTGGTGCCCCTATGCAGGTGAGGCATTGATTGCCGCAGGCTTTGTCCACCCCCCCACGGAACAAATGGCCCAGTATGCGCTAACCCAGCACCAAACCCATCGCTTTATCATGGTCAAAGGGATGGAGGGAAGTTGTGATTTGCCTCGCGATCGCACTTGCATCATGGGCATGGGACCAGGAAAACCGGATGAGGGCGGTGCCCCAGCCGTGGATCGGTTTTTTCTCCGCCCTAAAGACTATGGCTACAATCACAGTGACGTGGTCTTGGAGGATGAGGCTCAATACCTGCTCCAACTCGATGCGGTGTTAGCCGGAGATTGTAGATCGGAATCAACAGCCCAACTCCGAGCTTCGACGTTGTGGAGTAGTGGGTTTTACCTCTGGCAAGGCGGCTATTGTGAGGATATGAAAGCAGGGCTAGAATTGGCAGACACCCTGCTGGCTGAGGGTCGTGCCTTGAAGAAACTGAAGGAGTTACAAGGAGCATTACAAGGAGCGATCGCCTCCATAGTGAGATAACCCCGAAGCTTGCCCCAAGCAATCCCCTCAAAAAGCACCCACCAAACCGACCACAGAAAAATGCCGTAGACTCTGAGCCTACGGCATCGGTGACCATTATCAATAGACGAAACTCAAACTCAAGCTCAGAGCTGATCGAAATTCACAATTATCCGATCGATTACGTGGACTATGCCGAAACGAGGTCGCTGGAAATCAGATAGACATCGGTCACTACAGCCAGAAGATCTCCATCCAACAAGATGGAAGTGTCACCCGTACTAGAGTTGTAACTCAAGGTGTAATCAGAGGCAGCACCATACACCTGAATTTCATCATTATCGCGCCAATCAAAGTTATTGATTCGTGCATATCCAGAGGCACCATCGCCATCGTAGAAGGCTTTCGTAGTGTCTCCTAGGATAAACAAATCCTTATCTGTGGCATCGCCGACCGTTGGCTGACCATCGTTGTAACCGACCAGAGTATCCACTTCATTGGTAGTACCACCATAGCCCCTAATCGTGTCTTTCCCATGGCCACTGTAGACATAATCGTTACCAGTACCACCCGACAAAAGGTCATCGCCAGCACCACCATTGATGTAGTCGTTGCCGCCATAGCCGTAGATCGTGTCATTGCCTGCATAGCCATACAAGTAGTTGGCCTGACTGTTGCCGTAAATGGTGTTTGCAAGGCCATTGCCAGCACCCGTGATCGCACTGCCATACAAGTAGAGGTTTTCAACGTGGCCGGTCAGCGTGTAGCTGGAGATATAGGAGTAAACCGAATCGATGCCCTGGTTACTGTATTCGGTGACTTTGTCGCCTGTGTTATCGACGATATAGCGATCGTTCCCGGTCCCACCGTACATCTTGTCTGCACCGGTGCCACCATTGATGTAGTCGTTGCCCCCATAACCGTAGATCGTGTCATTCCCTGCATAGCCATACAAGTAGTTGTTGTTGCCGTTGCCGTAAATGATGTTCGCAAGGCCATTGCCAGCACCCGTGATCGCACTGCCATACAAGGAGAGGTTTTCAACGTTACTGGTCAGCGTGTAGCTAGAAATATAAGAGTAGACCGTATCGATGCCCTGGTTACTGTATTCGATAACTTTGTCGCCTGTGTTATCCACTACATAGCGATCGTTATTCAGCCCACCGTACATGTTGTCCGCACCGAGGCCACCGTTGAGGTAGTCGTTGCCATTCCCCCCATAGATGATGTCATTACCACCATAGCCATAGATATAGTCATTGCCATTGTCCCCTGAAAGCACATTCCCTAAGCCATTGCCATAGATGGTGTCATTTCCCTTACTACCATAAAGATTTTCGATGGAGACTAAGGTATCTGTAAGGGTCGAGTTACCCGGAAAACTGACCTTGCCTGTGTTCAAATTGGCAACTATTCCACCAGAGTAAAAACCGTAGGTGGTAGTATCAATGCCGCTACCTCCATGAATGTAATCAAAGCCGTAACCCCCATCTATATAGTCGTTGCCATCACCACCATAGATCGTGTCGTTGCCATTGCTCCCATTAATATAGTCATTGCCTGCAAATCCATAAATCAAGTCATTGTACTGGCTAGCCTTACCAGTAGCGACGGTCATTGTATCGCTGCCAGATGTACCGTAATAAGTAGGCATGGTGTTCTCCTGTGATGTGAATCGGTGAATCGTTGTTACAAGGTTGTATGTGATGTGGGTCGAGTGGCGACTGGCGCTGACACAAGGGGTTTCGGGGGCTAATACCAATTTCTTTGGGAGCATCGCCGTCAACCGCTGTTGTGGTCTTCCTCGACCGTGATTACAGAATATCCGTAGTCCTACGCTGGTCGCGCCATACAACCGTTGGTGGTTTCATGGGTAATTGCGTTGGTGTTTGATTGGTGATGGTGTGGAGTGTGGGGTGTGAATGCGACCATCTGGGTCTGGCTAGGCTAGTACTTGACCATTGACCGTGGCCTTTTTCGCGTTGTGCTTCTCCTGCCACGCCGGAATTTGTGCTTCCAAGGTGGCTTGAGTGGGAATGCGCCAATTGAGACACTGCCGAGACAACACCGAAAACTCAATTGCCACTTGATTGAGCCAACTGCCATGTGTGGGCGTGTAATGAGACTCCAGTTTCTTGAGAATCCGATTGGTGTCTTCAGGCGCAAAGACTCACATCTTGCACTAGAACATGAAGACTACTACTGGCATCAGAGCATGTAAACTATTCTCTGGGTGGTCAATTCATGAGAAAAAGGCGTGATCAGTCTTACAACAGAACATCATCGCTTTGGCTTGGCGTGTTTTGGCCAACAAACCCCCAAGGGGGTGTCTCGATGGTTGCTCC
This sequence comes from Leptolyngbyaceae cyanobacterium, assembly GCA_051439365.1. GTDB lineage: Bacteria > Cyanobacteriota > Cyanobacteriia > CAKZMO01 > CAKZMO01 > JAAHGY01. Next base: position 9,458 of record JBFRWC010000203.1, read on the forward strand.
TCTGCTTCATCAGTTTTGTGCTGACCCATTGGACCTATCTCACCACTGGCTCCTCTGAGCAACCTGATTGGGGGGCCGTAGCCCGCTTAGCGTTAAACCTGTTCTTTGCTGACGTGGTGGCGTGTTCCCTCTGGGCAGAGATTGAACGAACGCGACCACTCTTGCACGCGATGGGCCTGGATATTCAACTGACCCCGCACGAAATATGAGTTCATATGCATTATCAAAAGGAATAAGGCCACATGTATTGGTGCAAGATATGAGCTTATAAGCTAAAACTATTTTAGTTTGTGTATCTTGGTGGCTGAGCCCGCCGCTGGCGGGGTTCAGCCATGCAACTTAAATAGCGATGAGCTTATTGTGTATCAGATCGGGGAGTTTAGGCATCCTATCCTTGAAATTCAAAAATAGTAACCTTGCGTACATAACCATGTAGCAAACTTAAATCTGCTTGATGACGTTATAGAGTTAATGGCCATGGGAAGAAATAAACTTGAAATCAGAGTCTGCGGCTTACAAAGAAGTGGGAACCATGCGATTATCAATTGGATCAGAGGTCAGTATCAGGGGGCCAAGACATGTTTCCTCAACAACGTGCGTCATGGTGCGTATGATCCCTTCTGCCATGCAACCCAAGTATTCACATATAACTTTGCGGAATTTCCTGATGGCAGAGTAAGGGAGTTTTTATCACAAGACTTAAAGAGTATGGATAAGGATTTACTAATCTATTCTTACGAAGATGATAGATACCAAGTAAAGAAAAATACTGGAATAATCGATAGCTTCTATCACAAAGAATTTGAGGATAACCGGACAACATATTTAGGGGATAGTCAACATTTCATAGATATTCTTGTGGTTCGTGATCCCTATAATCTGATTGCTAGCAGATTAAAACAGATAGACAAGTTAACAGGGGTTAAGGATATCAATTTGATTATTGACTTTTCTAAGGATACGCTGCGCAAGGCAACTGACTTTGAGAAAAATCAGGATGCCAATAAAATCGTGATTAAATATAACCAATGGTTTTCAGATAAAGACTATCGTCAACAGCTCTCTCAGCAATTAGGGGGAAATTTTAATGATTCATCATTGGGAGAGGTCTCTTCTACAGGGGGAGGTAGTTCATTTGATGGAACAAGGTTTAATAAAAAGCTCAGGCTTCAAGACATTCCACGTAAATGGAAGAAGTTGTTTCAACTTAGGACATATAAAAACTTGGGCGATTACTGGTATAGCTTTATGGGAGCAAAGCAGATGAAAACCTTGGATAGATGGAAGAGTATTGATGAACCAATAATGCAGAAGATATTAACTGATCCAGAGATTTCTGAGCTTTCAACTAGCCTATTTGGTGATATTCTAAACCCGTGATCTTTGCACATGTAGTAATGCTCATATGGTAAAAAAAGTTTTTCCGAGTTCACCGTGCGATCGCCCGGACAGGCCAAGTTGAGAACAAAACCCATCGTATTTAGTATATTGTATCCAGTGTGATGAGGGGCAGTTCCTCTGTTTCTGTGACGGGCGATCGCTCAACGATGCCCCGAGACACCTTTCAAGACGTATCATCCTTTTCCTACAGGATCACGATAAATGTCACATCGCCAAGACTTGCTTGACCCGACTGCCCAACATCATCCACAGACCTCCCAGCGAATGCCTTGTGGCGAAGCGTTGAGCTAACGGTTCGCCAACTGCTCTCCCCATTCCCCAATGGCTTGTCTAGCTTCTAAGGAGACGGGGGCTTCGGGGGGGATCATTTCAGCAGTTTCAATGGCGGCTAGCAAGTTGTCTTGGCTAGCTTTGGTGTTGGCCATCGCGAAAATTTCCCGGCTCCAAGTATCCAATAATTGACGGGCTTGCTCATATTGAGGTTGTCCTGGGCTGATGGTCATTACTTCACGAATCGCCCGACTGTAGGACAGGGTATTCCCGTATTGAATTCTGGCTTCGGCCCCATCGATAATGTCTTGGTTGCTAATATCGGTGTCGAGATATTGCTGCCACTCTTTAATCAACGTTTGGGCTTGCTGATAGAGCAGGGGCAAACTGGGTTCAATCATTGATGCAGCAGCGATCGCCTCTCCATAGGCTCCAGACTGGGCACGGGCTTTGGCCAAGTCTAAAATCACCTGGCCCCAGCGCTGTACATACCCTTGAGCCTCGTCATACAAAGGTTGACCGGGCTGGATTCGGTTGGCGAGGGCCATTGCCCGACCAAAATCGGATGCTTGGATCACTGGAGCGGGAGTGCGTTCTTGATTGAGGGACGCGATCGCCTCATTCAAAATGGCCTGATTCCGCTGTCCGGTTTGGTTACGAAACTGCTCCAACTCGGCTCGGAGGGTGGCGTACTCGGTGGTCTGGGCACTGGCGGGAACCTGATCTAACCAGCGGAGAGCCTCATCATACATCCCTACGGCCTGAGCTGCCTTGGCCCGTTCTAGAGCGGATACTGCATCGCCCACAGGCGTCATATCAATCGGAACCTGAGGATCGACAGCATCGGAGTCATTGGGCAAAGACGGTTGCCCATCCCCTTCAACCCCTGGTGGTGTAGCGGTGGTCGTTCCCTGGAGGGCTGGCAAATTACGGAAGACAACTACTGCGAGAATCCCCAACATCAACAGCACCAAGCCTGACCAGAAGGACGAGGGTTGAGACGATCTGGACTCTGGGGTTTCGTCCTTAATCGTCTTAGCAGGGGGAGTGCCTGGAGGGACGGTCCTATTTGCATTGGACACTGTCGCGGATGATGGGGTAGGGGCTGCATCCGGACGACTCTTGTCTAGCGGGGGCAACTGTACGGACTCGCCGTGGGCCTGGAAAGGCGTCTGGGAGGAGGGGGCCGGTTGGAAGGGGAACTGAGTGCTGGCATTGGGGACCGTTTGCCCCAGGGGCGTTTGAGGGGAACGCACCCCACTGGTTGCGCCCACCATCACTGCTGGCAATAATTGCTGTTGGGCTTGCTCCTGAGGAATGGCCAGCGCCACATCTTGACGACCGCGCCAATGGTCTTCGCTCAGCTTGGGTAAACGGGTTTGCACATATTGGGTCAGTTGCTCCAGTTGGAAACAGCCCTGGGTCCGTAGTCCCTCAATCACGGCAAACGTAAACAGCCCTTGGCGCAGGGTCAGGGTTTCGTTGGAAACTTGGTCAGGCTGACTGGCCAACAAGGTGGCAATGTTAAAGGTCTGGGCGTGGCGCAAAATGTCATCCCCTAATCGCATCTCAGGGTCAGTATTAGGAGGACGTTTCAAGTCGAGTAAGACCACAACGCGGCGGGTGGGGAAGGCATTCAGCAGGGCAAAAAATGACTCAGCAGCAATTCCAGTTTGGGGCACCTGTTGGGGATCCCCATCGAGGGGAATCAGGTAATCGCTGCCTTGGATATGGAGGCCATAGCCACTGAAGAAACACCAGACCACATCATCGGTGCCGATGCGGTGGTGGCCCAACTGATTCAGATTTTGCTCGATGCCCTGCTTGGTGGGAATGGGAGGGGGACTAGAGTCGGCCACCATGCCATCAGTCAACAACATACATTGGGTTTGGGGAATGCCCCCTTCCTTCACCCAGTAATTCCACAATGCCTGTGCATCCCATTGGGCATAGAGCAGAGGTTGGAATTGCTGATATTGATTAATACCGATCGCGATCGCCCAGTAATTAGACATTTCAACCGCCCAAGTCATAATATTTGTTCTTCTGAAACCTAGCGTCTGGCAACTACTTTTGAAGAATGCCCAGAAGGTATCATAGACCTAACTGTCTGTGGCCTAAACGTTACGCATTTGTAAGGTTTCGCAATAGCTTGCCGACAAAGGGAACAGTGGTCAGTAAAGAAGAGTGAGCTAGTATTAAACTAGACCCGACGCTACACCCGCCCATCATACATTTTTGGTGATTCTATCCCCCTAGTCTATACGTTTCTTTATCAAGACGTAATCAAGACGTATCTTGAATCAAGGAGAGCTTACCGCTTGATCGAGGATGCATTCAGTAAGATTGTGGGACGTTTTGTCTGTCACAACTTGGTTGTTTTAGCCGAGTCCAAGAACCGTGCGAGCATGAAGGAGTTCTGATAGCATGTTAATCTCTGATGCTAATTGCGATCGCCTCATTGCCTTGGTTGCGCACCGGACGGGGTTGAATATTCACGGGCGTGATGTGGATAGCTTTCGCCAGATAGTGCAGCAACGGGTGGACCAACTCAACTTACCCTCGGTGGAGACCTATTATCAGCAGCTCTCCCTGGCTGGGGCCGGAGGATTAGGCGATGGCCTTGGAACTGGCGATCGCTCCGCCTCCGAGTGGCAGGTGCTCTTATCTCGGCTCACGGTGGGAGAAAGCTACTTTTTCCGGGATCATCGACAGCTTTCTTTACTTAGAAATCAGATCATCCCCGACTTATTACATCAGCGGCAAACTCAGTTATCATCTGCGACCTCAGGATCACAGCCCTTGAGACTTTGGAGTGCAGGCTGTGCCACCGGAGAAGAAGCTTACTCACTGGCGATTCTGGTCCAAGATTTAGGCCAGCAAGGAAAATCCATCACCCCAGAGGTGGTTGGTACCGACATCAACGTTGATTTCTTGGCGAAGGCGCGACAAGGACTCTATGGGGAGTGGTCGTTTCGCCAAACGCAGGAAATCCTGCGCCAGCGCTATTTTCAACCTCAACGGGGCAAGCATTGGCAAATTAACCCCGATCTCAAGCGCCATACGAATTTCCTGGAATTTAATTTAGTTCAGGATGATATTGCCCATTTAGTGTCAGCGGGGGATCATTTTGATTTGATTTTGTGCCGCAATGTGTTCATTTATTTCACCCCGGAGGCGATCGCCCAGACCCTCACCACCTTCTACCGCGCCCTCAAACCCGGTGGTTATCTCGTCACCGGCCATGCGGAACTCCAAGGCATTCCCCTCAGCGGCTTACAGGTCCGCTGCTTCCCCGAATCTATCGTCTATCAACGCCCAGTGCGATCGCGCCATTTACCCGCAGGTGTGCCCACCCTACGCCAAGCCGGTTCCTTAATCCCAGATACCTTAGTCCCAGATGCCTTCGTTCCAGATGCCTCTGGCCCGAATGCTGCAATTCCAAATGCATCGGGTCCAAATGCATCAAGGCCAAGGCAACCTGTGCGATCGCGTCACTTGCCTGCGGGTGTGCCCACCCTACGCCAAGTCGGTTACTTGCCCCCAGATGTCTCGGTCCCAAATGCCTCAGTCCCAAATGCCTCAGTCCCAAATACCTCAGTCCCAAATGCCTCGGCTCCAAAGCAACCCTCGCCCAACGCGAATGTCACGCCACTCCCCCCCAAGGATTCCCCGCCACTTCCCCCCATGATTCAGCCCCAATCCCGGTTATATGTACCTCAGTCCCAGCGCTCAGCCGTATCCGATACCGCCAAACAGCAGTTCGTGGGCACGATGCAACGGGCCAAACAATACGCCAACACCGGACACTACGAGCGAGCGCGTCACCTTTGCCAAGAGGCGATCGCCCTTCAACCCCTGGCCGTAGAACCCTGCTACCTATTAGCCAGTATCGCTGAGGAAACGGGGGATTGGGACGAAGCCAAAGGATTTCTGAAACGAGTGATCTATTTGGACACGATGGCCATTCCCGCCTATCTGGAACTAGCGGCGCTTTACGATCGGACGAGGGAGGGCGATCGCGCCACCAAGACCCGCCGCAGTATCATCAGTCTCTTGGCCAAAATGCCACCTCACACCATCCTCCCAACCTGCGACAATATGACCGTCACGGAGCTACAAACGCTACTCAGCCAGCAGATGAGCAAACGGAATCCGTGATCATCGTAAGCTCATAGCCATTTGATTGGCGTGGCAGATCCCCTAGCTTAGTTCTAGCTGAAGACTATACCAAGGTATTATCGAACTCCTCTGGTTCATCCAGGTGCTCAGAGGCTTCGCGGTAAAGATTAAAGATGTGTTGATCCTTAAGACAGTAAATGACATTTCGGCCTTGCTTGAAATAACGCACGAGTCGCATGGCGCGTAAAAGTCTGAGTTGATGGGAGACTGCAGATTCCGTCATCCCCACCGCTTCAGCTAGATCGCGGACCCGCATCGATTGCAACGCCAGAACTGACAGAATGCGCCAACGATTTGGATCACTGAGTACGCCAAAAAATTCTGCCATCCTCTGGGCCTTTTCCAGACTCAAGATTTGCTGACCGGGCAAACCTGTCTCCCCATGGGAGCAAGCCTGAGTATCCGATAGCTCAGAAAGTGGAGGATGGTTGGGGTCATCAGGGTTCATACAAACAATGATACATCCAAAAGATTCAAGAAAAAGATTCAAGAAAAGTTAAGTGTGGTGAAAGGCACATCTGAACAGTTGTTCAAGTGTTAGAATGCGTTGCATGAACAATTGTTCAATCTTTTAGTTCACTATATCGAATGTAGGAGTCCTTTCAATGGCTGCTGTTACTCAAATGAAATGTGCTTGTCCTTCCTGTATTTGCATTATTGACCTTGCATCTGCGGTCCAAAAAGACGGCAAAAACTATTGCAGCGACGCTTGCGCTGATGGCCACCAACACGGTTCTGGTTGCGGTCATAAAGGGTGCGGCTGCGATAGCTAAGGCTTATCAGCAAATGAGAGATATCTTTAGAAATCCCATTTCTTTGCTCTACTGCACCATCAGAATTCAGAGCGAGGGGTCATCTGTATCATCAGTCATGATACTGGGAGAAATGAGGGTGATATCAAAGTCGTTGACAGGCACAATCCGCCGCCCAACATCAAACTAGAAATAGCCTTCTCCCTCCTCCCTAGAGAGTTTGACTAAGGTGGCATGGCGACGGGAAACAAAGCGCGAGATCACCCTGATATCACACTTGGGGTCGCGAGACGGGTGCGTCTAGGTGGACTTCTCGGCGATTCCCATCATCTTCAATGATCAGTAAATGATCGGGTTTATCAAGACTTGACACCATTGCTTTGCTCCAATGCACCATCAAATTCAGGACGAAACCTGATGTGCCGCATCGTACCTCATTCCTAAAGGGGTGCCTACTACCTTTGCTATCACTTCAGTATTTTTACGGTCTACATGAAGGGGAGATGAAGCCAATCATTGAGAACTGTAAAATGCGTTAGGAAAATACCTCAGGAAGTGGCCGCGTGAGTATATAGAACTTGGCCACGCAGGGTTTGGCGTAAACCAGGAAAATTGTGCGATCGCGACCACAAAGTCTCAGGAGTCACGGTCCACTCTTGGGCCGGATCAAAGATGACAAATTCTGAGGATAAGGTCGGGGATGATTGACCTAAACATTGAGCCGGATTAAGGCTCAACAGCCGCCAAAGTTGTAGGGCGTTCAAATGCCCAGTTTCCACCAACGCTTGCCAGAGCAGTGGTAGGGCGGATTGCAACCCAATGACACCAGGGGGAGCAAGGGCAAAGGGGACGGTTTTTTCTTCGTAGGTGTAAGGGATGTGGTCGATGGCGATCGCATCCAACACCCCCGACTTCAATCCTGCCAGTAATGCCGATTGATCTTCAGGATTCCCCAAGGGTGGCTCAATTCGCAGATTGGGATCGTAGCTGCTAAGGGCATCGGTGCTGAAGAGTAGATGCATCCAGGTGGTGCTGGCGGTGATGGGCAAGCCTCTGTCTTTGGCCGCTTGAATTAACTCTACGCTGCCAGCGGTGGAGACGCGCATAATATGCACGGGAGTTTGGGTAGCGGCGACGCAATCGAGGATGCCGGATAGGGCCGTGGTTTCGGCGATCGCCATCTGTTGCAATAACCCCAACTGGGTGGCCACCCGTCCCTCCCGCGCCACGCCCCCATCCGCTAGAGCAGGAGACTGGGGATAGAGAGCAATGGGTTGATTGAGCGTCCGTCCGTAGTCCAGTAAGCGATGCAGTAGCACTGGATTGTCGATCGCCCTCCCGTCGGCAAAGCCTGCTAAGGGGAAGCGATCGCCCCCTGCTGCTAATTCTGCTAATTCCGCCAACTCGGTCATTTGAGTTCCCGCTACCCCTTGGGTCAATGCGCCCCAAAAATAGACTGATGGAGTCATCGCTAACCCAGTGAAGGTGTGATGGAGACGAGCGATGGCTCCCGGATGGTCCAGCACGGGTTGGGTATCGGGCAAAATGGCCAGCCGGGTAAATCCCCCCGCCAGAGCCGACTGAGCCAAGGTCGCCGCCGTTTCCCGCGATTCAAACCCCGGTTCCCCAGAATGGCTATACAAATCCACTAATCCGGGGGCTGCAATCCAACCGGAGGCATCCACCGTTTCGATATCATCAGTCTGGAAGCTTTGGTTAGAAAGGGATTGGGCGATCGCATCCGGTAGGGCGATCGCGTTCATAGTCCCTTGTGCCCCCAATTGGGCCTGGTTGAGCCGATGGAGGGTTCCCCCCACTAGCAATACCGCTCCCGTCTGATCGGTCATGGCCACCGGATCGAGGATGCGGATATTTTGGAACAGGGTGGGAGGGGCGGGCAGTTGCCAGGGAGGGGCGATCGCAGATGTGTCTGATATCGCAGATGTGTCTGATGTAGTTGTCATGGGATTGAGAGCGATGAAATTAGAGCGCGCCTTCTGCCGTTTTATCTAGAACTCCCCCAAAGAAAGTGGTGATATTCATCGCTTGCAGCAGCGGTTCGCCGTCGATACCATTGACATAATCAATCACGCTGACCGCGCCGTTGCCCTGCTTAAACTGCCAGAATTTCTCTGGCCCCCAACCCACCAACTGACACAACAGCGCTTTATTAATGGCATCGTGGGCTGTCACCAACATCACCACAGGCTCCGTGCGGGGATTGCCCTCCTCATCGGTCGTGGCTGCTGCCAACACTTCTAGCCAACCCGCCTTGGCCCGTTGCCAGACATCATCCAAATTTTCCCCCTCCGGCATTTGTACCGTATGGGGTTGAGTTTCCCACTGGGCCAAGGTTTCGCCGTATTCTGCTTGAATCTCAGCTTTGAGCTTGCCTTCCCAGGAACCGTGGCTGATTTCCCACAGTTGCTTGGTGGTTTGCAACGAGACACCGGGGTGTTGCTTTAGGATAATTTCCCCTGTTTCCTTAGGCCGGGATAAGGAACTGGTCATGGCCAAATCGATGCGGACGGGGGCGAGAAAATCGGCGCATTGTTGGGCTTGCCTCCGCCCATTTTCGTTGAGGGGTACGTCAATTTGGCCCTGGAATCGCCCATCTCGGTTCCAATCCGTCTCCCCATGTCGCACTAGCAAAATCCGTGGTCCCCGATGCTTGGGTCGTTCCTTGGGAATGGGATCACCCAGGTGAGCGGTGAGGTTAAGGGCTTCTAGCTGCACATCTTGGACCAGCTGATCGCCAATATTGAGGACGCTAATGCTGCAATTGGCCAAATGGAAGAGCATTAAGTCTTTGGGTTCCAGACCCAGAGCCGTTTGCAACAGGGCGCGGTTGATAGCGCTGTGGCCTGTCACCAAAATCGTCTGGTTTTTGTGGTGGGGTAGGATCTCTTGCCAAAACTGACGGGCTTGGTCATACAGTTCCACAATCGGGAAGTACTGCACATCACCATCGTCGGTAGGTTTGGTCAACTGTAATTCGTGGGGGCGCTGCTTCCAGCAAGTGTAGGACTCAGGGTATTCGGTGGCGATCGCCTCAAAAGTCATGCCCTCCCACGGATACAGGTTCACCTCTCGCAGCGTATCCTTCAGTTGGATCTCCGGCAGAGGAGTAGCGCTGTCCGACAACGTTTCCACAATTAACTCCGCCGTCCCCTTGGCCCGTTTGAGCGGACTGCTATAGATGGCATCAAAGGCAATCCCTGCCAGTGCCGCCCCCACCTGTCGTGCCCCAATCCGGCCCACTTCCGTTAGGATAGACTCATCACACAGCCCTTGGACCCGTTTGTCCACGTTGTAGGTGCTTTCTCCATGCCGGACCAAAATGACGCGAGTGCTCATAGTTTCGTTGTCCCTATTCCAAATCAATGCTGGGCAATAAGCTCTGTTCAGATCCCTGGCTTCTTGAAGAAGCCGGGGATTTAACTCACAATCTAAAACTTGAAATTCCCCGTGCAATTCTATCGTGATTACGAACCGAGTGCGATAATGCGTTGCAGGGCAAGAGGAAAAAAGCTGGAATGACTGGTAGACAGATTATCTTATCGATTTTGACCGCGCTAGTGCTGTTGGTGTCCGCTGGGCCAGCCCTAGTGGGGAGTTTGGAGCAACAACAGATTAGCGATCGCCTAGAGCTATACCAAACCGACATGATGCTGCAAGCCAGTGAGTTGGCTCTGACCACCGGGGATGACCAACTGGTGCCCGTTCAGTCCATCCTGATCGGTCAGTCCCCGATTGACAACGGTTTGAAGGCGTATCAGGAGAACCGTCAAACCGCTGAGAAAAATCTAGAACGGCTGCAAACCCAGATTGCCCAATTGCAAACTAGTATGGGGGCGATCGCCGATGATGCCTTAGCCACTGCCAATGGTCTCCGGCAACTCCAGACGTTACAGACCCAGTTAAATCAGGCCCAAGGCAATCTTCAAACCGAGCAAACTCTACTGAATCAACTTGATCTACAAATTGGTCTCCTCCAAGCCGTGCAGGGCAACGTGGTTGCTGCTCAGCGAACCTGGGAGGATTTAAACCCGCTCAGCCAAGACGACCAGATCAAAACGGCAGCAGGGGTTTTGCAAGGGTTATGGGCTGATCCCGTGGCGATCGCGCCCAACACCGAAACGCAAATTACCGCCCAATTGACAGGCTGGTTCCGCGATCGCGCCCTCTCCCGCCTCTACGAACTCCAAGGCAATACCACCGCCCTCACCACCCTCCAACAATCTCAACAAACCACGGCCCAGCAAGTCGCCACCAAACTCGCTCTCATTGGCATTGGTCCCGTCTTCGGTTGTCTGATTGGCGGTGGCTTACTGATTTTTGCCATTGTTCAGCGCTTCGTCAGCCGCGACCAAGCGATTTTGGCCGAACCCCAAGCTAAAACCTGGGACATTCCTTGGGACTGGGAAATTACCTGGCAGGTGATCATCGTCGGTTTCTTCTTCGTCGGTCAACTGGTGATTCCTATCAGCTTCCAATTGTTCAGACCTCAACTGGCCCTGTTAGGCTCAAACCTAGGATTAGTCGCAGGCCGTTTTACCGCCCTCTCTACTCTGTTGGTCTACTTGCTGATGTCGGCGGGAGCGATCGCCGTGTTGTACGTCTCCATCAAAGAGTATGCGCCACTGGCCAAAGGCTGGTTCCGGATCAAATTCCAAGAATTTTGGTGGTTATGGGGCTTGGGCGGCTACCTGGTAGCAGTGCCCTTAGTGATTGGCGTGTCCATCCTTAACCAAGTGATCTGGCAAGGGCGGGGCGGCAGTAACCCCCTCTTGCAAACAGTGTTAGAAGAAGGCGATGGCCTAGCTCTAGGGGTGTTCTTTTTTACCGCCGCGATCGCTGCCCCCCTCTTTGAGGAATTGCTCTTTCGAGGATTTTTGTTGCCGTCACTGACGCGCTATGTTTCGACCTGGGGCGCGATCGCCCTTAGCAGTCTCCTGTTCGCCACCGCTCACCTCAGCGTCTCCGAAATCCTACCCCTCACCGTCTTAGGCATGGTCCTAGGATTTATCTACAGCCGCACCAACAACTTGTTAGCGCCGATGATGGTTCATAGTTTATGGAACAGCGCCACCATGTTGGGATTGCTCGTCTTGGGCAGTAGCGTTTAAACTCATGATGAAGGTCAGTAGTGGTTGGGATCGCTCGGGCCTTGAGGGACAAGTCGGGATAGCCCAACCAAGGAATCAGAGTAGCGAAAATGTCGATAATATTTAAGTCATCAGATAAACTCGTCTATATTGGTATATTCGGCAATATTTGTATAGAAGAGAGTTACCTCTTCACCAGGCTTAATCTCTTTTTTGGCGATTAAATTGGCCCACCAACCTACTTCATCTTCAATCCATTCTATGCCAGCATTAGGATGATCATGATGACTACATAGAGAAGATAAACCAAAAACTAAATACCCATCGCAGCTACTTTGCTCCTGATTATATTCTTGTGGCTGCACAAAAAAATACTGAAAAACTTCAAAATTATTGGATATAAGATGCTGGGTACTTGAAAAAGCACTCACAGGTGCATGTTCAATTAAAGTACCCAAAGGAATACTCTGTGTCGCAACAATACAGCGACCCTTGCCTGGGATTTTCTCTACCTTAATCATCGAATTTTATTTTTTACTATGGATCAAGAATAAAATTACACAACTATTTGTTTTGGGTCAAATTTGTTTTGGGTCAATTCCATCCAGACCATATCAGCAAGTGTCCCATCTGGCATCGGCCATGACTGATACATTGTTTCCCTAACCTTAAATCCCACCCGTTTGCACATATTTACAGATAGATGATTGGACAACAGAATAGCAGCGCCAATCATCTGGATATTTAATTCATTAAATGCATATTGAACAATACAGTCTAGTGCTAAACGTCCAACTCCCTTATTTCTATATTCTCGATCTAACACAGCTACACCCACTTCACATGACTGCAAATCCGTATTCATTCCCTTCAAAACCGCATATCCTATTGGCAGTTCGGTGTGATTTAAGAAAATTCCCATAAAAATGGGCTGGCTGGGTTGGCTAAATGGCAAGGAATATTCTGAAACAGCCTGAATAAATTCATCCAAATCATCAGTAGAAAAGCTAGTATCCCAACCCATTAAGGCAATCAGGTTTTTATCTTGAGCGAGTTTTATCAAATGCCTAATATAATCATCACTCATAGAATCTAGAGTAACGGTACAGCCCATTGGCTTATGTTCTCGTGCTAACAAAGCTTTGGAGTTAGCCATGTCTCTAACCTAAACAACTGCTTTTGTCATTTTGCACACGATGCAGCACAAAAAAAAAGCTTTCATTAAGAAATGCAATGACAGTGCGGCGTGCGAATAAGCGTGGTAGCAGGGTGTGTCATATGCCTCACTGCCACGCTTAATCCTAGCGCCACTCCTCATGATTACAGTCATTGGAACTACTTATGCCAGTAGCTTGCGCTTTTAGTGGCGAAGGCTTCCCCGAGACGGGTGAGGGCATGGATGTAAGCGGCGGTGCGGTAGGAGGTGCGGTGTTCTTGGGCGATCGCCAACACCAGATTCGTCTCGTCCACCATCTTCTCCCGTAACCGATGGTTCACTTCCTGCAACGTCCAGTACAGTCCACTGCGATTCTGGACCCATTCAAAGTAGCTCACCGTCACCCCACCCGCATTGACTAAAATATCGGGAAAGAGTTGAATTCCCTTGCGGTCCAGCACCATATCCGCCTCTGGGGTGGTGGGACCATTGGCCACTTCAAACACGTAGGATGCCTTAATCTGATCCACATTGGCGGCGGTAATTTGATTTTCCAAGGCCGCAGGAACCAACACATCCACATCCAACCCCAGCAACTCTTCATTGGTGAGATTGTCGTGCTGAACCCCCTCACAGACGCTACCGTGGCAATACACCGCTTTCAACTTACGGCTAGATTCCTTGATCTGACGGACGCTGGGAATGTCCAAGCCCTCTGGTCCATAAACTCCGCCCTTGGAATCACTCACGGCCACTACCTTGTAGCCTGCATTAAACAGCAGTTCCGCCAAAATCGCCCCCGCATTACCAAATCCCTGGATGGCCACGGTGGTCTGTTCCGGGACCCGTCCCTGATTTTTCAGCACATGCTGCATCACAAAGAAGGCTCCCATCGCGGTGGCGGTTTCCCGACCGAGGCTCCCGCCCATCACCAAAGGTTTGCCTGTGACCACTGCCGGACTGGCTTCCCGGCGGATGATGCTGTACTGCTCCATCATCCAGCCCATCACCGTAGAGTTGGTGTACATATCTGGAGCCAAAATATCCACATTGGGGCCAATAAAGTCGGCGATCGCGTTCACATAGCCCCGACTCAACCGCTCTAGTTCCCCACTGGACATGGCCTTGGCATTTACGGTAATCCCGCCCTTGCCCCCGCCAAAGGGTAAGTTCAGGGCGGCACACTTGAACGTCATCCAGAAGGCCAGAGATTGGACCTCATCTAAAGACACACTGGGATGAAACCGGACCCCACCTTTGGCGGGACCACGGGTATCGTCATAGCGCACCCGATACCCTGGAAAAACCTGGAGGCTACCATCATCCATCCGCACGGGAATGGATACGCTTAAGCTAGCTTTGGGTGCTTTCAGCCGTTCGATGGCATCCGGGGACAAATCCACATAACGTAAGGCTTTGTCCAGACGTTGGCTGGCATCATTGAAGAGAGATTGAGTCATGGCAATAAACTGGGCAGGTTCCCAGGGTGCGACAGCAATGGGTTTGGCTTTACTCCCACCTATTTCTAAGATGCACAAATATTTCATCCTGGAGGTCAAGCCCTGACAAAACGTTATGAAGCAATCGTTTGTGAAGTTTTCCCTGAGACAACTTTTGCCAATCAGCCTTCTCTAACGATCTCCTCCTCCGCAAAAACACAGAGACTACACATTCCAACTCTCGATATAAGGATAATTGAAATAAATAGTAATGTATGAATGTTAGAGAACCGCGCACAATTATCATTGGTTTGACTCATTTTTGTCCTTAGTATCTAAAGTAGATCTCGCTACCGTTAGGCATCATCTAGCGAATGATTTATCAAGCGTCAACGTCACTGAGGATTTAGTCATCATGCAAGTACTATCACCTTTCCCCACCACCACTCCATTTCAGGACACAAATCAAGAAATAGAAGAGAGAAATTATACATCTGTGCCAATTTGGCAAAGGGCGATTGATTTGTTAGAACCAAATTTTCTCAAGCCAGGAGATATCGGTGTAGAAGTGCAAAAATTGCAGCAAGCTCTCCATCTCCTCTCCCTTTATAATGGACCCATTGACGGGCATTTTGATATGATGACTGCGGCTGCTCTACGAATTCTTCAGTTAGTTTTAAATATAGAAAGTACAGGGGAATTTGATTACATGACGTGGCGAGCGTTGATGCGTCAAACCAACCAGATCTCGATCGTATAATTGTAGATTGATGATGACTTTTGGTTTTGTCAATTATTGGGCCAGTTTTTCCAGGGCAGCGCGATCGCGCACATAAATCACTTTGCCCTCGATTTCAAGGATTCTGTCTTGGCTGAGTTTGTATAATGTCCGGGATAGGGTTTCTGGAATGGTGCCCAACAAGGCGGCTAACTGACTTTTGGTGATATTGAGGTGGAGGCGATCGCTCCCACCAGCCTCGTCACTCAGATTGAGTAAATAAGTGGCCAATCGTCCTGGAACTTCTCGCAGCGATAAGTTATCAACCAACAACGAAAAACGCCGCAGGTGACGGGCAAAACTTTTGAGTAAATTAATTGTAATTTTTGGGTTTTGTTCCAAGAAGGCTAAAAAAAACTGCCGAGGAAAAAATAGCAGTTCGGTGGATTCCAATGCCGTCGCAGAGGCCGGAAAGGTCTCGCCATCCAAAGCAGGCACTTCAGCAAAGTGATCCCCTCCACCAAAAATATGGAGGATTTGCTCCCGACCATTGGCCGATAGCTGAAACACCTTGACCCGACCCGATCGCACAATAAAAAAGCCATCGGCGGGATCTCCTTGTAAAAAAATCGACGCGCCCCGATTGTAAGTTTGACCCCGAATTAATTGCACCAGGGTGGCGAGTTGCTGCCGCTCCAAGCCATCAAATAGTTGGGTACTGCGGAGAAAATCCAGTAAATCGGAAAAGGGCGCGGGGGAATCAGCCATATCATTTATCGATGAGAGTTCTAACAATTTTGACTTAAGTCAAAGTATTCTCGATCCCGTTTGCCTATGCTGGTCCTCAGAAAGCAGTCAATAAGCTCATTGCCATTAAATTTGCTACTCATTACCCAGCCGCATGCGGCGTTAAGCCACCAAAATACAAAAAAAAAAAAAGTATAATATTAACAAAAAAA
>JBFRWC010000204.1:0-12907 GCA_051439365.1 Leptolyngbyaceae cyanobacterium
CTTAAGAACCGATCGATTTTAAGAGCATACCATCAGTCACCCTGGCGGTTTGAAGGTGAAAAGTAATTCTTTATGAAATAGCTTCTCACCTTCAACGTTCAAGCAGCCATGTATGGCACTCTCTCCAACCAAAGTATTTGCCTCTTATTGTGAGATAATGATTATCGTTCTCAACCTTTAGTGCGAATGTCCTCACCTTTTGCTGCCCGGACCTCAGTCGAAGCTGTCGAAGAGGGAATGCTCTTGGCTCCCAAGTTTGACGCTCATGGGCTTATCCCCGTTGTGACGACGGACGCGACAACGGGCGATGTATTGATGCACGCCTACATGAATGAAGCCGCCTTGCTAAAAACCATTGAAACAGGCGAAGCCCACTATTACAGCCGCAGTCGTCAGCAGATCTGGCATAAAGGGGCCACCAGCGGACTAGTGCAGACTGTGGCGCAATTACTGATCGATGATGACCAGGATTGCCTGTGGATGAAGGTCAAGGTGGCTGGATCGGGGGCGAGTTGTCATGTGGGCTATCGCTCGTGCTTCTACCGTCAGATTTCCCCCAGCGAGGGCGATGGTCAGAGACCGGCCTTCGGCCATCGCCCAGAGAATCAACCCATTCCCCTCACCTTTACGGAATCCACCAAGACCTTTGACCCGATCGCTGTTTATGGGGATGCACCCAATCCCACCCAACTTTGACCCGAAGCTTTAAACCGAGGATAAATACCATGCCACTCCGTCATCAGCCTGCTCCACTCACTCCCTGGGATCACGACCAGGATAAACCGACTATTGCCGCGTCTGCCTATGTTCATGCCCAGTGCAGCCTGATTGGGGATGTATTTCTGGGGGAAAATGTGATGATTGCCCCCAATACCTCCATTCGTGCGGACGAAGGGGCACCCTTCTACATCGGGGCGAATACCAATATTCAGGATGGGGTGGTTATTCATGGATTAGAGCAGGGACGTATCTTGGGGGATGACCAGAAAGCCTACTCGGTGTGGGTTGGCCATGATACTTGCATTACCCACATGGCGTTGGTCCACGGCCCAGCTTATGTTGGCAATGAGTGTTTTATTGGGTTTCGCTCGACGGTGTTTAATGCCCAAGTGGGCCACGGGTGTATTGTAATGGCCCATGCCCTGATTCAAGATGTGGAGATTCCCCCTGGGAAGTATGTGGCACCGGGATCAGTGATTACCACCCAACAGGCGGCGGATCGACTACCCGATGCCAATGAGAGCGATCGCTCCTTTTCACACCATGTAGTCGAAGTGAACCAAGCGCTCCGGGCGGGGTATCGCTGTGCTAGCGATCGCGCCTGTGTGACCCCTTTCCAGAATCCACCGTCCACCAATGGCCATCAGGCTGAGCCTCAAAATGGCCAAACAGTTCCTCAGGCGACTCCCCCTTTGGCAGCAGACATCGTGGAGGTGATCAGTCACCAACTCCGGCTAGGGCATCGGATTGGCCTGGAATTTGCTGATGTGCGGCGATTTAAGGTGGGTTCCTGGCAGAGTGGTCCTACCATTGCTAGCACCCATGAGGCCCAAGTGCTAACCCAGGTGGAGCAGTTTTTAACCGAACACCCCAAGGACTATGTGCGATTGCTGAGTGTTGATCTTGACGCAAAACAGCGTCAGTTGGAGCAAATGATCCAGAAGCCGGAATGAGCATCAAAAATCTTTCTGGTCCTTGTGGCTCAGACTGTTGAGAATTCTCAACAGCCATTTAGTCTGGATCGCGATCGCTTGGGCGCGGAAACCGCTCCCCTACAACGGATTGGGACAATGTAGGGGTCAGGTCTCCTGACCCAAGGCAGAGACAAGGTTTGAGGCAGTTTATTGGGGCTTGGGCGCGGAAACCGCTCCCCTACAAGGGATTGGGACAATGTAAGGGTCAGGTCTCCTGACCCAAGGCAGGGACAAGGTTTGAGGCAGTTTATTGGGGCTTGGGCGCGGAAACCGCTCCCCTACAAGGGATTGGGACAATGTAGGGGTCAGGTCTCCTGACCCAAGGCAGAGACAAGGTTTGAGGCAGTTTTGTCAGTCAATCAGATCAAAGCCCGTCTGAAAGCCTTCACCGGGTCATACAATTATTCAATTTTTGAATTAGTGAAATCACATCTAACTTACGTCCGATCAGCACCAATTCTGTTTTTGGCGGAGTTTTCCATTCACTGTCATCTAGGGTAAAACGCTTGCCGCTCAACTGAAACAGATGACGTTTTTCACTCTCTTCAAACCAGAGGACTCCCTTGGCACGGAATACGTTATCGGGAAGCTGGTAGTCGAGGAATTGCTTAAATTTCTTAACCGCAACGGGGCGATCGCCCTTAAACGAAACCGACATGAACCCATCATTTTGTAGATGCTTTGAGGGTGAAGAAGCATCCGCTTGCTCTGGTTCAAGCGATGGATCAGCCAGTTGAACATCTAAAATCAAAGATAATGGCACCTGGCTGTAGGTCGATCGCAAAATCCTTGATCTTTCTTTGAGAGAGTAGATGTATTTCTCTAACTCATTGACTTTAGTGTCAGAGGCGCGATCGGTTTTATTGAGTAGAATAATGTCACCATAAGCAATCTGACTCAGCGCTACATCGCTGCCATAATGATCCTTGGGCTCAAAGGTTTCAGTATCTACAACGGTAATAATTGAATCAAGCTGGGTGAAATCTCGCAGTTCTGTTCCCAAAAAGGTGAGGCTAATGGGTAAGGGATCGGCGACACCCGTGGTTTCCACCACGAGATAATCAATATGTTCACGCCGTTCTAAGATCCGATAGACTGCGTCCGTTAGATTATTATTGATGGTGCAACAAATACAGCCATTAGTCAGTTCTATCATGTCTTCTTCCACCGCAACCAAGAACTGGCTATCAATGTTAATGTCCCCAAATTCATTCACCAAAACTGCCACTTTCAACTCCTCAAAGTTTTGGAGAATATGATTGAGCAATGTTGTTTTACCACTACCTAAAAAGCCAGTGATAATCGTTACGGGAAGCTTTGGAGAATCAAGGGAGGACACCATAAGGTTGATGGATAGACGCATTGATTGAAAGGACAGAAAAGGCGGTAGGAGGCATGCCGATTCCTACCGCCCAGTGAGGAGTAATACCTATGTGAAAGGATGGACTATGACGGAACACCACCATGAACTCTTGCCGAGACCGAGCATCGTCTGCGAATACCCCTTGCATGGAGCTCGTTACAGTCCAAGAGCCAGGTTTCTGCACCCCACGCATCACCATGCACATGTGAGTCGCCTCCACCACTACAGCAACTCCTTGGGGTTGCAGTAGCCCATACAAGGCATCCGCAATTTGCTGAGTCAGCCGTTCTTGTACCTGTAAGCGACGACCATACATTTCGCAGATACGGGCAATTTTGGATAAGCCAATCACTTTGCCGTTGGGAATATAGGCAACATGGGCGCGGCCTAAAATCGGCAAGATGTGGTGCTCGCAGGAGCTAAACAAGTCAATGTCACGCACCAGTACCATTTCGTTGGTGTCTTCGTGAAAGATGGCCCCATTAAGCAATTCATCTAACGACTGCTGATAGCCGGAGGTGAGAAACTTGAGGGCTTTGACCACTCGCTTGGGGGTGTCAAGCAACCCTTCCCGATCGGGATCTTCGCCTAGCCCCAGAAGCAAGGTTCGTACCGCTTGCTGCATCTCCTCGTCTGAAACTGGAGATTTAAGTTCGGTAGAGATGGCCTGTTTACGGATGTCGTCGGGAGAAATGGATAAAGTCATGGATAAAGTTAGACTATTGAACTACTGATTGAACAAGTAAGCCTTGTTTTCGTCGAATGCCGACTTAACTTACGGGAAGCACACATTGCCGCATCATCATGCAGCAGAATCATATCCCTCAAGAGTAAATTTCGATAATGATTATTACTCTAATAGATCCTACACTATATTGTTATGAATTGTTAACCCCTACTTCTCATTAATGAGGCCATGGGAAGTACATTTGTAGGAGGGATGGTGTTGGCAACGCCTCTTCTTGAGGAGAAGTCAAGATCCAGAGTTTCAGACTAGGCAAGCAGTCAGGTGCTGTCGTAGCTCATCAGCATTTAGATGTCGTCCGATAAAGACAAGCTGGTTTCGAGGCGGTGTGCGCCATGCTTCCCCCTTGAGGTCAAACCGGGGACCACTTAACTGAAAAATGTTACGGAATTCACTTTCCTGAAACCAGAGAATGCCTTTGGCACGAAATACATTCTGCGGCAGTTTTTCCTGTAAGAAATTGTCAAACTTCTCAAGTTGAAAGGGGCGATCGCTCTCAAAGGCAATGGACACAAACCCATCATTATCCAGATGAGATGAATGGTGATGGTGATGCTCATGCTCATGATGTTCATGCCCATGATGTTCATGCCCATGAGGCCCATGATGCTCATGCCCATGATGTTCGCCGTGATGGTGCTTGTCGTGATCATGATGGCGATGGCTGTGATCATGATCGCCGTCATCGTGTTCGCGTAAGCTTTCCTGATAGGGAGTATCGTGCTGTGTTTGTTCGATCTCCTCCTGCACCAGATCGGCGTAAGCTTCGGGCTGGTTGCACTCCACTCCCAAAATAAGCGGCAGGGGTACCTGACCGTGTTGGCTATGGAGAATCCTGGCTCCAGCTTTGACCGTGTCAATGTAGGCTTCCAGATCCTCTAACTTCTCAGGAGAGGCTAGGTCGGTCTTATTCAAAATCGTGATGTCAGCGTAGGTCACTTGTTTCAGCGCCGCTTCACTCTCAAAATGCTCAGGGGTAAAGGCTTCAGCATCTACCATGGTAATGATGGAATCGACGCGAGTCATGTCCCGCAATTCGGTTCCGAGAAATGTCAGAATAATCGGCAGTGGATCGGCAACGCATGTGGTCTCGATCACCATATGATCGACTCCATCCCCCCGTTCGAGAATACGATAGACCGCATCCACTAAACCATCATTAATGGTGCAACAGATACAGCCATTGCTGAGTTCCACCATATCTTCATCCAGCGACACTAAAAGCTGGCTATCGATGTTAATGTCTCCAAACTCATTCACCAAAACGGCGACTTTTAAGTCCTTGTTGTTGCCCAGAATATGGTTCAACAGTGTTGTTTTTCCACTGCCGAGGAATCCTGTGATAATGGTCACAGGCATTCCCCGCTTGAGGGTGCTTAACTCGGATGTTTCTGAGACTGAGGCTGTCATTTTATGTCCTCCATTATAAAGAATCGAGTCAATGCTCAATCCCGTAGCGCCAGAGCCGCCTCTTTCGCAAAATAGGTCAAAATTAGATCAGCTCCAGCCCGTTTCATACTGGTTAACGTCTCCAGCATCACCACTTGCCCATCAATCCAGCCCTGCTGAGCCGCTGCCTTAATCATGGCGTATTCTCCGCTGACGTTGTAGGCCGCAACAGGCACATTGGTGTGCTGCTTAAGCTGGCAAATGACATCGAGATAGGCTAGCGCAGGTTTCACCATCACCATGTCTGCCCCTTCAGCAATGTCCAACTCGACTTCCCTGATGGCTTCTCTAGCATTTGCTGCGTCCATCTGGTAAGTTTTCTTATCCCCAAACTTGGGCGCTGAATCCAGGGCATCACGGAATGGACCGTAGTACGCTGAGGCATACTTAGCAGAATAGGCAAGAATGCCCACGTTCATCCATCCTGCTGCGTCCAGTGCTCGACGAATGGCTCCAACGCGCCCATCCATCATGTCCGATGGAGCAACAAAATCGGCTCCGGCTTCCGCTTGCATCAACGCTTGCTTCACTAGTACGGCAACGGTTTCATCGTTGAGAATGTGCCCGTCTTTGACAATGCCGTCGTGCCCCTCACTGCTGTAGGGATCAAGGGCCACGTCAGTGAACACGATCATTTGAGGAACCGCCTGCTTGATCGCTCGGATGGCACGGGGAACTAATCCCTCAGGGTTGTAGCTTTCGGTGCCAGCGTTGTCTTTCTGGTGGTGGGGGATGAGCGGGAACAGGGCGATCGCCCCAATGCCCAAGTCATGGGCTGCTTTCACTTCATCCAACAGCAAATCCAAAGAGTAGCGGAAGCTCCCTGGCATGGAGGACACCTCTTCCTGCTGTCCTTCTCCTTCCATCACAAACACGGGATAAATTAAGTCATCCACGGTCAGCACCGTTTCACGCACCATCCGGCGCAGAGTGGCAGTCCGTCGCAACCGACGGGGACGGAGGGGTTGAGAGGATACGGAAGCAACAGCACTTTCGCCTGATGTTGCTGTAGACTCTGTTGTCTCAGGAACCAAGGCTGGAGAGGTCGTCTGGGTCGTTTGGGTCAGCATGACAGCACAAATGTGATTGAGAGTGATAATCATTCTCAATCATCCTACATCTATGGTTAACAACTTGGAAGGTTGGTGCCCCCAAGGGAGGGGGTAACCTCCTATTTTCATTCTGCAATGATTGGAGAGTTAGGTTGAAGTCTTTGTGTTGCCCAGGTTTCAACCTAACCTGCTAAGTTGTGTATTTTTGTAAATCATCACGATTCCATCACCGTCAAGGAGCTCCCACTTTACTCTAGGCACGATCTCTAGGCACGATTGGTGAAGATCAGCCCTCCAGAGACTAGCACCACCCACAAACATGAACTTGAAAAATAGTAACGATAATCATTATCATAGTTTTGCAGCCTATTTGAACAATCTCAGTGAAACCTTATGGCTCAATCGCAGACCGACATTGCGGTGATTGGTGCGGGACCGCAGGCGTTAACCTTGGTGACTCGCGTCTTGCAGAAGAAAGCCACCTTCCGCAGTCGGATCCAAGTGTTTGACCCCAGTGGCACCTGGATGACTCAGTGGCACCGACAGTTTGCCGCTCAAGAAATTACCGAGTTGCGATCGCCTGCGGTTCACCATCCTGACCCCAATTCTGGTGCGTTGCGAACCTTTGCCACCGATCGCTACCACGAACTCCATCCACCCTATGATCGCCCCGGCACCCGCCTGTTTCAAGAATTCTGTAGCACGGTTGTCCAGCGTTGGCAGTTGGAAAATTATGTCACTCCGGCCCAAGTCACGCGCCTAGAACCGTTCCCCCAAAAACCATTTCGGTTTCGGTTGACTCTTTCTACCGGGGACACTGTCCTGGCTCGACGGGTCGTCCTAGCCACAGGCAGTGGTCAGCCTCATCAACCTGCCTGGGCCGAGCAAGAGACGACAACCCATCCGCCAGAGCGCTTGTGTCATGCTAGTCAGGTCCAATTGCCTGCTCTCAGTTCCCTAGCAGGTGAGACCGTGTTGATTGTGGGCAGTGGATTGACCAGTGGCCACTTGGCCATCGGGGCAGTCAAGCGAGGGGCGCAGGTGGTAATGATGGCGCGGCGGACCTTTTCGGAAAAGATATTTGATGCTGATCCAGGTTGGCTGGGGCCAAAATATCTGAAAGGCTTTCATGCTGAAACGATTATGCAGACCCGCTGGCAAATGGTGCAGCAAGCCCGTGACGGCGGGTCTCTCACGCCAGCCGTGATGACTCGCCTGCGCCGACTCCAACACCAAGGAGAAATCACCTTTTATGAACACTGTCAGGTGACGAATGCTCAGTGGCATGAGGGGAGTTGGCGGGTCTGTTGCGATCGCCACTTGACCCATGACTGCATCGCCGATCAACCCATTCACCGGATCTGGCTGGCCACTGGCACAACTCTAGATATTCGGACCCATACCCTATTAACGGAAATCTTGGAGCAGTTCCCCATTGAAACAGTCAACGGGTTGCCCGTGTTGGATGAACATTTGCGTTGGCCGGGATGTGAGTTGTTTTTGATGGGCCCTTGGTCCGCCCTCAGAGTTGGCCCAGTCGCCCGCAATTTATATGGCGGAAAACTGGCATCAGACCGGATTGTCCCTGCTCTGACAAAGGCAACCTTATCCTTTGCAGCTTAAGATCATTTGCCTTGATGAGTGAGGAAGTTTTGGAGATGGGGAGGTTGAGAATCTGAAAGGGCGGGTGATAGTGGGGGCGATCGCCCCCGTCACACCCCCTAGAAAAGTCCATCAGGTTTGTAGTCAACTCACACCATCACCTCAGGCTTGGATTCCAGGCTAACGGCATAGTTCTCAGCATCCACAGGAGCCACCCCCGCCAAATCTAAGATCTCTGGAATCAAATCTTCCCGCCGCACTGCCATCATGTGAACCCCCTGGCACAGTTGTCGGGCCATTTGCACCTGCTCAGCGGCAATTTTCAGCCCTTCTTGCAGCGGTTCTTCAGCGGTTTCAAGGCGCTGAATGATCGGCTCAGGGATCTCCACACCAGGGACGCAACGGTTAATAAAACGGGCATTCTTGGCCGACTTTAAGAGAAAGATTCCGGCTAAAATGGGGCGATCGCATCCAGCGGCGATGCTGTCCATAAATTTCTCTAGCTTTTCAAAATCAGAAATAAGCTGACTTTGGAAAAACTGTGCCCCAGCCTCGACCTTGCGCTCAAACCGTCGCTGTAGTCCAGACCAACTGTTGGACTGAGGATCAACCGCTGCTCCGGCAAACAAATCTGTTGGCTCATCGGGCAAGGGTTGATCGTTGGCATCCGAGCCGTCGTTGAGATTACGGATGAGCCGCAATAGCCGGACTGATTCTACATCAAAGACCGCTTTGGCTTTGGGATGATCCCCAGCTTTGACGGGATCACCCGTCAGAGCAAGAATATTGCGAATGCCGAGAGCATGGGCACCCATCAGATCGGCTTGGAGAGCAATGCGATTGCGATCGCGACAGGTCAATTGGCAAATGGGTTCAATGCCTTGCTGCTGGAGGATTACAGCGGCAGCAAAAGAGGACATCCGCAACACGGCCCGACTGCCATCGGTGATGTTCACGGCATGGACTCGGTGCTGCAGTTTTTCTGCCATGGCCACCATATGGGCCGGATTTCCCCCCTTGGGCGGCATCACTTCAGCCGTTACGATAAAGTCCCGATTACGAACTGCATGGCGCAGTCTGGTGGAGGTCTGGATCAAACTAGGATGATTCATCAAAATGGATGATTATACAATCAAAACTACAGAATAGGGTAGCATCAAGCCGCCCAATGCCATTGAGTTGGCCACTTAAAATAGTTATATTGCTTACAACCTTATCGCTTAATCTGGGTTTAGCCAAAATCTAGTTAGACCCGCGAGGTAGACCTGCGAGATAGGCCCGCTAGCCAAACGGGCTAGATAGGCAAGTCCACCCAAAGTGGACTAAACGGGCCAACCCCTGATGTAACTAGATCCCAACCCATCTTAATGGGTTGGGATCTAGTAGCCCACCGTTCATCCGTGGGTGAGACTACCCACCCACAAACATTATGCTGACAGGAATATTACTCGCTCGGTTATGGTGTGGTTCCCTCGTCAAGGGGATTCCCTTATGGGGGGCGATCGCCCTGACTGCTGGGGGGATCGCTGGAGCAGAAGCCAGGGCTGATGATAGGTCTACAGCTCCGGACTTCATCCGTCCGGCGATCGCTTGCTCTACCGACATCGAAGCTCTGCTTCCCCTGCTCTTGCGGGATTTGCCCAGCTATGCCAATCGGGTCAGCACCAGGGCACAGGTGCGCGATCGCCCGTTTAATCCCAGAGGAGTGGTGATTACAGCGGCCCAACCAGAGCTTTCTAGTTTGGAGGTGGATGGGTACGGGATGATGCCATCGGAGGAAGCGATCGCCGCCAATGGTCTCACTCCCCTCTTTTTTACCACTCTGGAACGGAATTATCGCCAGGGCACCACCAGCCGCATCCAGCATTATCACTGGGCCTTTCTCACTCAGACTGCTACGGACGAATGGGAGCTAGCTCTGATGTTTTCCCGCATTGGTGACTACCCAGCCCACCAACCGGTCTCCCCGCCCAGAGAAAGCCGCCAAGGCACCATTGGTCGAGGTCTCCAACTCTGGTTACGGGACTGCAACGCAGGAGCCGTAGATGCCTTCTAAACGTTTAGCCGTCACTAGAACTCCGGTTTCTTTAAGAAATCGGTTTTTTATTAAGGAAAGGAAACCGGGGAACCAGATAACTTTAGGGTTGCCATAATTTGATCGTTCCGTCCGTGCTACTAGTGGCCAGCATTCGACGCATTGGATTCATGGCAATGGATAAAATGGGTTGCTGATGCTGCTGGTTCACCGGAATCAGCGGTAGGCTTTCCTCTTCTTCCAGATCCCAGACCATGATGTTATTGTTGTTGTCGCCGCCAAAGATAAAGCGATCGCCAGGATCGAAGAGGAGAGTATTCACGCGACCATTTCCCTCCAATTCTAGGGTTTCGTCTTCATCTAAGCGGAGGCGATCGCGTCGCACTTCTAAGGATCGCACCTCAATCCCGTTCAAGTTGCCACTGACCAATACGATGCCATCCTCTAAGGTGCCATTATGGGCAAAGGCGACGCTTTCCACACCGTATCTCGTTTCCACTGTCCCCATCAACTCAAAATCTGCCAAGTGCCATACGGTAATGGTGGTGTCGTGACTGCCTGCCGCCAGATACTGACTGTCGGGACTGAAGCCAAGAGAGGAAAAGCGACCATCCACTCTGGTGCCATCATGGGCACCCGTCTCCGGTTCCAACACGGCTAAGACCTGTCGTCGGGACCAATCCCAGAGGGTGACGGTACCATCATAATTGCTCGCGGCCAGCAGTTGCCCATTCGGGCTGAATCGCACCACTGGAGCCACGCTGTTATAGTTGCGCTCTAGCAATAAGCTAGAGGGGCAAATTTTGGTTTCTGGGTCGCAGCTTTGTAAATCCCACACTCGCACGTCACCTTTGAAAGTACCCGTGACCAAATAGCGATCGTCGGGACTAAACGCCAGGGACGTGACGTAGCGATCGCTATCTGGAATTCCCAACGCCCAATGCACCAAATTATCTTCATCCCAGGCTAAGACAGAATCGACATGCCAGATGCGGATAATGCGATCGCCCCCGGCACTGGCCAGATAATTGCCACTATTGCTAAATGCCACCGTGTTCACGTTGTTGCCATGCTTAAAGCTAGTCAGTAATGGCATGGAGTTGGGCACTTGGGCCAGGAGCGATGGAGCAAGATCCGATGCGAGGGGGGTGAGGGGCGGCTGGTTTAGGAGGGTGGAAGGCGATCGCGACGACTGTTCTTGAGCCTCAGTCGTTCCTTCCACAACTCTCTCTCCTGCCAGCATTTCTCCCGTCATCATACTGAGGAGCAGGGCTGGTGTAACGATCGCCGTCGCTAGTCGGGTCGTAAATTGGGATACGCATTGGGGCAGTAATCGCCCAGACGATCGAGCAGTCTGAAATCGAGCAGTTTCGCGAACAGACTCAACAGGAGGCATAAACAGATGATTAACAGAACGTTGGCGATTCATGGTAAACCTTCAGAATAGAGAGAAACAACAGTGGGTTCAAGCCCAAATGATCCCTTGACCCGTAGCCCTTGACCCGTAGCCCTTGACCCGTAGCCCTTGACCCGTAGCCCTTGACCCATCTGGAACAAATCAGTGCCATATACTTCTGGTGATTCGATCGATATGGATTTTCTCGCCAGAACGATTATCACGGTTCCCGATGGGATGTTGGGCTGGGCTACTACCCGGGGACAGCTAACCTGGAGGGTGAACTGAGATGGCGGACCTTGAGAGTGATGACGCGATCGCCCCACTGAACGTTGCCAATTACCTCAAAATACCAAATTGGACGGGGCAAATCTGGGCCGAGTGCGATCGCATCGAGGCACACCCCAGTAAAATAAGCGAAATGTGGTGATCGCAGGGACGAACAACAACGATGGGACAAACTCAGCCTCAGCGAGAAAACTTTATTCCGCTCAACCGTCGGGATTTGGTCAAGCTATGTCTAGCTGATGATTCTTTTTCCGCCACAGATGCCCAACACTTTCGGGATTTCTGTGAGATTTTATCCGCTTATTTTCACTTTCAATTTCACGCCACCCTGGAAGCTATCAAGGAAAACTACGCGCCGTTTAATCCCAATGTCGATGTACAGTCACAGTGGAGCACTCAGGTGGAGGAGCTTGTGCCAATGCAGGAGAAATTTATCCACCACTTTACCCATTTGCTGGAAAAATCAAATTATTTAGAATTGTCTAAGGGAACGTTACGACGGGCCTTGGAGGAGCGATCGCTCATCGCCCTCCATACTGATGTTAACTTTAACGACTTTCAAACCTTCTCTTGCTACTATCGCGGCGATATCCATCAGGAAATTGAAACAAAAACCTGGTTATGGCGCAAGACAATCCGAACCATTGATATTTTTGAACGAGTAGTATTACTGATTCAATTCAAAGATGAATCCTATTTCATTGACCAAAAAATTGATCTAGATACATTGAACTATAGTCCAGGAAAAATCTATCTTTACTTCTATCGAGATGTACCAAAGTATGACTTAGAACTACTTTTCCCTAACGTCGAAACGAGTATGACTTGGAAAGATCGGCTCATGCTGATTGTCCCTGCTATTGGAGCCGGAATAGCCATCGCTAGCAGGATGTTGTCCCAGTTTTTCATCATTCTGGGGGCCATTTTAGTGGTCTTAGAGGTAGAATCATCTCAAAGATCTACAGAACAGCTCCAAACGAATCAAGTCGTCTTAGCCGCCTTAGTGGCCACATTATCTCTGGCAATGGCTTTGGGTGGGTTTGCTTTCAAACAGTACAGCACCTACAAAAATAAAAAAATTCAGTTTCAAAAAAATGTAACCGATACACTTTTTTTTCGCAGTATTGCCAACCATTCTGCGGTCTTTCAACTCCTGATTGATGTGGCAGAAGAAGAAGAATGTAAAGAAGTGATTTTGGCCTATTTCCACCTGCTCCAGAGTGAGCATCCCCTGTCGTCTCAGGAACTTGATCAAACGGTGGAAGAGTGGATAACCCAACGCC
>JBFRWC010000205.1:0-4936 GCA_051439365.1 Leptolyngbyaceae cyanobacterium
TCATTTTGAAGTCCAAAACTCGGCTTTACCCCCCTTAGTCCCCCCTTGCAAAGGGGGGAAACTCCGGTCCTCCCCCTTTGCAAGGGGGAGTTAGAGGGGGTGGTTCGACTTGTGTGTACACGGTAGATCCCTTGTAGGGGAGCGGTTTCCGTGCCCAAGAGACCTGACCCCTACATTGTCCCAATCCCTTGTAGGGGAGCGGTTTCCGCGCCCAAGTGGCGATCGCTCCAACTTGATGAGATTTGTCTGGAACATCGGGAATTTTAGGTTGGGGGGAGCGATCGCGATTCAATCTCCTGTTGGGTATTTTTAGGTTAAAGTGATTGAACGTTGAAGTTAATGATGAGAGACGGAGCTTTGTGATACAAGGAGAATCATGTCTTTTGGCGACTATCAGAACTATTCCATCTCCCAGATAGAAACGATCTTCAAGATTCAGGTGGCCATTGACCAGGACTTATTTCCTGATTTTCAGCCCAGTGGTCAATCCTACGATCGCTTGCAAACGGCGGTGGAAAAAATGGAGTCGCGCATTAGCTTCTCCTCCACAGATAACGAAGCGACCCGCAGCAACCTACTTGTCTCTCACATTTTATGGGAAGCCAGTGATTGCTATAATCTGGGTATTTTCTTTGAACCCTCTGTTGAGATCAAACCTGAAACCACACCAGATTTGCCTCACCCGTTGAATGGGAAATATGATTGTGCTCTCAGTCTCAATCATCTAGATTTTGTGACCCCCATTATTGCGGTGGTGGAAGTGAAGAAAAGTAGCTTATCGGCAGGTTTGGGTCAATGCGTGGCAGAAATGTACGCTACTTTGCAACAGTTTGGCCAAGAGCAGATTTACGGCATCATCACCGACGGTGAAGTATGGTCGTTTTTGCAGTTAAATGCTCACACTTTAGTTGCCCACAAACGTCGTTTCCATATCAGTAAGGTCAGCGACATTATCGATCGGGTCGGTTATGTTGCCACCCGGTTCAAGTGAGTTGATCAGACGAAGCCTGACCCCTACATTGTCCCAATCCCTTGTAGGGGAACGGTTTCCGCGCCCAATGCTCGTTTTTTATCAGCCAACCAGCCTTGACCTTGCCTTGGGTCAGGAGACCTGACCCCTACATTGTCCCAATCCCCTGTAGGGGAGCGGTTTCCGCGCCCAAGGAGGTTGATGGGGCCGGAGTTCTGGTCTGAAGCCCGATTAGGCGACTCCGGCGGTGGTGCTGTCTAGGGTTTGGGCGATCTGGGCGAGTTGCTTGCGGATGGATCGGGGCATCTGGCGCATACTGCTGATGCGGGGATACTTCAGCGGCCAGTAGCAGAGAATGTCGTTGTGGGGATACAGTTCCAGGTATTCGTCGCCGTTGTCGTAGGCTGGGCGGTCTTCTTTCTGGGGCAGGTAGCTTTCGGCGGCGGTGCCTTCGGCCACGAGCAGGGAATGCTGGGCTAGCTCGATGTGGTGATACACAAAGGTCTCCGTTGGCGTAGTTTTGCAGATGGAGGTGCCGTTGACCAGTGCGCCTGCGTTGATCAGTAAGCCTCCAAATAGGAGGGCGTGGTCGGGGGAGACGAATAGGTCTCGGTGGGGGAGACCGTTGCCTAAGGCTCCGGTTTTGATCTGGATGGGATAGCCTCGCAGGGGATTACGGATTTGACCGGGTTCGCGGGTTTGATGGCCGACCCATTTGATCGGCTGGAAACTGCCGTCGGTGGTTTGGACCCGATCGCCAATTTTCAATTCTTCGACGGGGACTTCGCCTTGGTCCGTGAGGATGCGGGTGCCCGTGAGAAAGCATTCCTCAAAGGCCCCAATATCAACAGTGGCGACCATATTCAGATCTCCGTCTACCACACGGTTTTCACCTCGTTGGTCGGTAGTAATACCGCCTAATTTTGTATTATCGCCAGCGTCAATAGCAGGGCTATCTGCGACGAGTGCGTGGGTTTGGGTGGGACCACCGTTATCGGCGAGGGTGGTATTGAGGATATCGGTGAGGGCAGTGGGAGTATGGGTGGCAGAACTTGTCTTGTCCGATGTGGCTACAATATCAGATGTTCCGAAGTTGATAGGATTGAATCCACCAAATGCCTCAGATTCAGTCAAGCCGCTGTGTCCCAAGAGGTTATTGCCATTGGCATTGACGGTGCCGTAGTTGTAAATTTCAGCCCCAGTGGTTGCTGTGTTGCCTGAAATTAAGCTATTGATCAAATTCACTGTTAGCGCACGTATCCCCGATTCATAAATCCCCCGCCACTATTGGCAGAATTGCCCGTGACGGTGCTATTGGTCAGGGTAGCTGTAGCATTATAGTTGGCAATTCCTCCACCACTACCACCAGTGGCAAAGTTACCACTGACAGTACTGTTGGTCAGGGTCATCTGTGCAGCAGGAGGAAAACTAAAGGCACCATCATTTAGAATTCCTCCCCCGTTACCGCTGGTAGCAATGTTGGCACTGACAGTGCTGTTGGTCAGGGTCATTGTTCCCATCAAGTTAGAAATCCCCCCTCCTTTGGTAGCGGAGTTACCACTGACGGTGCTGTTGGCTAAGGTGAGGTCTTCGGCGTTGAAGATGCCGCCGCCATTATTGCCAAATCCAGCTATGGTACCACCCGTGATGGTTAGCCCAGAGAGAACAACGGTTTGGGCCGTGTCACTGTCATTATCATTAATGTTGAAGACACGGGAGTTGCCTTGGGCATCGATGGTGATATCGCCGATGCCATCGCCATCCACATCCCCGTTGATGGTGATGGACTCGTCAATTAGCAGTTCGCCAATAGTTAAGTCAATTTCCCCCTTGCCACCCGTTAGCATGTTGCTATCAAAAATGATGGTATCGTTAGGGCCTGCTTCAGCCAGCGCCTCTCGTAGGGATTTGCCACCAGTAGCGCCATCATTCTCATCGATCAGGGTCGTTACCAAAATATCCGCCATTGAGTCTCCTTCGCCGTTGCGTTGTGGATGTTGCAAACAATCAAGCGGCTGATGCACCCCACCACCCAACGGTCATGGACTGGCACCACCATCGCGACCTACCCCCACCTGTCGATCGGAATGGGGGCGATCGCACCATAAAATGTCGGTCTTATTGTATGGTTTGCCTTGCCACCAGTACCCCGTATGATTACCTAGACCTCATAAAAATTAACAGTATTATCCCGGATAACACACAGTTCGGTACACAGCCCCCCGGTTTCTCAAAGAAGTCGGGGGGCTGATGTCCGCCGGGATTCTAGGGGATCTGGGCGGTCTGTTGATACCGGTCAATATCCTGGGCCACATTTGTGTACTCTTGCTTGATTTGGTCATACATCGCCAACAGGGTCGGCACACTCGTCGCCGATAGATCGCTGCCCGGTGCCGTTTTCACATGGCGCTCAAACTGCTTGCACAAACTGGCTAACCGCATCGCTCCTAAAGAGGCACTGCTAGACTTGAGCGTATGTACCGCTCGATAGGCCGCATCAAACTCCTGGGTGGCGATCGCCTCTTGCATCTGATCAATTAACGTTTGGGACTCGGCGAGAAACACCACCATCAATTCCGCCATAAAGCCATGATCGTGATTCACCAATTCTGCGGCTTGTTTCAAAATTCCCCAGTCCAGTCCTTCAGGTTCATGAGCGGTCATGGGAGGTGTAGTAACCGGGAGATCTGAGGTTTCTAGAGAATCTGCAGTCGCTTCTGAGTGTATCGTTTCTGTGTGTATCGTTTCTGAGCGTATCGTTTCTGAGCGTATCGTTTCTAGATCGGTCGTTTTTGGACGAATCGTTTCGGGGCTGATTGTGTCTGGCCTGGTCGTGTCTGGCCTGGTCGTGTCTGGCCTGATCATTTCTGAGTTGACCGTTTCTGATAACAATTGGGGGACGGGAGCCGGATCTGGAGAGGACGGGAGCAAAGGAGTGAGGTCAGGTGTCCCAACTAACGTGGGCTGAACTTTCAGAATGCGGTAACTTTGCTGTAAAACGTGGGTCAACTGCTCCACTTGAATCGGCTTACTAATGTAGTCATCCATACCCGCTCTCAAACACCGCTGCCGATCCGCTGCCATCGCGCTGGCAGTCACGGCAATAATCCGGGGCTGTTGGTCCTGGGGCAGGGTTTGACGAATCCACTGAGTCGCCATCAACCCATCCATCTTGGGCATATGCAGATCCATCAGCACCAGATCATAGGATTGGCGCTCCATCGCTTCTGTGACTTCCACCCCATTGCCAACTACGGTGGCCTCATAGCCCAATCGTTGCAGTAATTGCTCTTGCAACCGCTGATTGACCCGATTATCCTCGGCCACCAAAATTCGCAGCGGATAGCTATGGCCGAGGGTGTGGTTGAGGGGGACTGGGGCGTGGGCGTGGGGGAGTGGGTGGGTGGGGGAGTGAGGGAGTGGGGGAGTGGGGGAGTGAGGGAGTGAGGGAGTGGGGGAGTGGGGGAGTGGGGGAGTGGGGGCGATCGCTTCTTCTATCACCTGGATTAACTGATGATACTTAATCGGCTTGCTTAAGATAGCCGTAATTTCTGGATCGTTACTTCTTGCCTTACTGTCCTCTGATCCATCATTCTCTGGGTTATTATTCTCTAGTTCATTATTCTCTGGATCATTAGTGGCGAGAATGGGGGATGAATAGCCGATGGGGGTGAGGGCCACAATCGGCAAGGTTGCCAGGTTGGGCTGACGATGGATTAGGGTTGCCACTGCTAACTCGTCCATCTTGGGTTGATTCACATCCAGGAGGACTAGATCGGGCACCACATAATTCTGCAAAAAGTCGAGGGCTTCGTCCCCGGTGGTGCAGAGATGGGCGATCATGCCAACATCGGTGAGTTGACGCGCCAGTAGATCGCCATGGGTGAGGTTGTCTTCGATGATTAAAACTTGCTTGTGCTGGAGGTGGGGGACAAGCACGGGGGCGTTGTCCGTACGGGGAGTGGG
>JBFRWC010000206.1:0-7217 GCA_051439365.1 Leptolyngbyaceae cyanobacterium
GCTTGGATGTGGCCTCTGGCCTCCCCCATGAGTTTTGGCAAATTTGGCGACAGTTGGTGAAAGGGATCAATTCAGAGGCCCTCCTAGTTGCAGAACTCTATGGTCCCGTGGACACAATTCGTACTTATGTGGAAGGGGATCAATTTGACACGATTATGAACTATCCCTTTGCTCTGATCAGTGCTGAGCATTGGTTTGAGCAGGACCATCCCTTGTCTTGGTATGAGTTTGATCAGCAATTGAGTGATTGGCGACTTGGCTTGCCGGAGGGGGCGATCGCTACAGCCCAAAACCTATTCAGCAGCCATGATGCCCAACGGATCGCCTCCCACATCGTCAATCAGCATGTTGAGAATCTGCGCTTGCGATCTGAGGACTGGGATTTAGTCATGGCCAAACTCCATCAAGACCCGGCCTATGATACCCGCAAACCCAATGAGATCGAAGTTGCCTTGCAACGGCTCTTCGTCATTTTTCAGATGACCTACACAGGCGCACCGATGGTGTACTACGGTGATGAGTTAGGCATGTGGGGGGGGAATGCTCCGGACAACCGTAAGCCCATGCTCTGGCCAGACTTGACCTATGAAGCGGAAGCCTACTTGCCGGATGGCACCAAACGGATGGTTCCAGACTCCGTTGCCGTTAACCGGGATTTATTGGCCCACTATCGTAAACTCATTGGTATCCATAACCGTTATCCAGCGCTGCAACTGGGAGATTACAACACGGTTTTGCTGGATGAGGTGAAAGATATTTACGTCTTTCAGCGGCGTTATCAAAATCAAACAGTGTTTGTAGTGCTGAATCGTAGTTCGCTACCACAGGAGATTGATTGGGTTTGCGATCGCCAAGGGGCGTTAGTTGATGTATTGAATGATAACCAATTGTTCATCCCCGATGGGGGACAGCTCAGGCTGAAGGTTGATCCCCGTTGGGGTAGAATTTTGGTGCAGGATTAAGGCAGGGATCAAAGGGGGTTAACTGCATCTAGGCCAGATTCAATTTTTAGATCACTACTTTTTTAACAAAGCACAGGTATGGTGCCATGAGAAACTCTGCCTTTAGAAAAAATTTGATAACATTAGCGCTGGTCGCTGTTTTTTGGTGGGTGCAACCGACCCTAGCGGCAGTGAGCTACTCGTTTGACCCCTTAACCGAGCCGCCTGTTGGTGACATTCCTCAATGGGCCAAAACCGTCGTTTGGTACCAAATCTTTCCCGAAAGATTTGGCAACGGAGACTTGGGCAATGATCCAACGTTAGCCGACATCCAAGGAGCCTATCCGGATGATGACACTTCACCCTGGCAAGTGCATCCTTGGACCTCAGACTGGTACGAACTCCAGCCCTATGAACGCCTCAATCAGCAGGGGCTAGACTTCAACATCCCTCGGCGGCGCTATGGCGGCGATCTCCAAGGCATTATCGATCGGCTGGACTATTTGCAGTCTTTAGGGGTGGGAGCCTTGTACCTGAATCCAGTGTTCCAGTCTCCATCTGAACATAAGTATGATCCCTCCTCATTCCACCATATTGATCCAAACTTTGGGCCTGATCCAGAAGGCGATCGCCACATTATTGCCCAGGAAATTCCCGACAACGCGGCTACCTGGATTTGGACAGCAGCGGATCAGCTATTTCTGCAACTGATCCAGGAAGCCCATGCCCGCAATATCCGGATTATTATTGATGGGGTGTTCAATCACATTGGCGATAGCAGTCGCTTTTTTCAAAATCTAAAGGAGAGCCAGGAATTTTCCAAGTACAAAGACTGGTTTGATATTTTCTCCTGGGATGACCAAGATTCCGAATTTAGCTACAAAAGTTGGTGGGGAATTGAATCCTTGCCAGAGTTACGCAAAGATGAAAACGGATTGGTCAACGGTCCCAAATGGTACACCTACGCCAGCACCAAGCGCTGGATGGACCCCAATCAGGACGGTGATCCCAGTGATGGTATTGATGGCTGGCGCTTGGATGTGGCTACGGGTTTGCCCCATCGCTTTTGGAAAGATTGGCGACGGTTTGTCAAGTACATTAACCCAGAGGCTTACCTCGTGGCTGAGCTATTTGGTGAACCGGAAAACTTAGCCCCCTACTTACAAGGGGATGAGTTTGACGCAATCATGAACTATCGCTTTGCCTTTTTGTTCACCGAACATTACATCGAGAAGGCCCATCCCATTTCCCTAACTGAGTTTGATCAGGAACTGCGAGACTTTCGCGGAGCTTTTGGTCTGAACATTGCCCACGCCATGCAAAATCTTTTCAGTAGCCATGATGTTAATCGTTTGGCCTCTCACATTGTCAACCGTGATGCGGCTCGGCTGCGGGATGAAGACTGGAACGTGGTTCTGTCCAAGGTAATCGAAAATCCAGATTACAATACCCGCAAGCCCACTCTTCAGGAGCGGCAGTTGCAAAAGTTGGCCACCCTCTACCAAATGACCTATTTGGGGGCACCAATGATTTACTACGGTGATGAGGCA
This sequence comes from Leptolyngbyaceae cyanobacterium, assembly GCA_051439365.1. Taxonomy (GTDB): domain Bacteria; phylum Cyanobacteriota; class Cyanobacteriia; order CAKZMO01; family CAKZMO01; genus JAAHGY01. The sequence continues at coordinate 2,492 of JBFRWC010000206.1, forward strand.
GGGATGTGGGGGGCCAATACCCCGGATAACCGTAAGCCAATGGTTTGGTACGACCTCACCTATGAGCCAGAGCGAGTTTGTCCTGATGGGGGGTTACGCGATCGCCCCGAAGCCGTCGAGTTTGACTGGGAGATGTTTCACCATTACCAACACCTGATTGCGATTCACAATCAGTACCCCGCGTTGCAGTTAGGCAACTACAAAACAGTGTTGCTCGATGAAGCGCGATCGCTCTATGGATTTGAGCGAGAGTATGACGGAGAACAGGTGATTGTGATTCTGAACGGGAACGACTCGCCCCAAACCGTCACCCTGGATTTACCCGATGCGGCCCAGTTTACCGAAGTTCTGAATGGTAGCCCTATCGGGGCCACAGCGGATCAGTTGACCGTTGAAGTACCACCGACTTGGGGCAGTATTTTGGTCGCACAAAGCTAGCTAGAGTTAGACCCCCGGTTTCTTGAAGAAACCGGGGGTCTGAGCTTAGTGCCTTGTTTTGCTGGTTGACTAGGCCATTTCGCCGGAGATCTGGCCCTCTTTCGCTTTTCGTTCCTTATCCAAACGACGCTTACGAGCGTAAAGCTGGATACTGGCAGCCATGACCACCACCAGACCTACCATCAAGTAGGATGTGGCATTGGTCGGGAAGCTATTTTTGAAAATGACCAGCATGACAATTGCCACTAACAGTAAGGTGGGCAATTCATTCAGCGCCCGCATATGTTGCGGCCCCCAGTTACAGGTTCCTGCCTCAAGGCGCTGCATCAGCCGCTGACAATAGAAGTGATATCCCATCAACAGCAACACAAAGGCCAACTTGACGTGAAGCCACGTATCGTGGAGCATATCCGGAACTTGGGTGAGAATCCCGATGGCCATGACCACAGTGACAATCATGCCGGGAGTGGTGATGATGCCGTACAGGCGTTTCTCCATAATGACATATTGGTCTTTTAAGATGGTTTTGGCGGGTTCCGGTTGGGCGTCGGCTTCCACATGGTAGACAAACAAACGGACCAAGTAAAAGAGTCCGGCAAACCAAACCACAACACCAATGATATGAAAAGCTTTAAACCAGAGATAGGGCATAGTGAAGTTTTAAATTCAGAATCAACAATTACAACGTATCGCAGCCAGAAAAGTTAGCAAAAAAAGAGCTGGCAGGAGAACACTGAGGCGAAAAATAACCCAAAAACTCGGTGAATCTTGCAAACTAGATGACGACCTTGAGGTGAGCAGGACTCACCCTGATCATCGCAGCATCAACATCAAGCCAGCCAACGAGCAATATCCTTGGCATGATAGGTGAGAATCAAATCAGCACCCGATCGCTTAAAGCTCATCATGGTTTCCATCACCACTTTCTCCTCATTGATCCAGCCATTCAGGGCAGCAGCCTTGACCATTGAGTATTCCCCCGACACGTTATAGGCGGCGACGGGGAGGTTGCTGGCCTGCTTTACCTGCCAAATGATATCCATGTAGGCGAGAGCAGGCTTGACCATGAGCATATCTGCACCCTCAGCAATATCCAGTTCAATTTCCTTGAGGGCTTCGCGGGAGTTGGCGGGGTCCATCTGGTAGGTGCGGCGATCGCCAAACTGAGGAGCCGATTCAGCAGCATCTCGAAACGGACCATAGTAAGCTGAGGCATACTTGGCTGCATAGGACAGAATGGGAATATCCGTATAGCCTGCTGCATCCAGCCCTTCACGAATGGCTTGGACAAAACCATCCATCATTCCAGAGGGTGCAATAATATCGGCTCCAGCCTTCACCTGGGATACTGCCGTCTTTTTCAGCAGTTCTAACGTGGGATCGTTGAGTACTCGTCCGGTCAAGTCACCCACTTCTAGGTAGCCACAGTGGCCGTGGGAGGTATATTCACACAGACAGGTATCGGCAATCACGATCAACTCGGGAACCGCCTCTTTGATGGCCGTGGCCGCTAACTGAATCAGGCCATGATCATGCCATGCTCCGGTGGCATCCTCATCCTTCTCTTCCGGCACCCCAAACAAAATGACCGCTGGAATCCCCAAATCGTAGACTTCCTTGGCCTCTTCGACAATTTTATCGATGGAAAGCTGGTACACTCCCGGCATGGAGACGACTTCCTTGGCGACGCTTTCTCCAGCGATGGCAAAGAGGGGATAGATCAAGTCGCTGGTAGTCACAACATTTTCCCGGACCATCCGACGTATCTGAGGATGGTTGCGAAGACGACGAGGACGGTGGGTCGGAAACATAGGCTGCAATACTGAATAAAGGATGGATAGGCAGTGCAAAAGGCAGGTTTAATGGTCTGCTTTATTGAGTGTAAAACGTTGTTTGCCTGCAAACTCATCTACTACGTAACATTGTGTGACATTTAAGGTGATGTCATAAAGTAAAGAAATCATAAGACCTGATGGACAAGGATGGGAGAGGGACCAAGATGACAACGGGGGCTGCGATCGCACGTCATGAGGTACGTCATGAGGTTCAGTCCCCAAACGAGCCAAGATTTGCAGCGGAGGAACAAACAACGTGACGGAAATGAAAACAGGGCTGCCCAGTGTCCGACAGCTACAAACCCTGATTCGGAATGAACAGCAAGTGGAAGTGAAAATATCTACGGGAGACCTGTTGACTGGGAAACTGCTATGGCAGGACGATGACTGTATCTGTGTATCGGAGGCCGGTGCCCAACCCGTAATCATTTGGAGGCATGCAGTCGTCTTTGTCAAACCCTTGGTGTAGACGTTGAATACCGATGTTTCTGTAGCCGAGTCTATGAAATTTCGTGTCTTACTAGAGCAGTATGAGGGCGATCGCTGGGAAGGTCGAGTTCTTCTGGTTCCGGCGATCGCTGCGGTGGCTAGCACGAAGGAATTGGTGATGACCAGTTTGACGCAACAACTCCAGACCTTCCTCCGGGATGAAGATTTGGATTATGTGCTGTCTCACTATCGGTTTGAACCGGATCAAACCTTGATGCCCCTGGACTTGGACGTGGTGCCCGTCCATTCTCCAGATTCGGACCCGATCCTGCTGTCATTGGAGGTGGTCGTCACGCGGCGAGCGGTGCGGCGAGGCACTCGCTGTCTGGTTACAGTACCTCACATCCCAGATTTTAACTTGAACTTTAACCGAGCGGACAAGCTAGACCAAGCGATCCGTCACGCTCTGAGCAAACATTTCAAGAACTTTTCGGTGCGGGATATTGATGCTTTGGAGCGGTCGGCAGTGACCGAACTAGCAGTAGTCGAGGTGGACGGTCCCCCAATTCCTTTTGAGGCCGCTAGCGCCAAGGCCAACCGTCATGTACCCCGACAAACTGTGTTGGAACAGTGTGGTATTAATCTCAGCCAGCAGGCAGCAGCCAATCAAGTGGGACACTTTGATGGCCGGGAAGCCGTGTTGGAACGGGCGATCGCGCTTCTTGCTCAACCTGGGCCTAGCAGCATGGTATTGGTGGGGCCATCTGGGGTAGGCAAAACAGCCCTCGTGGAAGAAATTGCCCGTCGCATCCACGAGAAACAGGTGCCCCAATCCCTATGGCAGCGCAGCGTCTGGTTTGTTACTGCGAATAATCTAATTGCTGGCCAAAAATATACGGGGGAATGGCAAGGCCAGGTCCAATCCCTGATTCAAGTCGCTGCCAAAGGGCGGCAGATTTTGCTGATGGGCAACCCTAATGGCATTTTGGATGCGGGGCGCTGGAGTGAAAGCGATAATAATATGGGGCGTTTTCTGCGACCCTATATGGAAAGTGGCGCGATTACGGTCATTTGTGAATGCTCTAGCGACGAGTATGACGCAGCGGAAAAGTTAGAACCCAGCTTTGCGCGGGCCATGCAGCGACTTGATTTACCGCAGCCAACGGTGGTGGACGCGACCAAAATTGTGCAGCAAGCCACCCAGCACCTCATGGCCGATCATCCCATCCAGTTTGAGCCAATGGTGGTGGAGACGGTGATGATGGTGACTCAGCGATTTTTGCCTTATCAGGCCTTTCCCGGTAAGGCGGTGAACCTGTTAGCGGCCATGATGCGCGATCGCCTTACCCAAGCAGAATCCACTGCGACCCTCACCCTCAGCAGCCAAGACCTGCTCGTTTACTTTGCCAAGATGACCGGACTGCCTTTGGCCCTGCTGTCCGATGAGAACAAGCTGGATGTAGATGCGGTGCGGCAATATTTTAGCGATCGCCTCCTAGGGCAACCGGAAGCTGTCACCGCTGTCACCAACCTAATCACTATCATCAAAGCAGGACTGAATGACCCCCACAAACCCCTCGGTAGCTTTTTCTTTGTGGGACCAACCGGGGTTGGGAAAACCGAATTGGCGAAACTGTTGGCGGAATATTTGTTTGGCCACAGTGACCGTCTCCTCCGCTTCGACATGAGCGAATACGCGACCGGGGATGCCCTCACCCGCCTCATCGGCACCGCATGGCAACCCAAATCCGGCGGCGAACTGACCCGACGGGTGCGAGAACAACCGTTTTCCATTGTGTTACTCGATGAGGTGGAGAAAGCGAACCCTGTCATTTTTGATGCCCTCTTGGGCGCATTGGGAGAAGGTCGCCTCACCAATGCCGCTGGACAGACCACCGATTTTCGCAACACGATTATCATCATGACCTCCAACTTGGGGGCAAGTCAGAGTCAGGCCCCGACGCTGGGATTTGCCACTGACAGTACCGACGACGATGGCAATCGCACCACCCACTATATCGAGG
>JBFRWC010000207.1:0-3125 GCA_051439365.1 Leptolyngbyaceae cyanobacterium
TACCTCAATAAGTTAGTCCATGCCTCCCCGATTCTAACGCTGAACGATGAAGTTTCAAGTTGGGCAACAATAACGGGGCGGACCCATCCCGCATTTACGTCAGTATTCTGGAAACATCCCGTATTTCACGGTAGTCACATCAAAATTCCATCGTCACAATAGGAGATGTAATCGGTGAATACCCACGATTGCAGCCGAATATTTTTGCGAGATGAAGACCCATGACCACTGCCTTACCATTTATCTCCGTAGTAATCCCTATTTATGATGGGGCAACCGATTTGCCCGATTTGCTGGCCTGTCTGTGGATGCAGACCTATCCTGCCGATCGGGTGGAGTATTTGCTGGTGGATAATAATAGTGGCGATCGCACCTATCCCTTACTCCAAAGTCATGCGGAACGGGCGCGGGAACAGGGCTTGCAACTGCGACCGTTACAGGAATTAACGATTCAGAGTTCCTATGCGGCCCGTAATTGCGGCGTTAAACGAGCAAAAGGGGAGATCATTGCCTTCACCGATGCCGATTGTCGGCCTGAACCCCAGTGGTTGATGGAGTTAATCCGCCCATTTCTCGTCGATAATCAGTTAGATTCACCCAAGATTGGGATTGTGGCAGGAGAAGTCACCGCCCTGCCCAGCAGTAATTGGTTAGAAACTTTTGCCGATCGCCAAGAAACCCTCTCCCAAAAGCACACCCTGGCCCATTCATTCCGACCCTATGGCCAAACAGCCAACCTGGCGGTGCGACAGTCAATTTTTGACCAGACCGGACTGTTTCGCCCCTACCTGACCACGGGTGGCGATGCGGATATGTGTTGGCGTATTTTGGCCAGTGGGGATTGGCAGATTGAGTTGGCGGAGGAGGCGATCGTCAAGCATCGCCATCGCTCGACTCTAACAGAATTGAAGAAACAATGGCAGCGCTACGGACGCTCCAACCAGTATCTCCACCATCTGCACAATGTCGCCCTGTCACGGGAACTCACCTGTCGTGAGTATCTCTATCGCTGGAGTCGGTGGGGCTTAAAGGAGTTGCCCACCACCTTCGTCAAAATTGTTTTAGGAAAAGCCGATTGGTTGGATATGTTGACCACACCCATTGGCTTGTATTGTACTCAGGCCCGATCCCACGGTCAGCACAAAGCCCAGTTTCCCCCCAAGGCAGAGCAAATTGAGTGGTTGCCCCACTAGGAAACGACCCCGGCAACACGGTGACGAGGGGACAATCGGGACATGTCATCACTATGATGGGCACAGTAAGATGAACAAGGAAGTCAGTCGATTTTGGCCCTAGTGGCCATCAATTTGCTGCTTCCGTTGTGTTCCTCATCTTTCGTTGTTCTCACGTTGTCCCCATTGATATGTCCTTATTGGTAGAGCATGAATATCACTGAAAGTCTGCAAATGGCGCTGAAGACCCTGGCCGCCAATAAGTTACGCAGTAGTTTAACCATGCTGGGCATCATCATCGGCAATGCCTCCGTGATTGCAATGGTAGGGATTGGGGAAGGGGCACAAAACTATATCACCGATGAAATTGAGGGACTCGGCCCAAATGTGTTGTTTGTGGTGCCGGGGAATCGGGAAACTCAACGGGTTACGTTTAATGTGCCGAAAACCTTAGTGTTATCGGATGCAGAGGCGATCGCCACCCAAGTTCCCTCAGTCACAACTGTGGCCCCAGAGTTCAACACCCGCAGTCTGATTACCCGTGGCAATCGCACTGCTAACGCTACAGTCGTCGGCACCACCCCCGACTTTCCTATCGTCCGCAACGTGGAAGTGCAGCAAGGCGCTTTTTTCACTGACTCGGATATGCGCCGCAGCGCTCCCGTAGCGGTCCTTGGTCCTCAGTTAGCTGAGCGCTTGTGGGATCAGCAAGATCCCATCGGTCAATCTATTCGCGTTGATGCCATTAGTTTTCAAGTGGTGGGCGTATTGGACGAGCGGGGGTCTAATTTGGGGGTGAACTATGATGACTCGGTGCTGTTGCCCATCGTCACCATGAGTAATCGCCTGGTGGGGCGCACTTCCCCCTATGGGATTGAACTAACCTACATGAGTGTGTCGATTGAAGACCAGGAGCAAATGGAAGCAGCTAAATTCCAGATTGCGAATCTCCTGCGATTGCGCCATAAAATCGTTGGGGAGGATGACTTTACGATTAACAGTCAGCAGGATTTGCTGGAAATTACGGGGACGGTGACGAATGCGTTTACTCTGCTGTTGGCGGCGATCGCGGGCATTTCCCTTCTGGTTGGTGGCATCGGCATTATGAATATTATGCTGGTCTCAGTTAGCGAACGTACCCAGGAGATTGGCCTCCGTAAAGCCATCGGCGCATCCCAGCAAGATATTTTGGTGCAATTTATGATTGAGGCGGTGATTTTAGCAGCCTTGGGGGGAGCGATCGGCACTGGTCTCGGCATCAGCGGCGTATTGCTGATTGGGGCAGCAGGTACCCCCTTCCAACCTACGGTGTCAATCCCCGCTGCCACGACTGCTGTGGTGGTCTCGGGCAGCATCGGTCTCTTTTTTGGCGTGATTCCCGCTCGACAAGCGGCTAAGCTTGATCCGATTGTGGCGTTACGGACGGCTTGAGTGGGGGAGTTTTGGGGAGTGGGGGAGTGGGGGAGTTTTGAGTTTTGAGTTTTGAACTCTGAGCAGAGGAGTTGGAAAAAGTGTGATGGTAGAGGAGGAGCCAGAGGGGGGTTTGGGCAATCCAGGCAAGAGGCCACCAGTTTGTAGGGGCATTGGTCAAGCCCATCGCAATGCCGCTGAGAAGCGCGATCGCTCCAAACAAGACGACATTTTCCGTCGCCGCGAGACGATTCCTAGGAACAGCTTTTGTCTTGGAATAAAGATTGCCCACGTTCAATTAACCTACTGTCGCAACCAACATACTGCTGTTACTGAGGCCGGATAATGTACTCAGATTCAACAGCGGGGGCTTTGCCTGCATAGACTAGGGCTTGGTACAACATTGCAGCCGCTTCAGCACGAGTGGCGGGTTTACGTGGATCAAACGTCGTGGAACTTTCCGGTAGGACAACCATGCCCAATTCCGTTGCCGTGGCCATTGGGGTAACGGCCCAAGCAGGAATTGCTTCTACATCTTGATAG
>JBFRWC010000208.1:0-19175 GCA_051439365.1 Leptolyngbyaceae cyanobacterium
GGGTTTCACCCACCAAAATACGCAAACTAAAATAGTTTTAGCTTATTTCTAGTCCATCTTGATGTTTTGAACCACTTTTGATCCACTATGGCTCGATCCCGTTCACCTAGCTCCCTGTCCCTGCCCCCGTTGCGGTTGCCGCCTCGCTATACCCTCTTACCCTGGTTTATTCTCACCCATGATAAGCGGCGACTGATAACGGCCTTAGGTGGAGTTGCCTTTGCTGTGTTGTTAATGTTAATTTTTCTAGGCTTTAAAAACGCCCTGTATGATAGCCAAATTCAAATTTTACAAAAGCTCAACGGGGATATTGTCATGATCAACCGGATTAAAGACAATATGTTCGTCCCAGAGCAATTTGCTCGGCGACGGCTGTATCAGGCTCTAGCCTTTGAGGGGATAGAAAATGCCTATTCCCTCTACACTGCGACTGGCAGTTGGAGAAATCCGGATACAAAGAAGGTGCTACCGTTGAGAGTCCTAGCCTTTAACCCCGATGATCCAGTATTGAACTTACCGGGGATTGTGGCCCAAACCGAAAACCTTAAAATGCCCTGGACAGCCGTGATGGATGAGCGATCGCGCTCTGAAGTGGGGCCGACGACCGCAGGCACCGCCACCGAACTCATGGAGCAGCAGGTGCAGGTGATTGGCAGCTTTGCTCTGGGGACGGATTTTGCCGCTGGCAATGGCAATGTGGTCATGAGCGACCAGAATTTTATTCGCTACTTTGCCCGTCTGGGACCAGAAAAAGACAGTCGTACCCTCAACACCGTAGACATCGGATTACTCACTGTCGCTCCTGGAACCGATATTGATGTGGTGGTTACAACCTTGCGCGATCGCCTCCCAAACGATATTTCTATTTTTTCTAAAAACGACTTTGCCCTACGGGAACGAACTTACTGGGAGGAAAATACCAACATTGGCTTTGTCTTTAGCCTACTGACCAGCATGAGTTTTGTCGTGGGGATTATTCTGGTGTATCAAATTCTCTACACGGATGTGGCCGACCACTGGGCTGAGTATGCTACCCTCAAGGCCATTGGCTATTCCAATGGCCACCTGCTGGTGATTATTATCCAGGAGGCCATCCTACTGGCCCTAGTGGGATTTATTCCAGGGGTAATCGTCAGTACTCTGCTCTATAATTTAGCTGCTGATGCAACCGGCCTGCTGATGCAGATGACCGTTGAGCGGGCCATCAATATATTTGTGGCTACGATGGTGATGTGCCTAGTGTCGGGGACCATTGCCGTCCGCAAAATCCTCATCACCGATCCTGCTGAGGTCTTTGGCTAGAACCCGTAGGAAACCGAGACATGAAGAAGCTCACAAACCTAGCATGTCTTCAAAGGATATCTTAAAAAACACTAAAAGAATCTAGATTTTAGACGACTCAGGGCTGATGGGCAAAGCCTAGCAGTTCAGCGGCCAATCGCCAACCGGGCCAGTGGCCTTACCTTTTTACATAAACGTAGCTCAGCACCCTCGTCATCCCATTGTACTAAATCAAACACTTGATGCATAATAAATAAACCTCTACCACTCTCCTGACATTCCGTTGGCTCGCAGGTTGCCTGGTAGTGAAACCTGTCGATAAAATCAGAGGAGAAGCCACCCCCTTGGTCTGAAATCACCCACCAGTATTGATTGTGCAGGAAGAAAAATTGGACTAAAACGGTTTTAGTGGGATCAAGATTGTTACCATGAGTTGCAGCGTTAACCAGTGCTTCTTGGAGACCGAGCCGAAGCTCACATTCACAGTAACTAGGAACATCAGCTAGGAGAAGGTCCAAGATTGGGCGGAGATGAAGAGTGGAGGCAAAACTTAAGGTACCCCATCTACGGCCTGATGTAGGACGTGGCGCAGTGGCAATCACGCAAAGACCTCACAAATTGGTATTCAGTATGGTCAAAATTACGGTGTACTTAACCACAGACATTCAGTCTGGTTTGGTGTAGCACCATTGATGTAATCTATGCTGATCCTAGCATAAACCCGCTATAGTTCCAATCTGACCCCTGTGCTCTTCTTGATACCTCCCTGTAGGCTGTGGCGGCAAACCTTGGCTGTGAAACTCATTTGGCCAAGTGGGTCTGGGCTTCCTCCGCGACCTGAAGCACGTCATCCTGGGATAACTGGGTCAAAGCAGCCACTACTTCGTCTCCCCCTAAGCGACCTAGGGCTTGGGCCACTCGATAGCGAACTTGCCAATCAGCATGGGTTGTCTGTTCAACCAGGGTTGGGATGGCTCGGCGATCGCCCAGTTCCCCCAAAGCACCAACGGCGATCGCATGAATCAGGTCGTTCTCCCCTTCCAGCGCCTGGATCAGAATCTCGAAACTGCGAGGATCGCCCAGTTCCCCTAATGCCGCCAAAATGCTGAGTTGAATAATCCAATCCTTCGTCTCATCATATAGGGTTTTGAGATCATCAAACGCATCGGTCAGCCGCAGTGCGCCGATACTGTCTGCTGCCGCCGCTCGAACATCAGCCTCACTGTCTGTCAGTAAGGCATGACGTAACCACTCTAAACATTGGAGAGGATTATGCTGTCCCACTGTGGCCAGCTTAGACACCGCCGCATAGCGAGCTCTGGCCTTGGCATCATTCAGCACTAGTTGTACTAACTCTAGGGCCGTCTCCGGGGGCAAATCAGTCAGTTGATTAATGGCACTCAGTCGTTGCTCATACACCTCAGAGGTGAGCATTTGGCGAGCCGATTCAGGGGTTAGAGTCATAGAAGCAATACAGTTGGGGTCAAGACTTGCATTCAGGAATGCTCGTTCGGGAGTGGCTTGAGAGCATATCCCTTGAGTGAGGCTGGATTCGACTCACCTGTTGGATGGGTTAGCGTTGACGTAACCCATCGACATAGGTTTTCTTTTTACAAGAAACGGCCTCATTCCTCTTGGTGAGATGCCATGTAGCGAATAATGTCACCACGGGTCAGAATCCCCACAACCACCTTGGTACCATCCACCACGATCAGGCGATGGATATTGTGACGATGCAACAGTTGGGCGGCTTGTTTCAGTGGTGCATCGGGGGCAATGGTCACAACTGTTTTCGTCATTACTTCCCCCACCGTTTGCCCTAACGCCTTGTGTAGCTCTCGCTCAAACGTTGCCGGATTTTCCAGATAGATCACGCTATCCAGCACCATAATGTAGGGCGGCGGATTCGCTCCGGTTTCTTGCCACATCAGGTCGCTTTCAGAAATAACCCCTGTTAACTTCCCATCCGATTCAACCACAGGCATCCCACTAATGTGACGGTCGGCAATGAGGTGGATAGCTTCGGTGAGGGGCGTGCTAGATGCCACAGAGACGGGATCAGGAGTCATGACATCCTTGACAGCAGGGTTGGTCGCCAAACTTAACATAAGCAAATGCCTAGTAAAACACGATTAGGTTGCAAAAACAGGTAGGAGCATCATAAGGCTTCTCGACAGAATTGCCGTTAGGGTTAGTTCCAAAGAAGCGAATCTATGATCCTGCCTTAGTATTGTAGAAACTGGTGTGGTGGTTATTGAAAGCCCCAAAATGTTTCTAAATATACGTTTCTATACAATTGGCACGGGCCTATTGTTTTGGGGGGGACGACTCGCTGTTCTCGGAGGGGGATGGAGAATGGTGGGAGTCGAATGAAAATCGGCCAGGAATGGGTTTTTGACCGGGTTGCCATCCCTTGAGCATATCAGACAGTTGTAAGGTCTCCAGGGAGACAGGTTTGGTTTCCCGGACTTTGTGCCAGACAGACCGGGACATGAGCAGGGTATGTTGGGTCCGAACCGCGCCGACTTTGCTGAGGTATTCTTCCCGTTCGGCTTGGTAGTCCGATGAGGTGAGCTGGAGGGATTGGGAGGGATATTTTTGGGCGATGCGAGCCATCTGGATTAATAGCTCTGGATAGAGCCAGGTATAGGCTGGATGAACGGTCAATTTAGCAGTGTGGGGTTGGCTGCCGTTCTGGCACAGTTGGAGTTGAAAGTAGCCAATCGCAGCTTTGCGCTGGGGTTCAAAGACGTAACTACTCACGGTTTCTTGGGGAACCATCATATGGTGCAGGCTCAAGAGGGAGGCTTCGGGTAAACTGGTACAAAAGTCGGCGACATGACGATCGAACACTTGACGGACTAGCGGGGGCATGGCAACCGTATCTAACTGGTGCAATAACCCCGCATCGGCGTTGCTGACAGGACGCAGATTCAGGGTGGCGGGTGTGGGTTCAGCTAGGGTGTGGAGCAGATCGGGAGCGATCGCCCAGTAAGTCACTTGGGCCAAGGGCTGAAATCCATGATGGCGGTAGAGGGCTAAGTCGGTGGTATCGGTGGTATCGACTTCTGTGATCCAAGTCCGGGCTTCCCATAGATTGTCCAGGCAATGCCGGAGTAATTGGGACGCGACATCGGTTGCCAAGGGCGTGACGATACTGGTCCTCGATGAAGGAGAGGGATCCAGATCATGGGGAATGGGACTCCCAGGTTCAGGGTTATGGGCGGTAGCTCCATTTTTACTAGAAGCTGGAGCCGTGGGGTGTGGGTTGGTAACTCTAGTGGAAGCAGGATCAATGGACCGGAGCGATCGCCCCGACTCACCTAACTCGCCCGACTCAATGGTTGCCATCCGGTGAGAATGGGTTGCTGTAGCAATGCGCTCCACCCGCCAAGTTGTGTGGGTGGAATTAAACGGAGAGACTTGAATAAATCCCGAGAGGCGATCGCCCTGTTCCGCAACGTAGGCGGAGAAAAAATGCTGTAATGGATTAGGAAAAAGTTGTAAACACTTTAGAGGACCATACCACTGGCGGACGTATTGTAATTGCTCCCTAAATTCAAGCCTGGTTCCATATTGGGTTGTATCTAGTCCCGACTGCATTTGCAGACTCACGCTCGCGATCTTCTCCAGATCGCGATATTGCCAAGAGCGAATGGTTAGTGCATCGGAGTCAGACATCGATAAACCCATGAACGTCATGCTAGGTCAGGAGTTAAGCTCAGTAATCGCTGATTCAATGTGTCAGATCTGAATCTGGCAGTGAGCTAGCATTAAATCTTAACTATCAACAGTACAAAGCTTGAAAGAGGAACCCGTATGGCTCTATGGTATCGCACTAGGGTATAAAAGGTAGGCGTTAATAATTGCTTCCAACCTATTCTGTTCTAAAGAAACCAGGCAGGAGACTCGTATTTTTAAACAATGACTCATTCTTCCGTTGATAGTTTGCATCACTTGATTCGCTCTCGTCGTTCCACTAAACCTCGCCTCTTCAATCATCAAAAAATTGATGATGAGATGGTGTGGCAAATTCTGGAAAACGCCAGGTGGGCACCGACGCATGGATTAACTCAGCCCTGGCACTTTAAGGTTTACACCGGAGCTGGCCTCAAGACTTTAGCGGAATTTCAGGCAAGGTGGTATCAAGAAACAACTGCTCCAGATAAATTTAGTCCTGACAAGTTTGAACGGATGAAAACTAATGTGTTGAGGGCTTCTCATGTCATTGTGTTATGCATGAAACGGCTATCGTCTGGAGTCATTCCTGAGGTGGAAGAAATTGAATCGGTGGCTTGTGCGGTCCAGAATATGGCCCTCACTGCGTCGGCTTACGGGATTTGCTCGTTTTGGGGATCAGGTGGTCCGACCTACACCGAGGCCATGAAAACATTTTTGGGTCTAGAAGAGGGCGATCGCTGCTTAGGTTACCTTTACCTTGGCTACAGTGATACTCCTGCCACCACTAGTCCCAGAGTGCCGATTCAAGAGAAGGTAGAATGGATTGAGCAGTTTTAGCCTGGAAACGATGCGTGGTCACGGACCCTACATCTTACGGAGATAGCACCGTTTCCAAGTTAGGCCCTAATCATAGGCTCTAATCATAGGCTCTAATCATGGGCCCTAATCATGGGCCCTAATCATGGGTGGTGTGTGGCAACACACCCTCCCTGAAGCTAGCGTTGGCACACACCCTCCCTAAAATTAGTTTTTGAAATTTCGAGGGCCAGTGTAACCGGAGAGATCAGCTAGTTCATTGAGCGATCGCACCCCACCCAGAATCTGACCATTGATATCCCAGGACGGATACCCCGTCACCCCTGCCGTTTGACACACTTCCGGTTGAGCCTCGTAGCCATCAGCAGCACACTCAATATAGTCAAGATATGTGGAGGCTTCCTTACCAAACAGCTCTTTTTGATCGTGGCAATGGGGACACCAATACGCACCGAATTCCCTCACGCCAATACTCGATAGATGCTGGGCTAAGGCAATTTCTGCTGGTCCCGATGTCGTATCAACAGGGGGAGGCGCATTGGCAACAATGGCCTCACTGCCATTTGTAGATTCCGCGTTCACTCCGGAAAAAACCCCAAGCACCCCAACCAGGGTAACAACCCCAACCAGAAATCCCGTGAACATTAGTTGCCCCAAGTCGTCCCATGACCGACCCAGCAGGGTGACAGTTAACATTGTCAAGCTCATGATCGCTGAAGCGATACAGTACAGACAGGCGGCTTGAATCTCCGTGGCTAGAATAAACATCAGATAGCCACTAAATACTGTCATTGCCAAAGCCAGCATGAATATCAGGGGCCATGTTGTTTCCTCCAGTTGCTTCCGCAATCCCTTATTGGTCTCTGGATTGGTGAGCAATGGCCCCGCTGACAGCGCCAGCATGGTGGCATAGGCCAAAAAGCCAAAGACGGTCAGGGGCACCACCCCAAACACGGTGGCATAGGGACTGGATAACGCCTGATCACAACCCCCGGTTGGACAGGTCGCATCCCCCCCAGTCAGTTTGACATAGGTTAAGTAGATATTCTCGATGGCTCCAATCAAGGCGATCGCGCCCAGAATGAAGCGTGAATAACGGTGAATCCAGGGTAATTGTTGGTGTCGGCGTCTCATAGGATTAGCCCAAATATCTTCAAGCGTTAGCAATTACGTTCAATTCCATTCAATCGGGTCTAGAGGCTAAGGCAAAATTAATCCAACCTTGGGCCTCCCCAGCAGTAGGAAAACAATTCGATTGGTTGAAACCACTCGTCTGGACTAACAGAGCAGGCGAGTAGTCCAATTCATTATAGTAATAACCCTCTGGTCTTCTGGCTATTCTGCCCAACTTCGATCTGTTGGCCAGCATGAGACGAGCTAGGACCATTTCACGGAGATGGCTTTAGGGCCGCTCCAGATTCCATCGCTTCTACAAATTGCCGAACCCGGATGGGATCAATGGGTTGGGTCATATCCCCCTTACGCTTGAGTGAGCTGGACACGATCGCTCCGTTGGCCCACTGAATCAACTCACCAATATTGTCCCAGGAGGCCCCACTGCCAATCAAAACGGGGGCACCGTTGGCCACAAGCGTCGCCGTTTCTAAGTCAGCTAAGGTGGGTGGCTTGCTGGTACTGTGCCCCGAGATAATAATGCCATCGGCTAAACCCCGTTCTAACGTGTCCTGAACGGTTGTTACTAAATCGGAGGAACCCAAGGGGGCTGCATGTTTGACCAATACGTCAGCGAAAATCTGGGTGTCGCTGCCCAACTCCCGACGATAGCGCATCAGCTCATGGGCTTGGCCTTCAATGATGCCCTGATCTGTAGCCATTACCCCAGTTAACACATTGACGCGAATAAATGGGGCACCCACACAGGTGGCAATTGCCAGCGCACTATGAGCATCGTTGCGAAGAACATTGACCCCGATCGGCACCGAGACCATCGTCATCAACCGTTGCACAATCAAGGTCATACTGCTGACTACTGCTGGATCAACCTGATGTTTGGTAAACGGTGCATCAAAGAAATTTTCCACAATAATGGCATCTACCCCCCCTGAGGCCAGAGCCGTCGCCTCTTGTTCTGCTCGGTCGATGACAGACCGCAAATTCCCTCCCCAACGCGGAGAGGTCGGTAGAGCTTGGAGGTGTACAACACCAATCACTGGGTGATTGGTCTTAAAGAGCTGCATTAAGTCCACGTAACGCCTTCTGCTTCGGACTCCCGACGATATCCTAATCCTAAAAAAATGCTTAAACTAAAGTCATGGCCAAAGCACAACACTTTGTCCAATTGGAGTGGCCCCGGCAAATCCAAAGTGATCGGCCTGGAAGCCATCCTCAACCCCGATTTAGGCAAGCATCAGCAAGTACACTAGCGTTGGACCGATCGCCACCCGCCTCAAATCTTGTACTCACTTCGCCAAACATCACTTTAACAGCAATGGGGGCACTGACAGCCTAAAATTCCACGGCCTTCCTCACATGCTTTGCCCATCTACCCGGCCATGCCCCAGACCAGCAGATGTCTCAATATTTCTTAATCAAGAACTCAATAGAGGTTGTATGTCTGTCCCAGCCGAGTTTTAGGCCGATTACTAGTGATGGCTCACTGCCAGCAAACTGGCTCCCCGACCCATGGATGCCGAGAAGTTCGCTATACTCTGAAACGGCAAATCATACGGATTGGGCTACAGTTCGACCAGTTGATGCAGTTGGTGTGCTGGTTTCTAAGATACTGAATAGGTAGAGCCGGCGAGAATGCCCCAAATAAATTTCAAAATGTGTAGATATGTTATGCATTTTTGCGATAGTATGGTTCTGTAAGCATTTATGATATGCGGTTGCAATCGGCGGTGATTTATCCCCATCATTCCACTTTTGGGTCTGATGGATGAGGATATAGGCATAGTGCAGTCTGTCCGTTGATAAGCGATCGCTCCCCTGTCAGGGAGTGGCGGCGACTGATTTATCTTCACAACATTGAGAAGCTTCTGGCCGCTGACTCGGTTCAGTACTCTTCTCTCCTGTTCACACTACCTGTTGGCAACGTCTGTTATATATATGGGTACTAAGCCGATTGTTTCTATTTCGCATTTAGGCTGTGAGAAAAACCGAATTGATACGGAGCATATGCTAGGTTTGCTCGTAGCTGCGGGCTATCCGGTGGATAGCAACGAGGATCTAGCTGATTATGTCATCGTCAACACTTGCAGCTTTATTCAAGCTGCCCGCGAGGAGTCAGTCCAAGAGCTAGTGTCACTCGCGGAAGCCAACAAGCGCATTATTATTGCTGGATGTATGGCCCAGCACTTCCAAGAGGAGTTGCTGAAAGAGCTGCCGGAAGCTGTGGCGGTGGTAGGAACGGGTGACTACCACAAGATTGTGGATGTGGTACGTCGGGCCGAGGCGGGGGAACGGGTCACGGAAGTATCTGATCAGCCCACCTACATTGCCGATGAGTTGGTGCCCCGGTATCGGACCACTGCTGAGGGCATTGCCTATGTGCGAGTAGCGGAAGGTTGTGACTACCGCTGTGCTTTCTGCATCATCCCTCATTTGCGAGGTAAGCAGCGATCGCGCCCTATCGAATCCATTGTGGCTGAAGTGGAACAGTTGGCACGTGAAGGGGTCCAGGAAATTGTCTTGATTTCCCAGATTACCACCAACTACGGCTTGGACCTTTACGGGGAACCCCGACTAGCAGAACTACTACGCGCCCTAGGACACGTGCCGATCCCTTGGATTCGGATGCACTACGCTTATCCTACAGGCTTAACGCCAGCAGTTCTGGCGGCGATTCGAGATACCCCTAATGTGTTGCCTTACCTGGATTTACCCTTGCAGCACTCCCACCCGGATGTATTACGGGTAATGAATCGTCCTTGGCAAGGTCGGGTTAACGACCAAGTGATTGAGAGGATCAAGACGGACTTACCAGAG
Source organism: Leptolyngbyaceae cyanobacterium (assembly GCA_051439365.1). Lineage (GTDB taxonomy): Bacteria > Cyanobacteriota > Cyanobacteriia > CAKZMO01 > CAKZMO01 > JAAHGY01. The sequence continues at coordinate 9,727 of JBFRWC010000208.1, forward strand.
GCGGTGCTGCGAACGACATTGATTGTTGGATTCCCTGGTGAAACCGATGATCAGTTTGAGCATTTAGCCGATTTTATCCAGCGTCACGAGTTTGACCATGTGGGCGTATTTACCTTCTCAGCCGAGGAGGGTACCCCAGCCGCAACAATGGCCAACCCAGTGCCTCAAGCTGTGATGGAAGCCCGTCGCGATCGCCTAATGAATATTCAACAACCCATTTCTCTGCGGCGGAATCAAGCAGAGATGGGCCGCGTTGTCGATGTTTTGATTGAGCAAGAAAACCCGTCCACAGGTGAATATATTGGACGCTCCGCTCGGTTTGCCCCGGAGGTCGATGGGGTCGTGTATGTGCGCGGGGATGCGAGGTTGGGTGCGATCGCGCCTGTTCTCATCACCGACGCTGATGTGTATGACCTTTACGGTCAAGTTGCGGATTCTCAAACGCAACTCCAGGGCGCGTTGCACCGTGCCCTCGCTTTGTAATGTTGTTGCACAGTCCAGGTGGATTGCCATTGGCTGCTGTTTGTGACGCGAGAAGTTTTCAGGCAACAGTAGCGAATTTCGGCAGGTCAGCCTCAATGGCATTTGCCAAAGCTGTGCAGTGCAAGATGTCGCATCCAACCTCAGCATCATCCCTTTGATGCTCAGCAACACAGAACTGAACTAGAGTTATTGGCTTAGATTAAACATGGTAGGAGATACAATGGAGCTTTCATTCCAAACCTTAGGGTTGTCAGAGTCCAGAGTGGCGATTCTGGAATCCCTAGAATTTACCACCCCAACAGAAATTCAATCCCAAGCGATTCCTCACATTTTGGCAGGACGGGATGTCGTGGGCCAAGCCCAGACGGGAACGGGTAAAACAGCGGCTTTTTCCCTTCCTTTGCTGGAATTAGTTGATCCTAAGAAAAAGGCGGTTCAGGCCTTGATCCTGACTCCGACTCGTGAATTGGCCCTTCAGGTTTACCAGGCCATTCGCAGCTTTAATAATGATCGACGTTTGTTCACTCTCTCCGTTTATGGGGGGCAATCGATTGAGCGGCAAATCCAATCCTTGCGACGCGGTACCCAAATTGTCGTGGGTACCCCTGGTCGAGTCATTGACTTGTTGAACCGGGGCGAACTCAGACTGGATGATTTGGGGTGGCTGGTACTGGATGAGGCCGACGAAATGCTCAATATGGGCTTTATTCAGGATGTTGAAAAGATTCTCAGCCAAGCTCCGTCTGAACGGCAAACTGCCTTTTTCTCGGCAACGATGGCTCCCCAAATTCGGGCATTGGCAACCAAGTTTTTGCGATCGCCCGTTACCGTTACTGTCGAAAAGCCCAAAGCTGCACCCACTCGCATCAATCAGGTCGCCTATATTGTGCCCCGTGGTTGGAATAAGTCGAGAGCGTTGCTGCCCATTTTGGAAATGGAAGATCCAGAATCGGCCTTGATTTTTGTCCGCACCCGTCGGGCTGCGGCTGATCTCACCCGGCAGTTGCAAGCCGCTGGCCACAGCGTTGACGAGTATCATGGCGATCTGAGTCAGTCTCAGCGGGAACGCCTCTTGCTGCGTTTTCGTCAGCGTCAAGTCCGGTGGGTGGTAGCTACTGACATTGCGGCCCGTGGTTTACACGTGGATAACCTGTCCCATGTGGTCAACTACGATTTACCGGACAGTGTTGAAAGCTATGTTCACCGTATTGGCCGCACCGGACGGGCGGGGCAAGAAGGTATGGCTATTTCCATTGTCCATCCTCTAGATAAGCATCGGTTAAGGGCAATTGAGCGTCACATCCGCCAAAAACTCGAATGGGGCAAGATTCCGACCCGTGCTGAAATTGAGGCAAGACATATCCGTAACCTCAAAGCCAAGTTGGAAGGGGTGTTAACGGGGGAACGGATTGCCTCCTTCCTTCCCATTGTGGCGGAACTGGCTGATACTTATGAGCCGCACACCATCGCTGCTGCCGCTTTGCAAATGGCTTATGACAAAGATCGGCCTAACTGGATGAATCTGGATCAGGACAACCACTCTTATGCCGATGAACCCAGGGAACGGAAGCGGAAGCGTCGCGCCAACCGTCATGGCGATCGCCGTTCTGCGTCTACCTCTAGCCCAGTGTTGAAAAAGCGTCAGGAGCGACGATCCCAAGAGTCATTGTCGTCCTAGTAGCTGACAGCATAGATCTTGCCACCGCTCCGCCCTCACTCCTTCTCCCAACGGGGGTATACATCGTAGCCTAACAGGAGAGGGATTTAGGGCAAGGGCTAAGTGCTAGGCTACTTACGCTATGGAGTGCTAGGCTATTTTGCCATCAGGAACTAGTTGACCGAGTAACATCACCCTCAAGTGTGCCAAATAGGTTGGGGAAGTGTGATCATGTCGCACTTCCTGGGTTGACCTGGGTTTCCAGAACTTGCCCAATGACCAAGAATGGCTCAGTCATCTAGCATCCAAGACAGATTAGGGAAACATATGTGTTGACCCAACTTATTATTAGTATTGTCCTGACTGTGCCAGTGGCGCTGGTCCTGAGTCGGTGGCTCAAGGGGCTGTTGCGGATTGTGACGATCGCCCTTGTCACCCTGACGCTAGTTGTTGTCAGTGCCAACATTAGCATGTTATTTGATGCATGGTCCTCCCTAACTAGTGGGTTGAGCCTCCGCAACACTCCGCCTGTAGTGGACGGAGCAGAGAGCAGTGGAACAATACCGTCTACATTCCCTCCTGAGCGGCAATCTGAACCAAGGGTCGCACCCTCATTCGAAATGACGGATGAGGCGGTCTCCCCGAACGCTAGTCCACAGAGCGACTCAGTCTTTACGGGCGCGATCGCCGTGGTAAGTTCTCAGCAAGACCCGAACTCAGCCGAGTTTCTGGCTGAGTTCCTCTCCTCTTCCGAGTTGCCACCCGATCTGAATCAGGCCGATGTCTTAGATTCTTCCCCAGCTGAGCCAACAACCTCGTCTCAACCTATTAATGGATTGTGGTGAGACTATATCGCGACGGGTATCCTCAGGATAAGGGAATGAGTCGATTAATAAAGAATTGCGTACAACGTTCAAGATTCTCCATCTTGAGCTGAGTTCCAGCTCATTCTCCTCAGTCATTGTGCTAACCTAACGTTGGCAACGGGCCGTCATCGTAACGATCCTCTCTTAAACCCATTTATTGGCAACTTAATTGTGGATCATCTCTCCATCTCTGCTATTCGGTGCCCACTTCTGTCCGCCTTTCGTCGGCAACGGTTTTTGAGGGATTCGTTGCGAACTCCCATTGCTTCTACGTCCATCTCAACAACGCTTACGATCTCGCCATGCAAACATTTGCCACCGCTTCATCATCCAATTCCCAGACATCCAATTCCCAAACATCTGAGGTACCGTTGTCTGATTTGCCATTATCCGACTTACCGTTAGCCGACTCACCCCTCGCCATTGCGAACCGGACGTTTCGGTCTCGTCTCATGACTGGGACCGGGAAATATCGCACCTTTGACGAGATGCGTCAAAGCATTGCTGTGAGTGGCTGTGAAATTGTGACGGTAGCGGTGCGGCGTGTGCAAACCAACGCTCCTGGTCATGAAGGGTTGGCCGATGCCTTGGACTGGCAAACTCTGTGGATGTTGCCGAACACCGCTGGATGCAAAACGGCTGAAGAAGCAATCCGAGTTGCCCGTTTGGGGCGGGAAATGGCGAAACTCTTGGGCCAAGAAGACAATAATTTTGTCAAGTTAGAGGTGATTCCCGACAGCAAGTATCTACTGCCAGATCCGATTGGCACCCTAGAGGCAGCGGAGCAACTGGTGAAAGAGGGGTTTGCGGTTCTTCCCTATATCAATGCTGATCCCCTCTTAGCCCAGCGGTTGGAAGACATTGGATGTGCCACTGTCATGCCCTTGGGATCGCCTATTGGTTCAGGGCAGGGGATTCGTAATGCCGCTAATATTCAAATTATTATCGAGAATGCCCAGATTCCTGTTGTCGTGGATGCGGGGATTGGCACTCCCAGTGAGGCCGCTCAAGCAATGGAAATGGGGGCAGATGCCTTGCTGATTAATACAGCGATCGCCCAAGCCCAATATCCGGCCAACATGGGGCGGGCGATGGGCTTAGCTACCCAAGCAGGCCGCTTAGCTTACCTTTCAGGCCGCATTCCGGTCAAAACCCATGCCAGTGCCAGTTCCCCCCTCACGGGTACTGTATCTGGCTAGGCGGAATCTGGCTAGGTGGAAAATGTGATGTAAATGACACACGTATTAAATATCTGTTACAATCCCTGTATTAAATTATCGAGCAAGGATTTTAACTATGCCTTACACGACTGAAGACGGGGGTCGTCTGAACAACTTTGCAGCCGAGCCTAAGATGTATCGTGCTGAAGAACCCACTAGCACTGATAAGCGTAACTATTTAGTTTTGGGAATTGGGGCAGTTGTTTTGCTAGGTGGCCTGTTCGCCATTGCGTTTACAGTTTCCTAGGCGTGTTCACTCATTGGAACGTCCATGATTGGCTCTCTGGTTGGATTGGTTATGGTACGGGAAGTGGTTAAAACCACTTCCCTTTTTGTTGAAAGTTGAACAACATCTGAAGCTATGGTCAAAACGTTAGTGGTCGCGACGGGAAATCCTGGCAAAGTCGTGGAGATGCAAGCTCACCTAGCAGAGTTATCGATTGATCTTGTCCTGAAACCCGATCAGATTGAAGTAGAAGAAACGGGAACTACGTTTCAGGAAAATGCTCGACTCAAAGCCTCCCAAGTGGCGGTTGCAACGGGAGAATGGGCGATCGCCGACGATTCTGGCCTAGCAGTAGATGCACTCAACGGTGCCCCTGGGTTATACTCCGCCCGGTATGGTAAGACCAATAGCGATCGCATCAACCGCCTTCTGAGTGAATTAGGCCCAAACCCTAATCGCAATGCCAAATTTATTTGCGCCGTATCCCTAGCCCGACCTGACGGTAGTATTGCCGTCGAAGCAGAGGGATACTGCTGCGGCGAGATCTTGTGGGAACCTCAGGGCATCGGTGGCTTTGGCTATGATCCGATCTTCTTTGTTCCAGAGCAAAACATGACCTTTGCCGAAATGCCAACCGAACTGAAGCGAGAAATCAGTCATCGAGGTCGTGCTCTACAACAACTCTTACCCCAATTGCAACAACTATTCACTACCGGGGATTGTGGCCTCTAAGCTCAGACAATTGCGCCCATTGATTTGCAGCCGATATTCTACCTTATCCATCAGACGGTTGAGAATTAACCAGCCATAGCCCCCATCTTGCAGATCGTCTGGTGCTGGCGGCAGATAAGTGGATAAATCGTAGCCCTGGCCATAATCCCACACCTCAATAGAAATATCACTGCCCTTCATTTCTAGGCGAAGCAATACCGGCAGGTTGGGCTTATCCTTGTGAGCATGGCGAACAACGTTGGAATATGCTTCGACCAAAACGAGGCGAAACCGCCCTGCTTGGGCTGACCAATCCACCGAGTCCCCTAGCTCCGCTCTCAGAGACCCCAAGAGCCACTCTTCTACAATCGTGAGGAATTTTAAATCGCTCGGAATATGGAGTTCAGTTCTCATCGGCTACAGAATCTCCATTGACAAGAGTGTTTGGTCATCTTCCTGGAGGTTGTGTCCTATCTTAAGGATATCAAGAATATTGTCTAGGTTTAACTGCCCTTTGGCTTGCAATAACAATTGCCATAGTCCACTTTGACGAAGCATCGTAAATTCGTCCGACGATCCTAACGGGTGAGACGAGGGTAGAGGCGATGCTGGGTCAACAGCCTGGGCCAAGAGGGCTGTAGATATTAATCGAGTTGGAACCGTTGCTTCGGTAATTCCGTCACTGGCTAATAACAGAATATCGCCTGCTGCCATTTGCAACTGTCCAGCAGCGGCGGACCATTCAGCCAAGATTCCTAAAGGAACCCCCCGTTGAGTGAGATAGTTGGGTTCCAATGGGGAGGAATCGGGTTCGAGCTGTCCCAGATGCTTTGCCACTTGGGCCTGAGACCAAACCATCGGATAAATATGGCCTGCATTCGCATAAGCAAGTTGATTGTTAGACAAAGTGTAGCGAGCAAGGGTCATGGTGATAAAGCAGTTGCTCCCGATTAAACTATCCATGAGGCTGCTATTCAAGTTTCGCATCATCACATCGGGCTCAGATGGCGAGTCTTGGTACAGCTCTCGTCGTAATACCGAAATAGCGCTAGCCATCAACAAGGCCGCAGGAACCCCCTTCCCCGACACATCACCAACAGCTAGCCAAACCTCTCCTTTGGGATGGACATAGACCTCAAAAAAATCCCCTCCCACTTCCTGGGCTGGGCGACAGCACGCTGAAATTTGTACTCCTTCAGGAGCCTGCCATTGCTGCCTCAAGAGGTTGGTTTGAATCTGACGGGCTACGGCCAACTCAGCTTGCATTCGTTGAGACTGTCGCTGGATTTGCTGATACAGCTGGGCTTGAGAAATGGCTAGGGCGGCCTGCTCCGTCATCAGCCCGATTAATTCAATATCATCACTGTTCCATTGATCAGGAAATTGCTTCATCAAAACCAGTTCTGCCAGCAAACTATGCTGATACTTGAGGGGTAAAATCAGTTGGTCATAGGTAAGGGCATGTTCATCGGATACCTGCAAGGTGGATGGCATCACATTGGGAATTGTTACCGTCTGTTGCCGAATGGTTCCTGGTTGTTCCCCTGTTTGTAATAAGCTGGATTGCACGCAGCTTAAAAGATGGGGATCACCGCTTTCCTTTAAAGTTGGGGAAGTTGGTGTCGCACGTTTGTAGCAAATTAAGTTAGGGGTTTTGGGGATAGAAGGTGGAGTGGGTTCAGTTGATGCAGATGCGGACATGACGAGTACACTGACTTCTGCCATAAAAATGCGGCCAAAAGTCTCAGCCACAGCATGCAGCATTTGGTTCACATCTAAAGACTCACGGATGGCAGAGTGAATACTATTGGAGACAGACTCCCGCCGTAGTGCCCGTCGCAAGTCATCAGTGCGTTGTTTAATGGCCCGATAGGTTTCGGCGGCTTGTTTGACAATGGCTTGTAGATCTGGCGTTTTCCACGGTTTGGAAATGAATTTAAAGACTTGTCCCGTATTAATGGCTTCGACTAGGTCTTCAGCATCAGTGAAGCCTGTAAGGACAATCCGAATGGTATCTGGATACGGCTCAACGGTCCGACTGAGGAGTTCAGTCCCTTTCATCCGGGGCATTCGCTGATCCGAAATGATAACTGCCATTTCCCCATGTTCTGCCAAGATCTCTAATGCTTTGAAGGCGCTATCGGCCCGAAACACTTGGTATTGCTGTCGGAAAATACGATAGAGCAAATCAAGATTGTCTGTTTCATCGTCTACAATCAAAAGCTTTAGTTTTTCGTCGCCTGACTGGGCCATGCAACTTCTCTCTGTCTAGTTCTCTCTGTTTAAGAAGATCGATAACGAATGGGGTTGGTGACAGTGGAGCCAAAACTCCACCGAGCCTTACCTATTAAAGCGCAATTTAACGAGAAATGCCCCCCCTGAACTAACAGGAATGCAGTTGATATCGCTTGGGGATGAAAATTTACGGGGCGATCGCTACTCCCCAGCGTGCTTGCTCCTCCTGACTTTTGGTTTGTAACCAGCCGGGACCTCCCAAACTAGCCTTGTCGTACAGGCGGTCAAATTCTCGTGAAAAATGGGCCGCAACAGTGGGATTGTGAATCACTAGAACCAGCTCATCGTTCTGACGGTTGGCGCTCTCGCTCCAGTTTTGGGAGCCCGTGATCACGGTTTGTTGGTCCATCACGGCAAATTTATGGTGCAGCTTGTCCCCTGCGGCTAGTTGAGGGATGCCAACGGTGGTGATGGGTTGGGGCCAAGGGCGATTATCGATATCGTATTTACACTGGCGATTGAGCAGGGCGATCCCCATCATGTCCAAGGCTTCGCTGTAGCTGCGATAGATAAAACTGGGGTCAATTAGGGCACGAATGGCGACGGCTTGTTGGGATTGGGTGAGCAGACCGTGGCTCAGTTTTTGGTCGGAGAAGACAAAGAGGGCCAAGTCGATATTGCTTTGAGCTGTGTTGAGGGTATTGTTGATCAATCCATTGGCACTTTGCTCCCAGGGATGGCGATCGCCCGACACGGGGGAAAACTGCAGGGTCACCCTAGAATCTGCTCGAAGGGTTACATTGTAGGTAGACCGGGGCGGTTTTTGTAGCCCAAACAGACTATCTTCTTGGCCGCCGGGACCATCGCCCCACATCAGATTAAATTCGGCAGTGAGGTGTTGGGCGATCGCTTCATTCTCAATGACCACCAAATGATTGGCATTACCGCGACTGTCTGGATCATCCAAGTCCCCATGAATGCCTGACAGGGTGAAATTGGCCGACCCAACCACGGCGGTTGTTCCATCCACCACCAAGAATTTATGGTGCATCAACCCACTGCCTTTAGAGCCATCGGCGGTATCGTCAATGATGGGAATGGCAGCAAACTCCAGAATATACAACGCATCCCGTTCTAATGCTTCATTGACTTGCACGGTGCCATCTTGATTCAGGTCCGCCAATCGCATCACCTCGTTGTACTTGGCCCGTTCCCGCTCTGACAGTGCTTCCACCGCCATCTGATCAAGCTGACTCCAAGACTGACGATAGGTATTTTCTACAATCACTCGCACAGCCACGCCATCCCGTTGTTTGGCGGCTAAGGCTTGAGCAATTCCCGGTAAATTGAGTTCGTGAATGGCCAAATCAATGGACCCTTGGGCACGATTGATCGTGTCGATGATCACTTGTTCTAGGTTATCCCCCGGTCGAGTTTGGTCTCGGTAGGGTTCGTCATAGCGACTGGCTTGGGAATAGTTGAAATAAACCTGGATTTGGGGATCTTGGGGGAGAGGGGCGATCGCCACCTCCGCTGCATCATTGCGGAACCACCACCAGCCACCGCTCAACAGGAGAATCCCGATGAGTCCCACGCCACCGTAGCGCACCCATAATTGATTTGACATACCTAATCAACCTCGCTCTCGTGCTGAACATTTTCGAGGTGATTGTTGAGAACTCCCTGGAATACTGGCGGGAGTTGCCGCATTAGTTTTCCTTGGGGATCAACTGGAACCAGGGTGACGGTAGCAGTGGTGTATAGGATTTGGCGATCGCCCGAGCGAATCTCATACTCCCACTGAAGTCGCAGCTTTTGGGGCGATCGCAGCCGCGCACAGACAAGTATCTCCATGCCCATCAACAGGGGACGACGATATTGAATCGCTAAATCCACCACAGGTAAGTTGCAGCCTTGATGGGCCAAATCGGTGTAGTCCACGCCCCAGGACCGCAAACACTCGATTCGTGCTGCCTCCAACCACTCCACATAGGTGCCATGCCACACCACACCAGCATAGTCCGTATGGCACGGATGAACCCGTACACCAT
>JBFRWC010000209.1:0-22125 GCA_051439365.1 Leptolyngbyaceae cyanobacterium
CATCAACAAACCCAGGAGCATCAGGGTCTTGCCAATCGAACCGTCCATCCCCATCGGTATCGAGATCGGGATCTAAGCCATCGCCCAACTCTACCGTGTCAAGGATGCCGTCGTTGTCGTCATCCAAGTCGATGGGGTCGGGAACACCATCCCCATCCGTATCGGTGAAATCGCGGTAGTCCACATCGCCCCCATCCTCCTTAACATCCTCATCCGTATCGGGGAGATCGGTGGCCGGAGTGTCTATCTCGTCATTAGGATCGAACGGGTCGTTGGGGTTGTCGCCTTCAAAGGCATCATCGAGACCATCCCCATCCGTATCGGTACCAGAGGGCGTATCCGCTTCAAACCCATTTTCTTGCAGGTCATCAAGACCGTCGTTGTCGGAGTCCTCATCGAGATAGTCAGGCGTATCGTCCGCATCGGTGTCTTCTAGCGCATCGATGGGAAGGGGAGTGCTGTCAGCCGCATCCGGGTCGTAGGCATCATCAAGACCATCTTTATCACTGTCAGCTCCTGATGGGGCAACGTAATCCTCGGTGGGTTGGGCTTCGACATTGTCAGGAATACCATCATCATCCGCATCGATGTCGAGGTAGTCGGGATTCCCGGTCTCATCAGTGTTGGCTGGGGTGAGTGGGGTACCGCTTTCATCCGAGTCAACCCGGTCAATCACACCATCGTTATCGGCATCATCGATACCATCGCCCAATGGGTCGATACGGCCATCTCCATCTTCATCAGTGCCACCCGCTTCAAGCACATCCACGATGCCATCATCATCACTGTCGATGTCGAGGTGGTTGGGGATGCCGTCGCCATCAAAGTCATAGCGATCGCCCACACCATCGCCATTGGCATCAACAAACCCAGGAGCATCAGGGTCTTGCCAATCGAACCGTCCATCCCCATCGGTATCGAGATCGGGATCTAAGCCATCGCCCAACTCTACCGTGTCAAGGATACCGTCGTTGTCATCATCCAAGTCGATGGGGTCGGGAACACCATCACCATCCGTATCGGTGACATCGCGGTAGTCCACATCACCCCCATCCTCACTAACATCCTCATCCGTATCGGGCAGGTCAGTCGCCGGGGTGTCTATCTCGTCATTCGGGTCGAACGGGTCGTTGGGGTTGTCGCCTTCAAAGGCATCATCGAGGCCATCCCCATCCGTATCGGTACCAGAGGGCGTATCCGCTTCAAACCCATTTTCTTGCAGGTCATCGAGACCGTCGTTGTCGGAGTCCTCATCGAGATAGTCAGGCGTATCGTCCGCATCGGTGTCTTCTAAGGTGGTAAGCGGTGTGCTACCATCCGCATCCGGGTCATACGCATTATCCAGGCCATCCCCATCGCTATCTTCCCCTAGAGGCGCAACGTAGCCCTCCGTGGGCTGGGCTTCCACATTGTCCGGAATGCCATCATCATCCGCATCGATATCCAGGTAGTCGGGGTTCCCATCACCATCGCTATTGGGTGTGACCAGGGGAGTCCCTTCGGTCACTTCGTTGGTGGGGTTCCCACTATTGACGTTATCGACACTATCATCGAGGCCATCCTCATCGACATCCGTAATCGGGCCAGCACCAATCCGGCCATCCCCATCCGGGTCCTCGCCCCCTGCTTCAATCACATCCACGATGCCATCATCATCACTGTCGATATCGAGGGAATTGATCAGACCATCGCCATCAGTATCTAAAGTAGGATCACCTCCTAGCTCTACCGTGTCGAGGATGCCATCATTGTCGTCATCGAGGTCATCACTATCTGCGACGCCATCACCATCGCTGTCAAAGCGGATGGTGGTTGTGGCAGTATTGCTGTTGCTGCCGGTGCCTGTGTTGCCGCCAGCATCTTGGACCACTACGGTGATCGTGCGATCGCTCCTATCCGGTACCACATCCGCATTATTGTAGGTAATGGCAGCGATCGCCACCTCATAATCATCCAGGGGCGCAGAACCCGTCAAAACCAACACCCCTGTAGCTGGATCATAGTTAGAACCAATCGTAATATCACCATTGATCCCATCCAAGATTGCTTGGGTAATGACCAATTCCTCCTCACTCCCATCTGGGCGAGTCGTCAGGGTAATGGTTGCTGAGGTGATATTGGTGTCGTCTAAGTCAGCAATTGCTGTGTCACTATCGGCGATCGCCACAGCCCCTGAACCGGGGGTAAATAAAGCTTGGTAGTCCTTATCACCGCTGGCGGCCTCGGCGCTATCATCTTCATCTAAATCCAATACAGGTGGGTCGTTAAGCGGAATCACCGTAATGGTGCTGGTAACAGCGTCACTGGTCGCTGCACCTGCACCATCAGAGTCCGCATCTGTGACACTCCAAGTGATTGTGCGGGTTGCAGAGGACTCCGTAGGGTCATCGCTGCTGCTGACATAGGTAACGGCACGCATCACCGTCTGGTAGTTAGCCAGGGTGTCAGTACCCGTCAAGGTCAAAACACCCGTGTTGGTATCGTAGTTAGCCGTAATATTGGTAGCAGATGTATCTACTGCTAAGGCATCACCTGTGGTGAATCCCCCGCTGATGGTAACAGAGCCGCTTGCAATCTCGGTGTCGTCTGGATCACTGAGGGTAACAGCGGCATCAATCACCGCAGCCGGAGTATTTTCAGTGTATGTCAGCGAATCCCCAGGCGTAATGACAGGCTTATCATTCTGTGGTGTGATGGTAATAGTTTTGGAGGCAGTTCCCGTCAACGGTTCTTCCGCTCCTGTACCAGGATTTTTGCCCTGGTTGCCATCATTACCATCACTGATGGTGTAGTCCAGGGTCACAGATGTGGGCGGCTCATCATTGCTGTTGCTGTAGGTAATTTGCTGCAAGACCTGATCAACCAGGGCATTGGTCGCATTACTATCAAAGCTTAATTCGAGAGTCCCGCCACTATTAGTTGTTACCGTACCTACAGTCGTCCCTGCAACAACTAGGGCGTTCCCCTCTGTCAGTACGGCCAATGTTCCTGTAGTGCCAAATACGTCCTCAGGAGAGGCTCCGCCCTGACGTTCGATTGTTAGGGACGCACCAGCCCAGTTACCATTGTTGCTATTAAAGGCACTTAGGTCGATATCATTCAGGGTGGCATCACTATCTAGGACAACGGCGCTCCCATCCTCGGTATAGGTCTCTGATCCATCCAAGCTAGTGAATGTAGGAGCATCATTGATTGGGGTAACCGTGATGTTGACCGTCGCCGTGGAGGGGTCACCATTGGCATCTGTGAGCGTATAGGTGAAACTATCCGCCCCGCTGTAGTTTTCATCCGGGGTGTAGGTAAACACATCATCGCTCGGGTCCGCGTTATCTTGGTCATCCAGCGTGACCGTCCCGTTGGTCGCGTCCGTCTCTAGCACAATCGAGCCGAGGCCATCACCCAGGTCAACGTCATTGAGCAACACGTCAATCGTATTGTCCTCGCTGTCTTCATCCACTGTGGCGGCATCATCGCTGGCGGTCGGCAGGCGATTAATCGTGACATCGAGACTACCCGTGCCCGTTAGGGGGCCTCCGGTTCCCTGCGCTCCGCCTGGGTCTGCGCCATTACCATCGTTAATCGTGTAGTCGAGCGTGACGCTGGAACTGGAGGGGGCGCTGTTGCTGTACTGAATACTTTGAAGCAGCCCATCAACCCCCGCACTGGTCGCGGTGTTGTTGAAGGTGAATACCAGGGTCCCATTCGCATTCGTCGTCACGCTCCCAATGCTAGAGCTTGGCACCGTGAAGACATCGTTGCTGTTCGCCCCGCCATTGCGCTCCAGGGTTAAGGTCGCCCCATCCCAGTTGTCAACCGCATCCAATTCCTCATCACTCAGGGTCGCATCTGCATCCAAAACCACCGCACTACCGCCTTCGGTGAAGGTCGGAGTGGCATCCAAATTGCTGAAGGCCGGGGCATCATTGACCGGGGTAACGGTGATGTTGACCGTCGCCGTGGAGGGGTCACCATTGGCATCCGTGAGCGTATAGGTGAAGCTATCCGCCCCAGCATAATTGTCATCTGGGGTGTAGGTAAACACATCATCACTCGGGTCCGCGTTGCCTTGGTCAGCCAGGGTGACAGTGCCTTTGGTCGCGTCATCTTTCAGGGCAATTGAGCCTAAGCCATCCCCAAGGTCAACATCATTAGCCAAGACGTCAATCACATTGTCGTCGCTGTCTTCATCCACTGTGATGGCATCATCCACAGGGCTTGGCAAAAGATTGGTAACGTTAACACTAATTGTGCTGGTAACTGTATTCCCAGGGCCATCACCATCACTAGCGGTAAGGTTGAAAACTCGAGCACCAGCAGACGGTGAACTATTAGAGTACTTAATATCTTTTAGTAGTGCTGAGATATCAGCATCAGGAATAGCTCCCGATGCTTGATTAGTAATGGTGATGGTAGTGCCACTCACTAAAGCACTGAATGTTGTTCCGCCAACTGCCGCAGTAATACTTGATCCATTGGTTAAAGCTAGGGCCTGACCACCGATTGTGAGAACTTCGTTAGCTCCATCGGCAACCCCTGAAAATGTGATTGTTAGGGTTTCAATGTCATTACCGGCATTGTTGGGGTCAAACCCACTAGAGTTGTTTGGATCTGCGATGTTGGTTATTGCGCCATTGGCGGAGGTTGCCTGATAATTCTTATCATCAGCACCACCTGTAGTATTCAACAGATCAAGGTTGAGGGTGGGTGGGATATTAGAACCATCTCGAACGTAAAGGGCACCCCCTGCTACCAAATCCAGGCCGCCGTCACTACCGGCAGTGGTAGTTGGGAACGTACTGACATCGGTAAGCGTATGATCGGTTGTGTTGACATCTCCTGGAAAAATTGAGTATCCATAGAAGGTTTGATCGCCTGTAATCCCTAGATCCGCAAACGATTCGTAAAATCCATTGATCGTTTGAGTGCTAACACGTGATGTTTCAGTTGGATTGTTCCCATCCGTTAGCTCGTTGAGGACTGAGGTGCTAAAAGCAAAGCTAGACGCTCCCCACGCACCAGTATTAACTGTGTTCAGAGATCCATAAGCTGTTGGTTGGCCAAATTCATCAATTCCTGTGATGGCAGCAATCTTAACGTTATCGTTTCCACCTCGCTCCATCACTAGGAAACCTGTATCACTCAGGTTTGCGGTGGGTGCAGACAACCCTGTGGTGACAACAAAGTCAATCCGTTCAATATTGTTTGTGTTTACCTCACTAGTAGTATTGACAAAGACGTTGTCAGCACCCCGGTTAATAATGTCGCTACGTAACGCCTCTTCTAAGGAGAATGCTCGCTGGGGCTTGAGGTTGAGGGTCCGACCGCTGGTCGTATCATCTTCATACCAGAAGAGGTCTCTTTCATAGTCAGTTCCGGCATTGTTGACGCGCTGGATATTTATTTGGTCGGCAAGCTGGACAAAACTAAACGATCCACTCGATGCGGTAAAGCCTGTAATAACTAGATTGTCTTCTGTTGCATTTGTCCGAAAGTTGTAGTTGTCGAAGTCGGTACCAGTTTGCGTGTAATTTTCTGAAGGAGCATCAGTTAGTGACTCGTAACTGGCTATGAGTGTGTCAATGTTGAGGGGTAGTACTGACTGATAGCTTTCCAGTACCTCAGATGTAAGTGGACAGCTAATGGTGAACTCGTGGGTTTTGACATCAAGAGCCCAATTGCCGCCAAGATGCTGACTACCAACTCGTGTCGTGGAGGCTGCGATTGGGCTACCCGTGAGCTTATGGAGTTTGGCGATAAATTCTGCTCCGGCATCTCCGGCGGCGACGTTGCAGGCGTAGAGGTTGAGTTGGGGAGTGGGGGATTTTAGATTTTGGATTTTCGATTTTGGGGTGAACCAAGCTTTTAGATCATGGGTGTAGCGATCGAGTGTGTCTAGGCTCAGTTCGGCATTCCCTAGGAATATGGCACCGGGAAGACCATGGGCAACAATATGCACCTCTTGATACTGACCGTTAGCTCTTAGATTGTGGAGAACGGCAGTGATTTGCTCAATCCCATCTTGGTGTGCCTGAAGAATATAAACCTGCACCCCCGGTTTTACGTTAGCCGTAAGAACTACAATGTCTTGAACAGCAGCATCAATAAACAGAATGGACGTAACAGAGGATTGAGACATGATGGTTGGTGACATGATAAATGGCTCCTGAGGTGAAAAATTGAGGAATGATCCAGATTCGTTGATAGTCGGAACTAAACTGAGCTAACCATTGCTATAAGGCTAGAAATCCTAGTGATGTTCGTCTTTGGGGCGATCGCTCACACCATAAAAACAGTATTCAAAGACTGATTGTATTAACACAAGATCTTATTCATATACGTAATAAATCCTGGTGAGGAAGGAACTAAAAATGAGTAATGAACTGCCAATAGACTGACAGAAATAGGCACAAAAAACAGTCATCGACTTGGAGGAATCTCCAAGTAATGAATCAAAAGTAATGGAATCAGACCGATATCCGACTGAGATAGTCAGTCTGTAGACTAATTCGCTTAATCGACTGCGATGAGGCTTTACTTAAAACTTGAGGCTTTCTTGAAACTTGAGGCTTTACTTGAAAACGGGCTTGAGGGCGAGATTAAAGACAAGATTCAGAGGACAAACTTAGTCTGAATAGGATTCAGCTCAGTCCCTGTTGATCCGAAAGATGGTTCTAGTCAAAAACTGGAGAGCGTTTAAGCATTGGAACCAAGGAATGATTACTAGCATAGATTCGTTCATGGGAAAGCACCTTGATGGTAATAGGCTGACAATACAGTGATACCAAGCGGGTTCAGAGGTAATGGCCATAGTGGAACTCAGTGATTGGTATCTTTTTCTAGATTTCCCCATCCGGACAAAAAATATCACACATATCCCTATCTTTACTTAATAATAATTAAATAAAGCGATCGCCATAAACCAGAAGCTTCAAAAATAGCGCGATTCTGCTGACTCTTTTCTCGATAAATTCGTACTTTCACCGATGCAAAATTTCTCGCCCCTAGGTCGAAGCCCAAGATCTCCGTATTATTACTGTGCGAAAAAGTTCCGGCATCATTATTAAAAAAGATGAACAGCCAAGCCGCTCTTTGGGTATGGGGATTAAGTCGTCATAAACTTGCTGTGCCGGGTGCGCCATGCGGAACCAACGGCACCCGACCAACAAATGTAGGGTACGTGACAACGCACCGTTTCCAGCAGCAAATGTAGGGTGCGTGGTCACGCACCGTTTCCAGAATAGGAGGTGCGTGACCACGCACCTCCCCAAAACTTAAGACAAGTTTCGTGGAGGAATCGCTCGCCCTTGATAAAAACGTTGCTCTAGGCGACCCAACCCCAACCAAGCGGCTCCACTCAGCAGCGGGAGTCCCGTCAACAGGAAGCCCAGCGACAAACTCATGGACTCAGAAAGGGCGATCGCCAGAGGAATGAGTGACCAAACCAGGGCACTGGCAACACCCAACCCAGTCCGAATCTGTTGAATTCGCTTTAAGGCACCACGGCAACTGCTGCAATGCTGAGTATGGGAGGAGTAGCGATCCAGCAGAGCAGGTTTGGGCCGTTCAGGCGGTAAAGGCTCATCGGCAAAGGGATCGGCCATAAAGTCCTGGACCCACTTGCGAAAGGCGGTCACATAGCGATCGGCTTGGGTGGGGAGGTAACAAGCTTGGGCATAGGGGCGATCGCTCACCTGAGCCAACGCTCGTTCCTGCAAGTGGAGGAAAATCTGATCGTCTTCCAGGACTCCGTTATTGCCAATGTGACTGTACCAACGGGGCGTGAGTTTGATAAATAGCGCCGGAATTTTAGACGAAAACTTGAAGGGGAACCGGGCAAATAGACGACATTCCCCTTTACGGATGGGCGTCGCGTACACCACAGTCATGGTGCGGCCAAACTGCTTGGACGTTAGATCATGGTACATCAGTCCTGGCGCGATAAAAGTGGTGTGTTGCGTGCCTAATGCTCCCTTGCGTGGCCCCTCCGGCCAAATGCCGTAAAAACCTTGTTTGCCCGATTCCAGCACGTCCATCGCCATCGGTGCGGCATTTTCCCGCTTACCCACGGTTTTGTGATGGGTGTACGGAATATGGCTGGCATCCAACACGTTTTCCAGCAGAGTGAGGGCATCGTAGGGCAGGTCACGGAAAGTGTTGAGCATCACCCAACCGTCCGGCTCTTCCTCCAAGGGAGCGATCGCTGGCACTGAGACCTGGGGTGCATTTTCCGGCTTACCGGGGTAGACAAACAACAAGTCCTGACAGACCGTGGTAGGTAATACCTTGGCACAAGCTCGCGACGATAAGTTGGCTTGGATGCCATCTGGCTGTTGGGGAATGGACTCGCAGCGACCACTGCCCGAAAAACTCCAGCCATGATAAGGACATTCCAATTGGCCCGACTCGTTGATACGCCCCTCAGATAGAGGGACGAGCCGATGAGGACAGCGATCTTCAAACACCCGCCACGTTTCAGCCTGGGGTTCCCACCAAATCACCAAGTCTTGCCCCAGCAAGGTGAATCGAGTCGGCACCGCTTTGTCTAAGTCAGTGACATAGTGGACGGGATACCAAGCTTCAGCCCAATCAAATCGCTCCGGGTCAGGTCCACCCAACAGTTGGGTTTGGGGAGTCATAGTCTCAGGATTGCTTCCAGCCGTTCCATCAATACCCGTTTCGATATTTTGCGCGATCGCCATAGTCTCGTCGTTCCCCATCCGTCTACCTACTCTCTACATTATTAGCGAGAAACTAACGATTGGGTGGTCCAGCCTTGAAATAGATGGTCAGTAACCAACAGAATAGGCCGCTAACCAAGATGTGGTTAGCGGAAATGCAATATTAGCGTACCAAGACCCCCGGCTTCTCAAAGAAGCCGGGGGTCTTGTCTCATGAGAAACCAAGGATCTTAAGGGAGGTCCGGTTCCTACATGTTATGCCTCATTCGCTTGATTGTTATCCTTGTCGTATGGATCGCCACTAAAGGGTTGGACACCTGTTTCTGGGTAGGTATTATCATCTGGGCCAAAGATTCTAGTAGTTCCTTCCCAAATGTACTTGAAAGCATGTTCGACTTGATTCAAAATACTCATAGCCCTGCTCCTGTGTTGTTATGAATGATGAGAAATTAAGCAGACTCGAAACTGATATAAACGACGAGGAAAGAACGATCTCAAGGAAGACTAGTGTTTGATATTGTCTCTTTGATTCTTCCTCGTTGGATACTTTCTTCCTATGGCTTCATCTTAATCCCTGGTGAGATAAGTTTTGGGCGATCGCTCATAACTCTTTAGACAGACTTACTGTTCTTCACATAGCAATGGACTAAGTTTCAATTACTCAATAATGGCGCGAATTTATTCATTGATTTCAGTTAACCTCTGTAACGAGGCTTGGGCTGATTGATGATTGGGGTCAATAGCTAGAATCCGCTCTAGGACGGGATGAGCGGCAACTGACTGCCCCGTTTGAATCAATAATTGACTGTAAAGAAATAAGTAGTCCACCTGGGTAGGGACAATAGCCACGGCTTGTTCAATAGCGGTAAGGGCAGCATTCGGATCGCGATCTTGGGAAAACAGGGCTAACCAATACCAACCCCCCGCTAAATCGGGTTCGTACCCGATCGCTTTTTTCAGGGAGGCGATCGCCTCATCCTCATAACCCAAGCGCTGTAAGACTCGCCCCCGCTCTATCCAAGCTTCGGCAAAGGTGGGAGCAATGGACAAGGCACGATCGTACGACCCCAAGGCCGCTTCATCCCAGCCCATATGTTTCCAAAACAGATTCCCCCGCAGATACCAGGCGACGTAATCACTAGGCGTGTGCTGCACCACTTGGTCGAAGTCCACCACCGCTTGCTCCAGGTTGCCCTGCAACACCCACAAGAGGGCGCGATCGCGCATGGCCTGATAAAAATCGGGTTGCAGCGTCAAGATGTGTTCACAAATTTCCAGGGCTTCTTCGTAGCGCCCTTGGGTGGTCAACACCTGCGCCATGCCGTACCATGCCTGGTAAAAATCCGGTTGGAGGGCGATCGCCGCTTCAAAAGCCGCTATGGCTTGCCCAAATTCCTCCAAGCGATAGAGCTGATTACCCCGATTGGTCCAACTCACCCCATTATCCGGGGTCGCATCCACAAACTGAGTCACTGTTGCAAGCGATCGCCGTTCCGTCGGGGTGATTGGATCAGGTGGGGCCGTCTGCCACTGCCAGCGAGGGTTGCCGTCTGTTAATGTGGTCAGGGTTGCCGGAGTCGGGAGAGGAATGCCGCTGCTAAAGCCCCAGTGCAATCGAATCGCGGTACCACTATCAGGTAAATAATGCTCCTCCCCTTCCGACCGACCGTGGATACCAATCACTCGGCCTGCGGTATCTAGAATCGGTCCCCCACTCATCCCCTGTTCCGTGATGCTGGTGTAAAACATCCCATAGCCATAGGCAAACGGCTGTTGGGCATAGAGCATCCCGTAACGGCGGCGCAAAAGTTGCCCTACCGCAAATTCATGACGAATAGGTTCCTGGTAAATATTACTACCCGTCCAGCCGGAGACCACAACATAGGGAAAGGTTTGACTTTGAGGATAGTCCGCCAGCACCGCAACGGGATAAACGGTAGAACTTTCAAAGGCCACTAACGCCAAGTCTAACCCTGGCAACTTGCGAACGGTGCGATAGTCCACCCAATATTCCTGACCATCCGGGGTGACAATCCAGTATTCATCCTCAGTCGCCACCACATGTTGGGCCGTCAACACCCAATATTGCGATCGCGCCGCATCATGGGCCACAATCACCCCCGATCCGGGATTGAGACCATCCACTAACACAGTAATACCGCGTGCCCGTTGCTGCAATTCAGGTCGGGTCAACGCCTGAAGATCTAAGGGGTAGACAGCGACAATCAGGCCCATCGTGCTGCCCAAAATGCTGCCAACAAGTTGACACCAGTGCTGCTGTCGCCCCCACTGATCATGCCCCGTTTTTCGCCCCATCAGTCATGTCCACGCTTTAGTAACTCTTAAGAACAAGTGCTTCTAAAAACAAGTGCTTCTAAAAACAAGTGCTTCTAAAAACAAGTGTTTCTAAAAACAAGTAACTTTCAAAACAAGTGTTTCTAAAAACAAGTGTTTCTAAAAACAAGTAACTTTCAAAACAACAGAGGCGGAGCCTGATATTGGAATCAAGTCATCCTACCCAGGCAGAACTTAGGAAAATATGACTTGGCATCCTAGTACCGTATGGCGTAAATAGGCAAACCCCTTGCCCCTCACCCTAAATCCCTCTCCCAGAACGGGAGAGGGACTTCAATCTGGCTCCCCTTCTCCCGCTTTGGGAGAAGGGGTTGGGGGATGAGGGCAGATAGTGTTGGAACTTAGGTGATTTCCAAGAAAAAATATACCGCTGTAGGGTGCTGTATAGCCCAAAGGGCATACCAGAAAAGCGCCAGCGTAACGCACCGCAGTTGGTAATTTTTTTACAAGAAATGGTCTTATGCCGTTGAGTACTAGTTCCAGCTCCACCACAGTGTTTCGCAATGCATCCATTTAGCAAGCAATAATTAACGATTTGGTGTGAGCGATCGCCCTTGAGTCCGACTATCCCCAACGGTCTTTACCGCTCACCTGCTTTTACCGCTCAACTTTGTCAGAATCTAAGGGTTCTGATCTGCCAACCCCTCAAGATATTGCTCGATACTGATATAGGTGCGGGGACCACTTTCGTACAGTGCCCCAACTTGGCGACCATAGGACAGATCAAACAACTGCTGCACCACCTCATCCCCATCTTGTCCCGGCTTGAGCGTGAGCAAGACACCCGCACAGGAACCACCCACTTCTTCTGCAACGCAGACCACAGGCAGACGATTCACCACGCCTGTGGTGAGGTAGTTGAGAATCCCAGCTTCATAGAAGTTCTGGAAGCGACCAGAAACCGCACGGCAACGGGTCAAGGGGTCCCATCCAGAATGGGCGAAGTAGTGGGAAACCCAGTGGATCACGGGGAGTGCCCCTTCAGCAGAGTAAAAGACCGTGGTGGGAACGGGATGTTCAACACAGCTAAAGGTGCCGACAAAGCCCTGGCCTTCCAAGATCACCTCAGTTTCGACCAGCCCCCCCTCCGGGTACTCCTCTGCTTCACAGTCGTCGCAGCCTTCATAAATTTCATAAACTTCTTCGTAACCCTCTGGCTCTCCGCACTCGTCGGACTCGCAGATATCATAAACCACTGGCTCTTCGCACTCGGACTCACAGACATCATGAACCACTGGTTCTTCGCACTCGGACTCACAGACATCATGAACCACTGGTTCTTCACACTCGTGATGTTCCTCACAGACACACTCGTCCTGGCAGCTATCTACCTCGTGGTCTGGTTCAACGGGGTGAGGCACATAAATCACCGCTGGCTCAGGGGAGGACTCAATCACCTCAACTTCAACTTCGACCTGGGGGTATTCTGATTCTGCGGCATGGGCGGCGATCGCTAGTGGACCGACCAACGCTGTCGTGACAAAAACGGGGAGCAAGGACAAGAATGCCTTGTTATTCCGTGGCCTAAACATAGTTAACTCTCCTCAAGTAGTGGGAAAATCAAACGGAATCCGGTTCCAATTTGAATGAATAGTTATGGCTCCGCACCCTCTCCATGATTTACAAATAGGGCTAATTTGGTCCGGATAATTGGCTCAATTAAATAACTGAAATCACAACAAAATTTACATCTTTAATTCTGATTATTTCTGGCCATTTTTTTATATAAAAAGTCTAAGATATGATAAGAGTATCTGGGGCGATCGCACTCTTAATCGTCCCTTTTATGACTGATTTTAATTGCTGATCTTGATGGAAGAATGGCCTATCTATTCTAACTGCTAGGTCAGAAGTAAATCATCCAACCGATTAGCTGCCGTGTGATGAGAAAAATTAGAGTTAATTTGGGGAACCACTGGGGCGATCGCGCTAGAGTTAACCGTATTAATTTGGTTTTCCTGATGGCTAGACAAGCGATGGCTCATGTCCACTCCACCACTGTTCTGATTAGAAGGCTGTGCCCAATAGCCTCCTTTAATCTGTTGGTTATCACAATCGGGCAACAATTTGAACAATGAATGATCCAAATGATTAGTCTCTACGGTTGAAGCTGATACCCGGTCATTGCTGCTCTGAGGATTCATGGCAAGAACTCCTTGCAAAGATAAATTAAATAAATAAAAGGAAAAAAGATCGGGGCAATCGGTCAAGAAGGGTGATTAGCCAAGAGTGGCAATCGGTCAAAGATAATGAGTGAACTAGACTAACAGGAGAACGATATTCAGGTACGAAATCATTGGGGATAGTGACTGTGGGGCAATAATCGTTTGGACCATAACGGCCCCGCACCAGGAGGATCGGGACTGGCCACACTGCTGGGAGGATACCCCCGACGAGTGGCGATGGACACGACTCGTTCTGGTGGATCATCCGTTGGGACTCCCGGATAGGAATAGCCCTGCGACGGTTGCCGAGCCTCCATATTTTGGTTGTAGCCCTGCTGGACCAATTGGCCCCGGTCTAAGCGAATCACCCAATGGGCATAGTTCAATACACTGGGCCGATGGCTGATGATAATGGTCGTTTGGTGATGACGGTGGGTCAGGAGACCGGATAATACTCGCTCTTCGCTGGCGGGATCTAGACCAGAGGTAGCTTCGTCCAACATTAAGACCGCAGGTCTAACCAACAGGGCACGGGCGATCGCCAATCGTTGCCGCTGTCCCCCCGATAAATTCGCCCCAAATTCTCCCAAGACCGTATGGTATTTGTTGGGTAATTCACTAATAAAGCGATCGGCATCCACAATTTGACACACTGCCACAATGTCACCGAGGGATGCCTGGGGGCAAGCTAAACGAAAATTATCCAGAATACTTCGACTCCAAAAATGGGCATCCTGGGGCACCAACATCACATTTTGCCGGACACAATCCAAAGTCAAATCATCCAGATTATAGGGACCAATACGAATATTGCCCTCTTGGGCCGGATGCAGCCCTGCAATTAATTTCACCAGGGTACTCTTGCCACACCCCGACGGTCCCACAATCGCTGTGACCTTCCCCCCCGGAATCTGAAGGGTCAAATCGTCCAACAACGTCGTTTGTCCTGTGTAGAAAAAGGAGAGCTGGCGACAGGTAATCTCCACTTCTTGAGGAAAAGTAACGGTAGCTTTGACTTGATTCGGCAATACTTCTGGGATGGCATCAGTTACATCGGCCAGCCGCTCTGTCGCCGCTCGCACCCTAGCCATTTCATCCATTAGCCCAATCAGCGTCCCAATCAGTCCCATAAAGTTCCGATTCATGGCATTAAACGCCAACAGTTGGCCAATACTTAATTGCCCCTGAATCACAATATTGCTACCAAACCAGAGCAGGGTAATTCCCCCCAATCCTGATACCACCCCAGCAAAACTGGAGTTGACAATGCCTATTTGGGCCGTGTGAAAGGTGAGGACTGAAAATCGCCCTAGTCTTTCTTGAAACTCTTGCCAAAACTGTTGGGTCGCCACCAAGGTCTTCAGAGTCATGGCTCCCTTAAAAGTTTCAATTAAAATACCCTGGTTTTCCGCATCCAACACCAGCACTTCGCGGGTGCGCCGTTGTAAAGTTGGCAAAAAAGCTACGGTAGAAATGGACATCAACCCACTGATGATCACGGCTACTGTGGTTAACCGAGGACTATAGTGCAGCATCAATAAAAACGAAATCACCGAGATAAATATCTGTCCCGGTAATCCCACCACCACTTGGGAGACGAGTTGATACACCATTTGCACATCTTGGAGCCGACTGACCACTTCACCACTACGATGGTTCTCAAAATAGCGCAGGGGCAAGTTGAGCAGTTTCCGACTAAAGTTCATCACCATGCTCAGCTCTAGTCGTTTGGCAAAGTGAAGAATCAGATTGGCTTGAATCCAACCTAAGGTACTGCTAAAAACTAAGAGAGCCGCAATGGCGATCGCCACCGTATTCAATAAATCCAAATCTTGCCGGACCAAGACATCATCGGTGAGAATTTGGATAAGGAACGGCGTTGACAGGGAGAGTATTCCCAACAACATATTGATCAATAGCACTTGAGCTAGGGTAGATCGATAGAACCATGCTTGCTGGAAAAACTGGGATAGTTTGGAGGACGGTTGGTCATTACGCTGGGATAGTTGGGCTAAGTCAGGGGTCAGCAACAGGGCAATCCAATCGGACCAACCTTCGCGGAACTCGTGACGGCTCAAAAATCGCAGGCCCACCGCTGGGTCCATGACCACAAAGTGCTTCCCTTTGCAGCCATAAAAGACGACCCAGTGTAGCCCTTTCCAATGCAGGATGGCCGGTAGAGGCATTTCATCGAGTCGATCCAACACTGCCGGATCAGCCTGGACAGACCGAGCGTAAAAGCCTAGGGTTTCTGCTCCTTGTTGCAATCCCAGCAGCGTGGTGCCGTGCTGACTGGTGCCAACAGCATCTCGGATGGTGGGCATGGAGATGGGATAACCCGTGTGTTTGGCGATCGCTGCTAAACAAGCGGCCCCACAATCTTCCTCGCTGTGTTGTCGATAAACGCTGTAGTTTCGGTTAAAAAACGTTCGATTAAAAAACATGGTGATTTTTAGTGGTGATGACCACTGGGGGCAGAAAAATTACCGTAGCCATAGTTGTAGTGGGGAGACTGCAACCAAGGTGATGACAAAGTACTGGCTGCACCTTGATTGATCTCTCTTGAAGCTTTAGATGGAGGGATTTGCCGACTCACCGAGTTAAGATAATGGCCCCACCACCCCCCTCGAATCTCTTTTGATTGTACAGAGGATAGAGATGTAAAGAATGAAGTCGATTCGTTTTTCATTGTCGTGCCCATTGATCTATTACCAGGGAACTGTCTCAGATATTTTATTTAAGATTCAAGAGAATATTATCAAATAGTATTCAACTATTCTCCTGGAATATTCGCCAAAATACTGGACGGTAAGGGTAGGCAACATCAAGCTACTACTGTATTTGCTGCTGCCTACAAGATGACGTAGTGGTAAATGCTCAAAAATAACAGTTGCTTTCTTGCTGTTATTGGGCGATCGCTCAAGCAATCATGACTAAAATGTTAGAACAGCCTCGTCATCAACTTCAGGATTACTAACATTAATATTATCCCCGCCAAAATTCACAATTGAACCATCATCAAACTCTGGGTTAGTGATGTTAATCGTGGTAGGACTAGAGCTACCAGCAGAACCTGGATAATAGCGGAACCGAACAATGGTGGTGGTGGTGGTAGTACGTGGATGGTAAGCCCAATTTCCTCCCTGAGTTTGGCTAGCGGCCTGGGGAGAAAGCGAGGTAAATAGATCATCTCGATGATCAGTGTTCATGATTGACTCCTTAACTAATGAGTTGAATCTGTCATAGATCTCACATCATCATCAATGTAGGTAATGACTGTTTTGATATACGACATTGTGAGGTGGGTTCCAACTAAAGGGAGAAACTGGGGCGCGTGGCATCCCAATTTTATATAAATTTGTCCAATCTAAGTTGAAACCCTATGAGGTGAGAGATAGATCAAAAGATAAGTCAAAATAGACCCTTTTAGTTAGGAAATAATCTAATTCTCACCCATCTATTTAATTATCTATTCTCCTTTTCCGATTCCGGAAAAAACCAGAAGTTTGGGCAATGACGATAAGACTGAATCAACTTAGCGGAAAAAGTGACGAAGGTGGACTAAACAAGGGGCTGATGCCCCTTGCCGATTAAGCCTAAATCAGTCATAGCTTCAAAGAGCCATAACTACAGCCTTTCATCTCCTAGAAGTTGACGATAGATCCATCATCAATATCAGGGTTAGTCAGATTGATAGAACTGCCAGAGGTAAAGTTCACGATAGAACCATCGTCGATATCAGGGTTAGTGATATTCACCCTACCGCTACCCGAAGAAGAACTCCTGCTGCTGCAGGGATTGTGGGATACGCAGGGATCATAACAACGGACAACCCGGTACACAACCCTGACCCGGGGAACACAGGTATAGGTATAGCAAGATGTCCCGCCGCCCTTGGTCTGGCTGGCAGTTTGAGTAGACAGGGGTGCAAAAAGGCTTGAGCCTAGTTGACTTTGCATAAGTTTGACTCCTTGGAGTAACCAAAAGTACTAAACATAAACTGTACAGATGGAAGCCATTCATCATTTAGCAATTATGAAAATCATTAAACGGTGAATCCTTAAGTGCAAATCCCTAAGGATATCCCCTAGGCATGGGTGGATTCTGGAGGAAAACCCCAAGACAGGATATGGCTTTCTAATCAGATACACCTAGAAAGACAGCTTAGATATTCCCTGATTGGCCGTGAAAACCCTGGGGGCACACAGATGCCAAATACTTCCACCCGACTCCATAGGGGGTCAGGACGTTTTTGTCTTTCTTTTGAAAAAACGCCAAAATTATTTTTTGAGGGTTGGGATCACGGCTGGGTCTTTCGTCTCTGATTCAGATGGAGTGGGAGAGGATCAGAGAAAACCCGGACTTTATCCGTGAAGGACTGAATAAAGCCTTAGCTGATAGGGAGACCTTGGCCCCATGAACACCCCCGAACCCACCAATCAACCCACCAATCAACCCACCAATCAACCCACTGGGCAACTAGCAAACCCACCCACCGACCAGCTAGCGAACCAATCCACTAACCCGTTAACTGATCCACCCATCAACGAACTAACCCACGAACCGACGGGGGCGATGCCGTTTGATAGTGATAGCGTGTTGCCGACGGGCGATCGCTGGCTGCGATGGAGCAGTCTGGCTTTACTCAGCAGTTGTGGCTTGGGTTTAGTGTTGGTGAACACATTGCAGGTGGATGTGACGGTTCGCGCCTATGGTCAAGTTCGTTCCGTCGATCCGCCCTATCAGGTGACGGCCCCAACGGCGGGAGCGATCGCCACTCTGCATGCCCATGACAACCAAGCGGTGAGTGTCGGTCAGCCTTTGCTTGACCTCCGCCCCTATGATGGCAACTCTAATACCGGGCTAGCGGCTACACCTGTTCCAGAAGATGAATCGCCCACCCCGCTGCGGACCATTCGGGCACCGATCAATGGATTTGTTTTAGGAATGGCGAACCTAAATCCGGGGCAACCAGTGCAGACAGGTGGTATTCTCGCCGAAGTGATGCCACCGCCGAAAAACCTGGTGGTGAAAGCGTTGTTGCCGCCAGACGAAATTGGCCAAATCCAATCGGGCCGCACCGTGCAAATGCAGGTGGCCGCTTATCCCTATCCAGAATATGGCACGTTAACGGGGACGGTGTTGAACATTTCTCCCGATACGGTACCGTGCCAGTTGACCAACTGTCCGCTACCTGAAGGCTATATGGTGGACATTGAGTTGCCTCGAATTTATATGGAAGAGCAATCGGGACAGCGGCACGCTTTACAACCCGGCATGGAGGTGACAGCAGATATCGTCACCCAACGGGCCAAGCTGTTGACGCTGATTTTACAAAAATTACGACTGAGCCGATCCTAATAGCTGGTTAAATCGGTTAAGGTTAGAAGACATTTTGGCAGCGGGTGTCGGGCATCATTCCTTTGCATTGCCATCATCCTCCAGTTCCTCAATTTCTTAAAACTCCTATCTTAAAACTCCTAGGAGATGGGCATCATGGGTATGACTCAGGCTCAGTTTGATCGGCTGGTCCAGCAACTCGAACATCTGGCGAAAAAACGACCAGACCAGTACAAGTTGCGGGTACGGTGTTTAGCGTGGTTGGGCTACGGTTACATCATTGTTGTGTTGGGGTTCATGATTACCCTCTCAATGTGGTACGTTCCCAAACTTCTCTCTATCTTTGAGTCTGTGCGCAGTATG
Organism: Leptolyngbyaceae cyanobacterium; assembly: GCA_051439365.1. Lineage (GTDB taxonomy): Bacteria > Cyanobacteriota > Cyanobacteriia > CAKZMO01 > CAKZMO01 > JAAHGY01. The sequence continues at coordinate 18,902 of JBFRWC010000209.1, forward strand.
CGCTTGCTGATGTTGGTGCTACTTTTTGGAGTCGGCACTCCGATGGTGATTGTGTATTCGATCCTGGATGCCCTCTGCTTCCATATCCCCTCACCAGAGGGCTTAGAGGTGAGTGCTAAAAAGGTGCCTTCTTTATTTCAACTGTTGCGATCGCTCCAAAAAGAGTTACGTACTCCCCCATTCCATCATGTATTGCTGACCAATGAGTTTAATGCTGCCGTGTCTCAAGTGCCAAACTTTGGCTTTTTCGGCGGTTATCGTAACTACCTGATCATAGGTTTACCGCTGCTGCAAACCCTGTCGCCGGGACAATTTCGAGCCGTGCTGGCTCACGAATTGGGCCATCTTTCCGCCAAGCATGGCCAATTTGGTCACTGGATTTATCGAGTACGGCAAACCTGGTATCAACTGTTGAGTGGATTGCAAGATCCCCAGCAAAGCACGGGGGAAGGGATGTTCGACTTGATGCTAGCTCTAGCCTCGTTGATTGGTCGAGGCGCATTTGTGCTGTTTTTTCAGTGGTATGCCCCTTTTTTCGCCGCCTATTCCTTCGTGTTGGCTCGGGCCGACGAGTATGAAGCCGATCGCTATGCGGCGAAGCTGGCGGGGGCTAAAAATCTGGCCTCGGCGTTGGTCAATTCCGAAATTGCGGGGGGATATGTGCTGCCGTCCTTTTGGCAAAGGATTGCCGCTAAGGTGGATCAGCAGGTTGATCCGCCGGAACCTTACACCGAACTGGCCCAGCAGGTCCAGCACCCGATCGCCCTAGAGACCGTTAAACCGTTGCTGAAACAGGCAATGGCCCAAGCCACCAACACCGAAGATACCCATCCTTGTTTGAAGGATCGGTTGGGGCGAATTGGCTGTAAGCCGAACCAAGTGCTGGGTCTGGTGAAGCCCCTTAAAACCAGTGCCGCTGAACAATTTTTGGGTAAGGCATTGCCCGGTATCGTCAAACACTTTAATGAGGTGTGGCAAGGATCAGTGACCCATGAGTGGCGACAGCGATATCAGGATACCCAACATCTTCAGCAAAAGCTGGAGTCCCTTAATAGCGAGGAGGAAGGCTCCCTATCCTTGGAACAGCGCTGGGAACGGGCACGACTCACGGTTGATACTCAAGATGCGGCGGCGGCGTTACCGGATCTACAGGCGATTCTGGCGGAGCAACCCGACCATTTTGGGGCCAATATGTTGCTGGGGCAATTGTTGCTGGAGCAGGGCGATCGCACTGGCATCAACCATCTCGAAAAGGTGATGACCCGCCACGGTGACGCTTACACCCACGGGGCCAACTTAATCTACGCCTTCTTGCAACAGCATGAGGGAGAAGACACCGCCGCCCAATATTTGCAGCAAGCCCGTGAACAATCGGCGGTAGTGGATAAAGCGCGGCTGGAACGGGCACGCTTTACCCACCATCACGCCATGGTGGTGCCCGATCTCCCTGCAAAAATGCGTCAAACCCTACAACAGCAGCTTGGCCATTATCCAGAAGTGAAAACTGCCTACCTGGTACAAAAAGTGGTGCAGTATTTGCCAGAGCAACCCTTTTACGTGCTGGCGATCGAGTTAACCCCCGCTGCGGAGGATGATCGGGGACAATCGGTCGAGATCATCATGGATCGATTGGCCAAGACCTTAACCCTGCCCAGGGAAAGTATGCTGATGCGGTTGGATAGTGAGCATACAGCTCTCAAGGTCAAGCTGCGGCAAATGGCTGGGGCTGAGGTGTTGGGTTGACCGACCGAAAATCTTACCCTTTCCGGCGAACTTCCCCTACAATGACTCCATCTACCGATATGTTGTGCTCAAATGTATGGAATCGTTACCCGCTGTCGATCCTGTTTTTATTGGCACCAGCTTTGTTGCCTCTTTCATCGCCTGCTTTTTCTCTAGCCTCGCGGGAGGAGGCGCAGGATTAATTCTGTTGCCCATTTTGCTATTGTTGAACCTCCCCTTTGCCAATGCTCTAGCTTGCCATAAGTTAGCGGTGGGTTTTATTGGCGTTGGCAGTGGCTATCGCTACATGCAGGAAAAGTTGATTGACTGGAAGGTATTTTGGTGGACGGGGTTGGTGGGGGTGCCCTTTGTGATTTTCGGTACCTGGTTTGCCTCCTATTTGTCGGGCGATCGCATGAGGCCGATTTTGGGGATAGTCATCCTGGCGATGGTGATCGTGTCATACTTGCGTAAATCCGGTCATCTGGAGCATCAGCCCCGTGCCATGACTTCGACGATGTGGGTGCTAGCATCACTCATGCTAATCCCAATGGCCTTCTACAGCGGCTGGATCTCAGCTGGTGCAGGTGTGTTCACCACTTATCTGTATCTGATGTACTTTCGCTACGATCAGCTCCACGCCACCGCAATGACCCTATCGGCCAACGGCATTTTCTGGAATATTGTGGGAGCGATCGCCCACATCTTTTTCGGCAACGTCATCTGGCCTTTGGCTCCGGGATTGGTGGGTGGGGCACTGTTAGGCAGTTACTGTGGGGCTAGCCTGGGAATTAAAAAAGGAAACCGCTTCCTCCGGATTATTTTTCTCTCAGCGGCTTCGGTGACAGGGGTGTTGCTGCTGGCTCGATAATTCTGATCTATTCTGTCGAATCTGTTGAACTTGCGTTCGTTGCATCAATGCCTGTAATAATGCCCAAGAGAATCCGCATGACGGGTTCCAACTCTTGGGGAATACGGTGTAAGGTCAAGTCTTCGGTTAAATGTTTGGTCTGGCGTTGGAAATGGCCAAACTGCCAAATTTGCCCGGTGCTAACGGCCCCATAGAGGATGGAAACATCACTTTCGATCCATTGATCTAGGGCGATAAGTTCAGCTCCTAATTGAGTGAATCCGGTGTAAATATTTTCCCGTTTGGCTTCAATAATTAAGAAATTACTGGCTTGAAAATAATAATCTAGCGACCCTTTAAGCCAATGATTGACCGCCAGGGCATATTCCACCCGTACTTTGCGGTGGCTGTGCTGACACACTTCACTCAGGATGGGGGCAATCAAAAATTCCCGCCGTGCTTGTTCGCTGCTAATGGTCGTAAATTGGAAGGCGGCGTTGAGGCGATCGCTCAGGTTCCCCAGTTCAAGCGCTCCCTGGTATTGGGGAAATGTGAGGCGATCGCTAGAAATGCTACAGCCCAAATCCGCCAAAATATCATCTCGCTCATAGGGCAATTCAGCGTAGCGAGAAAAGGTATAACTTTCATCCAG
>JBFRWC010000210.1:0-8081 GCA_051439365.1 Leptolyngbyaceae cyanobacterium
AGATTGGGGGGCGATCGCTATGCGGGGACAAGCGCTCTAACCATTCCAATTGAGTAACTACTAACTGACATCTAGAAGCCTTTCGATTGTTACCAAACCACCTTCAACCGTATCGACTTGCAATCGCCATCCCTTCAGCATCCTCATCCCCAGCAACGGCTCCGTCTCCGCTGCATTAATCTCAATTTCTCGGTATTGCCCATTCCAGATCACCTCTGCATCGTAAACGTCAAACACCGTTTCACTGCCATCGCCTAATGTGGCGCGATCGCGGTAACTCCAAGATAGGCCGAGTTCCGTGATGATAGCAGTCGGTAAACTGAGAAAACCGTTAAACCCCGTATCAATCACTGCATCAACAGATTTAATGTTAGCTCGCCCCTTCACCGCAACAGAAATCACGGCCTCACACTGCTGATTGACACGCCCCTACATCATAGAGCGTCCTTCAAGCTTCGTGCACCAAATCGATGAACGGCACGATGACCGATTCGCACCACCCAAGGCTGGGCATCAGGCACACGTTTATACAGTTGTCGGGTAGCAACCATCGTGTCATCCGCAAGCTCAAATGCCCCAGTTTCTATATCGATCGCCACAATCTTACCGTCATTACCAGCCTCGACTTGGGAACGCACCTGAGATTCATAAATCTCATCGCCTCGCCGTGCAAATTCTTCTTTACTATAACGGGGTTGCCGAATGGTCATAGGCTCAGCCTTGATTGCAGCATTGCCCTTCGATTCAGTTTTAACGGTCGATATGCATCGGAGTTGTTAGGCCCCGATCGATGACTTCAAACACAAGCAGGATGCGCTCCCTGTAACCTATCAGTGGAGTGGTCAGAGTTGCATTAGGAAGCGCACGCTACCAGATTGGCGATCGCCCCGCCTACAGAGTAAGCAGCCTTTTAGCTATGGGGCAGGCGCACATTCTCCACCCAGACCATCAACAATGGCGCAGGTATTGTAAACTAGCATCCCAGTATAAGTGTCCCCAGGTGTGCCGACTGCAGCCAAGCCATCAGCCAACAAGACGTTCTCAGAAATGGAGACCCCCGCTTCATCCGCCACCGTTTTTAAGACGCGATCGTCAGCAGTGAGTTCAGCAAAAATCACAGGCAGGTTCTTTTCACGAATAGAGGTGGCTAGCTCGTTAATCTTGGCAGCAGTGGGTTCATCCTCCGTTGAAACGCCCAGCAATGTGCCCTCAACGGTTAACCCGTAGGCTTTGGCGTAATACGACATTGCATCATGGGTGGTAATCAAGCGGCGCTGGCCTTCAGGGATAGTGGCAATTTGCTCTGGAATCCACGCATCCAAGGTCTTTAACTCAACCGTTAGCTGTTCAGCATTTGCGGTGTACATATCGGCATTGTCTGGATCAACGGTGACCAGATTATCCCGAATCAAGGCGACCATTGCTAAGCCATTCTCAACGTCATGCCAAACGTGAGGATCAGGCTCTAATGCCCCCTCTTCTTCCACTTCAATCAATTCCTGCACCGATTCATCATGCAAGGCAATTTTTGGGGCCTCGGAGTTAGATGCAACAGCCATATCAATGATCGAAGGTTCAAAGTTGAGTCCCGCATAGAATACCAAGTCAGCCGTATCGACGGCCTCCCGATCAGAGGGGGTGGCCTCATAGGTATGGGGATCTTGATCAGGGGGAATTAAACAGGCCAGATTCACCTCATCCCCTGCAATTTGAGCGGTTAAATCGCAAATGACGCTGTAGGAGGCAACTACATCGATCTGGGAGCCGCCTTCGGCGGTGGGGTCTGAATCAGTTGGTGATGGGCCAGTACAACCGACAAGACCCATCACAACTGCGATCGCCGCTCCAAAGATTCCGTGCTTTCTTCTAAAGTGTTGCTGCATTTGATTTTCTGTTTGCCTGTTTTGACTACAAAGAACTACCGAAGGTGTGGGAAGGTTAAGAGTACCCCATCACTAATAACTAATGCGAATGATTAGCATTTACACCATAGCTTCATGCATCTGCACACAACCAGCCTGTTAGATTTAAGAATTTCCAAAACATTCACCCAAGCAGCCTCACGAACCAAAGCATAGGCCAAAAATTTAGGTTTTCTTTTGCTTTGTACTGCCTTCTGACAAATCCATACAGGTTGCATAACACTTGACTTGCATCAAGCTTGGGGCTGAGCCACGGATCTCTACGGGCAAACTCGTAAACGCTAGACACTCATATCATTAGCCTATACACTGATGTCAATGTTTTAATCAGCTTATCAATAAGCATTATCATTATACTGAAATTGCCTCAGAAAGCCAGTCCAGCTTTGATTCAGGTAGTTACTTGCTAGGTAGCTCTTTGTCAAAAGATTCTGGTAATTGGTGTCTTTTCTACCAGGTCTGCTGCTTCCACAAAGCTAATTGGAATAACGTCTTTACTTTTGTCACAGGTTGATGTCAATGCTAGAAATTCAGAATTTGTCGGTCGATTATCGAGGAACCCGCGCACTCCAAGAGGTCAGCTTTTTTATCCCCTTGGGTCAATTGGTGGGCATTATCGGCCCCAATGGTGCAGGCAAAAGTACTCTGGTTGAATCCATGCTGAACTTGATCCCGGCAACGGAAGGGAGTGTTAAGTTCAAGGGACGGTCGCTGAAGAATCAGTTGCTCAAAACGAGCTATGTATCCCAACGCTCTCTCGTTGACTGGGATTACCCAATTACGGTGTGGAATGTGGTGATGATGGCCCAGACGGTTCAAGCCGGACTTTTTCGCGGGTTTAGTCGTAAGGCTCGACAGTTGGCCCGTGAAGCTTTGGAGCGAGTCGGAATGTATGACTTGCGCGATCGCCCCATCGGTGGGCTGTCGGGAGGGCAACAGCAGCGCGTTTTTTTAGCACGAGCGCTAGCCAAAGAAGCAGAACTCTTAATCTTTGATGAACCGTTTACCGCAGTCGATCGCAAAACTGAAGACATTATCTTTGATATCTTTCAAGAACTACGGGCTGAAGGCAAAACGGTGCTGGTGATTAACCATGATTTGGGCGATTCTCTGGCGATCTATGACCAGATCCTCCTGCTGAATAAACGTTTGATTGCTCAAGGCCCCCGTCGCGAAGTCGTCACCTCCGACAACCTAGAACGGGCTTACGGTCGGGGACTTGCTCGCGTCTTTGCTTAACGCCATCACCTTATCCATCACCTTACACCGTATTAACCTGAGAGGAGATAAAAGCACTTCATGCTAGATTTGATCATTCAGCCGTTGTCGTTATCCTTTATGCAACGGGCATTGATGTTAGGAATTTTTCTGGGGGTTCTCTGTGCAGTCGTGGGCAGCTACATGATTGTGCAGCGGATGGGGATGTTGGCCCATGCCATTTCTCACTCGGTGATGGCTGGGTTGCCCATTGCTTATGTGATTGGTTTAGCCTTATCGTTTGGGGCGTTGGTCGCGGGAGTGGTTAGTGCATTAGTGCTCCATTTAATTGAATCGCGATCCCGCGTGAAAACGGATGCGGCGATGGCACTGATTTTGACCTCATTTGTTGCCATTGGGGTTGTCCTAGTCAGTATCCTACCGGGGGCAAATCGGATTGACTTAGTTCATATCCTGTTCGGCAATATTCTAGGGGTGACGATGACAGAGGTCTGGTGGACCCTTGCTGTTACTATTATTGCGGTTATCCTGGCACGCCTATTTTTCAAAGAGCTTTTATTCTACACCTTTGATCCCAAAGGGGCACAGGCTAGTGGTCTACCTGTGCGTTGGTACAATGCCGCCCTCATCGTGGCCATGACCGTGACCATTGTTGTCTGCTTGCCCACCGTGGGAGCGCTGTTAGTCGTTGCCTTACTAGTGGCACCCGCTGCCACCGCCTATTTGCTGGTCAAAGAACTGCACCAAATGATGTGGCTGGGTTCGATCATTGGCGCAGCCTCCAGCGTTGTTGGGATGTACCTAAGCTACTACTTGGATGCTCCCTCTGGGGCATCGATTGTCCTGGTTTCATTCTGCTTTTTCTGTCTAGCATTCATATTTAGTCCATCGGATGGTCTATTGAGTAACCTCTGGACCCAGCGCAAGCGATCAAGACTGAACGAGCTAGAATCAAGAATAATTGATCAAGAGTCAAGATTGGTCGATCAAGAATATTAGAGGGTGAACGTTTACGGTACTTGTTGCATTAATCAGGGCTTCGGGGCTAGCTCCTGGGAAAAATTGACAACTGGCTCTGGCGAAAATGGCGATCGCTCTTCTTGCTCCAAGATTGTAGGGGCGATCGCTATGCGGGGCGATTGCGTTTCTCGCTTCAAGGTTGGAGGAGCGATCGAGTATGAGGGATCGATCGCACTTCTGGTTGCAGAGATTGGAGGGGCGATCGCTCCTGATTCACGTTGTTCCCATATTCCTAAGCTGTCAGATATTTGATTAGCGCAGCTCAAGCCGCTGTGACCGATCTTTCCGCCCAATCGGAATACACATGGGTGTTCCTGCCACCGGGTCACTGATAATCCGGCTATCAATACCGAATACATCCTGCACCATTGTTTCAGTCATCACCACACTGGGAGTCCCTTGGGCGTAGACCTTGCCATCCTGCAAAGCAATGAGATGATCGGCATAGCGGCAAGCTTGATTGAGGTCATGCAGCACCATCACAATGGTTCGCTGCTGTGACTGGTTCAAGTTATGGAGCAAGTCCAGCACTTCGATTTGATGAGCCAAGTCCAGGAATGTGGTGGGTTCATCCAACAGCAAAATTTCTGTCTCTTGCGCCAGGATCATGGCAATCCAGGCCCGTTGCCGCTGACCACCAGACAGCGTATTCAAAGGGCGATCTCTCAACTCCCCCATTTCCGTGGTGACGAGCGCTTCTTCCACCGCTAACTCGTCTGTTTTTGACCATTGTTGTAACCAAGTTTGGTAGGGGTAGCGCCCTTGGGCCACCAGTTCCCTCACCGTTAAACCTTCTGGGGCGACTGGACTTTGGGGTAATAAACCGAGCTGACGGGCGATCGCCTTGGTGGACTGATGGGCAATCGCCTCACCGTTTAGATAAACCACACCACTGCTCGGCTTGATTAACCGTCCCAATCCTTTCAGCAACGTCGATTTCCCACACCCATTTGGCCCCACCAGCGCCGTGATTTGCCCGGTTGGAATCGTCAGGTCAAGATCCTGAATGATAATCGTCTGATCGTAGGCCAGGGTGAGCTTTCGCGTCATCAGGACGTAAGTGACTTCGGTTGGTTGAGTGGTTTCAGATGGGAAACAGGACATGGGAAACAGGGCATTAGGATTTACAGAGATAAAATAACCGACACAACACTACTGAGCAGGCTGGACTTGGGGACGCTGGGTGGCAATGCCTAATCGGACTCCTTCAATGGTGCGGAGTTCATCCATGACCGCAACGACGATACCGTGGTAGACCGTCTCATCCGCGCTGATGGTGACTAATACGCTGGGGCGTTGGCGCAGCCTCTCCGTTGGAGAATCGCCCTTTAATGCCATCACTCCTGCGGTCAGATTTTCAAACTCAACGGGTTCCTGATTCAGTGATATTTGCCCAGAATCATCAATCGTCACCACAATCTTATCCGTCTGCTGAGCTTCAGCGGTTTGCGCTTGTGGCAAGTTGACAGGCAACCCTTCCGATCGCGTCAGAAACAGGCTGGAAATGATGAAATAGGTCAGAATCGCGAAAATGACATCAATCATCGGCACGATATTAATTTGGGCTGGAACATCAGGATCTTCTGGAATGTGCATAGGGTTTGGCTTCCACCACGAAGTTAGCAACTAGATATAATTTAGCGACTGGTCACAAGCGTTGGTTCACCTGGCCCTGACCCATAGCGCCCATGCTCTTCCTCATAACGGCATAGATACAACAATTCTAGCTGTCCACCATATTCTTGAATCAAGGCCAACTGCCGCCGATAGAAGCCACGGAACAGGTTGGCAAAAATCAGGGTGAAGATGGCAATGGTCATCCCTGCTGCGGTAGAAACCAGCGCTTCACTGATTCCGCCGGTTACGGCTGCGGCACTACTGGCATTCAAGTCCCCCAACTCTAGGGAATCGAAGGAACGAATCAGCCCCAAAATTGTCCCCAAGAGACCCAGTAGCGGTGCAGCACTGATAATGATATCGAAAGCGGTGTTGAAACGACGTAGCAGAGGCAGTTCGGCTTGAGTGGCACTTTCCAGCGCTAGCCGAAAGCCAGCCGGAGAAAGATTAGGAATTTCCAGTGCTTCAAGGAAGATACGCACAATGGGTAAATCAGCATTGCGCTTGAGTTTTGGGACGGTTGACTCCGCATCCTCCTGAAAGGAAACCAGCATCTCTCGAACGATCCGCCGCTGCCGCCGATTGAGGCGCGACCAGAACGCCAACCGTTCAACAATCAGGACAATTGCTAGCAACGAGAACAGCAGCAGTGGAACCATGACAATTCCACCGGATACAAACAAATCAATCATCCGCTTCATAGTTGACCCATTTCAAACCCCAGAGGTACAGATCAGTCGTAGCCAAGGCCAAGGTTGCACGACCACTGATGAGAAGCTTATCAACAAATGATAGGATTGCGAATGCAATGAGCGACCAATTAAATTAATTACGCCACCTGCTTCATGAGTCTTTCGTCTACTGCCACCCAACAGCGCGATCGCCAGACCCGCATTTTCCGTCCATCGTTTACATGGGGACTGGTCAGTTCTCTCGCCGTTCATGGAGCCGTTTTACCCGCCTTACTACTTTGGAATTGGCAAGAACCCTCACCAGACCTTGCGGAAATTGAAATCGTCTTCATGGAACCTGTGGAGCCGATTCTAGAGGAAGAACCCCTGCCACCAGCAGAACCTGAACCCGCCGTTCTAGCCCCAGAAACCAGCGCTGCAAGTTCAGTTTCATCAACCCAGCCGCAGTCTACGGCTCCTAGCCCTGAGCCAGACGAAGCGCCAGTTTTATCCCCCCAATCCCAGCCCCCAACTTCCAATCCTGAACCTGTTCAAGAAATCCTTGTTGAAACTGAAAGGGAGTCTGAAAGGGAGTCTATTAGGGAGGTTGCCAGTGAGCCTGCTGAGGTAGCGGAGCCGGAATCTAGTGCGATCGCCAATGCGCCCGATGCTCAACCTAGGGCTTTGGATAACTTACTTGCCGCAATGCGCCAGAGACAACAGCAGCAGTCTACAGAAGCGGCATCCAGTGAACCTGTGGAGACAGCGGAGTCGGAATCTAATGCGATCGCCCATGAACCTGAGACTCAGCCCAGTGCATTAGATGGCTTACTTGCCGCAAGGCGCCAAAGACAACAGCAGCAGTCTACAAACGGCAGTGGTTCTCCTATAACTGAAACGCCTGCAAACGGTGGTGATTCATCTGCTGCTGAAACAGTGTCCAATAGCAGTGGTTCACCCGCCACTGGGACACCTTCATCCAGTACCACCACAGAAAATCAACCCAGTGGGAACCAACAGGCTGTAGCCCCTTCTCCCAGCGTGGCCTCCCCCAGCCCAGCCACTAGCCCAGCCCCCAGTCCGCCCCCTCGGACTGTGGCCTGCCGGAGCTGCCCCCAGCCCAATTATCCCCGCAGTGCCCTCAATGCTGGGGCGGAGGGGACGGTCATTATTAGGGGCAGTATCAACTCCAGGGGCAATGTTACGAGTGCAACTCTGGCGAGTTCGAGTGGCAACTCGGCCTTGGATCAAGCCGCGCTTTCGACGGTAAGGAGTCGCTGGCGATTCCAGCCCATTCCAGGCGGTGCCAGTGGGGTTCTGGTCAGTGTAGTAATGACCATCCAGGGATCTGACCTGAATCAACGGGCGCGTGAACAGGGCGATCGCAATTCTGGAGAGATTCCATCCCCAAACGTGGCAAGAGAAGAGGACAACAACGATAGCCCAGCACCTGCGGCATCAGAAGAGCCGAACGATAGCCCAGCACCTGTGGCATCAGAAGAGCCGAACGATAGCCCAGCACCTGTGGTATCAGAAGAGCCTAACGATAGCCCAGCACCTGTGACATCAGAAGAGCCGAACGATAGCCCAGCACCTGTGGCATCAGAAGAGCCGAACGATAGCCCAGCACCTG
>JBFRWC010000211.1:0-4150 GCA_051439365.1 Leptolyngbyaceae cyanobacterium
ATATATATAAGCTCGTAGCCTGTTCTTTGGGGTGTCTTACCCCCGCCGCTGGGGTGTTACAGCCACCAAAACACGCAAACTAAAATAGTTTTAGCTTAACAAACAGTAAGGACTTAGAATTCATGGTTTTATTCGGCTTTGGCAAAAAAATGGCCCTTCCTTCCCCTGAGCAAGCATTGCCGGGGCGCAGTGAGGAAATGCCCGTTCCCGCCCAGCATTTTGTCAACGGCAACCCGCTTAAACCCCCATTTCCCCAAGGAATGGAGCAAGCCATGTTTGGTTTGGGCTGCTTTTGGGGAGCCGAGCGCAAGTTTTGGCAAGCAGAAGGGGTTTTTTCCACAGCGGTGGGCTATGGGGCGGGAATAACGCCGAACCCCACCTATCGGGAAGTTTGCACGGGCATGACGGGGCATAACGAAGTGGTGTTAGTGGTGTTTGATCCCAGCGCGATCGCCTACACTGACTTGCTCCGGATTTTCTGGGAGAGTCATAATCCCACTCAAGGGATGCGCCAAGGCAATGACACTGGCACTCAATACCGCTCCGGTATCTATTGCTACTCAGAGTCCCAACTTCAAATGGCAGAAGCGGCTAAAGAGAGGTATCAAGCTGAGTTGACCAAGGCGGGTTACGGAGCCATCACGACAGAAATTTTAGAAGCTCCCACCTTCTACTACGCCGAAGATTACCATCAGCAGTATTTGGCCAAGAATCCAGGAGGCTACTGTGGCCTGGGTGGCACCAATGTCGCCTGCCCTGGCTTAGCAACGGTCTAGGCTGAATCCATGATCCTGGTTCCCTGAGTTTGGCTGGACAAGTTAGCCGCTCAACCTTGCGCCTAATCCAAAGAATGATTAAAGCCGTTAGTCCAGTGAACCCTGGGAACCAGGAGGTGCCGTACTTCTTCACTATTCTCAAAAGTTGGAGAATGTAAAATGAACCAAACTCAATGGCAGCAACATCCCCGACTCGTGGGGTTGTTAGCTGCGATCGCCACTGTTCCCCTGATGTTTAACGCCACTAACGCCCAAGCCCAGAACTGGTCCACCATCGAGCAGAATATCATCGCGGAGCAGAACAGAGTCCGCCAACATCCGCAGAGCTACATCCCGTTGCTGGAGGCTCGGTTGGCCAGTATGGATGCTAACGGCAATATTCCCAATGGATGCGGACCCAGATGTACGTTACACACTCAGGAAGGTCAAGCAGCGGTGCGAGAGGCGATCGCATTCTTGCGCAATCAACCCGCTTTGGCCCCCGTTACCCTCTCGACTGGGGCCGCCCAATCCGCCAAGGATCATGCTCAGGATCAGGCGAGTGGGGCCATTGGCCATAATGGATCCAATGGCAGTAGCCCGGATCAGCGCATCAGACAACAAGTGGATAATCCTATGGGAACAGGTGAAAACATCGCCTACGGTGCCAGGACAGGCCAAGAGGTCGTGCTGGGGTTGATTATCGACGATGGAGTGCCCGATCGAGGCCATCGCACCAATATTTTTGACGCAGACTGGACCCATGCCGGAGCTGGATGTGGGCCTCACGCCCGGTATCGCACTGTTTGTGTGATCAATTATTTCACCGAGAGGGCAAACCAACTGAGTGTAGTTAACAATGGCACCGTGCCCCTACAGTTCTTGAAAATTGGTGAGATTGATATTCTGGGCGGGGTGCTGGCCCCAGGTCAGTCCCGTGACATTCCGTTGACCCGTAATCAGTGTGAAGCAGATGTAACCATCCAATTGGGAGGAGGCTACAGTCCGTTCAACTGGCCCAATCGGACGCTTTGTGGTGCAACCCTGACGATTACCGAGGCAAATGCCCTCAGCATCGTATATTAAGATATCGGCGCATTAACTACCATGACCCGTTTTCAGCATATTTTTATTTCCTATGGCCCGTTAGATAGTGCTGATTTTGCTCAACAGTTGGGCGATCGCCTCCGGCAAGCAGGTCTCTCGGTAAGTGGCTCCCCTGATGCGGCTAACCCGGAAACGCTTGGCCTTGAACCATTCGGCCTTGAACCACCTGGTCTTGAAACCCCTGGTCTTGAAACATCTGGCTTGACCATCTTTGGTCTGGAAACAAGGGTGATTCGGGCGGACCATATCTTGTTTGTGATTTCGCCCGATGCGGTTAATTCTCCAATATGCAATGAGGTGCTGGCGATCGCCCTCCGCCACCAGAAACGCATCATTCCCCTCATGCATGTGGAAACCATTACTTACGATCAGTGGAAAAGCCGTCATCCCAATGGAACTGATGCAGACTGGCAAACCTATCAAGACAAGGGGTTACATTCCAGTTTGATCCATCTCCATCCAGCTATTCGCATGCAGGAATGGATTCATTTGTCTTCAGAGGGGGACGTATTTGATGATTCCTATCAGCATTTGCTGGATATGATTACCCAGCAAGAAGAGTATGCCCGACAGCATACGATTTTCTTAGAACAGGCATTGGTTTGGGAGCGGGGTGAGCAACAGCCAGATGACCTACTCACTGGCGAACAACTTCAGGCGGCTGCTGATTGGTTAGACACTCGTTATGACGACATTCCCTACCCGTGCCACCCCACGACCTTGCAGCAGGAGTGGATTGCCGCCAGCCTGGAACGGGTAGAACCCGCCATGTCCCAGGTATTTCTCTGTTATGTTCCAGAGGATGGAGCCTGGGGCCAGACCGTCCGCCACTCATTGCAGCAGGAGGGAATTACGGTATGGCGATCGCCCCGGATAGGCCAATCACCATCGCAATCATTACCACAGGATAGTGGGGCGATCGCTCATCAAGGGATTGAACGCGCCGATAACGTCGTCTACCTATTATCTTCCCGATCACAAGTCTCGTCTCAATCACAAGAGGCAGACCTGTGCCAAGAGGAATTAGCCTATGCCCAGAGTCATCACAAACGGGTGATTGTGTTACGGCAACGGGGCACCGATGTCAGTGGGCTGACCGATACCTTACAAATCATGCCTCGGATCGATTGGCCTCAAGGGGATGGGCAAGGGGAGGCGATCGCCCAACTCATTGCCATTCTGCAAGACAAGGCCGAGTATTACGCTTACCACAAACTATTCTTGGTGAAGGCACTCAACTGGAATCGGCACCAACGGTCTGAGGATGAGCTATTGCAGGGCAAAGACTTTGTGGATGCGGAAGCTTGGTTGCAAACGGGCAAACAAATCCAAACGGATGCGCCCCCCACGCGGTTGCACGAAAGATTTATCGCCGCCAGTCAAGAAAAGAATCGCTTTTTTGATGGCTTTATTTCCTATGGTCGGCCCGATAGTCTAGAGTTTGCCACTCGTCTTCATGAAGCTTTGGGAGAGGCCGGATTTAACGTCTGGTTCGACCGAATGGACATCCCGTTTGGGGTAGATTTTCAGGCTCAAATTGATGATGGGATTGAGCGATCGCACAATTTTATCTTCTTGATTTCTCCCCACTCCACCCAATCTGCTTACTGTCGCAAAGAAATTGAGTTAGCGCTCAGACTCAATAAGCGAATCATTCCCTTGATGCATGTAGAACAAATCACCACAGAAACCTGGCAACAGCGTCATCCCGGTGCGCCTCTGGTGGCATGGGAGACCTACAAAGCAGCGGGAAAGCATTCCAGCTACAATCACATTCATCCTGAAATTGGCAAAATTAACTGGATTTTCGTCCGAGAAGGCGTGGACTCTTTTGACCAATCCTTTGTCGGATTGACCCACTTGATGCACCAACATGAGCCTTACGTTCAACAGCATACCGATCTGTTGATCGAATCCCTCACCTGGAAGCGCCATCAATATGCCCATGAATTTCTCCTGCTGGGAGAGCACCGCCACAAAGCCGAACAGTGGTTGCAACAGGAATTTAAGGATGAACAATCCCCCTGTCAACCTACGGATTTGCAGTGCGAACTGATTGCGGAAAGCCGCAAATATGCCAGCAATTTTTGTACTCAAGTCTTTCTTTGTGGATCGGCAGGGAATCGGGCGGTGAGCGATATCATGGTGCTTGACCTGAAGCAAATGGCATCAGCCGACAGGCCCGTGAACGTTGAGAGTGGTGGTTGGGGGGGCGGGGCCCCACACCCACACCCGCGGAGCACACCCCCAACCACCCCCCCCCCAACCCCCCCCCCCCCACCACCCCC
>JBFRWC010000212.1:0-4283 GCA_051439365.1 Leptolyngbyaceae cyanobacterium
GCCCTGACCAGTCTTTCCTCCTCTTTGGTGATGGCGAGGTCGTCACCCTGCGAGAAGTCCGCAGTTGGCCCCTGGCCCAAGCCGACCTAGTGGTCTTGAGCGCCTGCGAAACGGGTATGGGAGGCCGGGATTTAGGCAATGGCATTGAAGTCCTGGGGATTGGGTTTCAGCTAGAACGGGCCGGCGCAAAGGCCGCGATCGCCTCCCTCTGGAAAGTCAGCGATGGCGGCACCCAAACCCTGATGGATGCCTTCTACACGGCCCTGAGCAATGGCTATGGCAAAGCCGAAGCGCTCCAACGGGCACAACAAGCCTTAATTACCAGTGACGCAACGGTGTTGGGGGGCGATCGCAGCAACACCGCCGATTACGAAATCACTGATACCCGCACAGGTCAACCACTCTCCCGCAGCAATGATTTGACCCATCCTTATTACTGGAGTTCCTTCATCCTCATTGGTAACGGCTTGTGAGACCAAGCAGCAGCACTACGATCGCAAGAGTTACGATCGCACTTCTATCACCGTTGTGAACGCAGCGATCGCCCGACTATTGACGGCACGAGTCTGAGTAGAAGTAATCTCATAATCAGCCTCAACACCGCGAGAGGCTCGATCCACATCCCCCAGTAGATCATCAATGAGCTGAATCGGTTCCCCATCACTGGCCCGGACCCCACCGCGATCGCGCCCCTGACTTCGGGCAACGGTTTGTAACCCTTTCAAAGCATTCCGCAACGGTTCTGTACTCACTAAGGTCATCAATTCTAAAAAGCCATTC
Source organism: Leptolyngbyaceae cyanobacterium (assembly GCA_051439365.1). GTDB lineage: Bacteria > Cyanobacteriota > Cyanobacteriia > CAKZMO01 > CAKZMO01 > JAAHGY01. The sequence goes on from JBFRWC010000212.1 coordinate 781, forward strand.
CCCCGCAGCCTCACCATCACATCATCTTCCTGACGGGGAATCACCAAACTCTCACCCGTCCCAATCCGCGATGCTTCTTCCGGTGCATCCCATTGAGCTGGGTGCAGGACATCAATTTCGCCACGGGCATTCACCAACAAACAACTGACGTATAGCGCTTGATGATCTTGGTTATGGAGTTCAAGCTGCATGACATCTCCATCGGTAAACACTTCGGTGGCATCCGCTCGGAGCAGATTACCCCCGCCCATCGCATCAATGGCCCGACTGGTGATTGCGATCTGAGGACCAGTCGCTGAGCGATTGGCAGCGAAGACTTCACCGCTAATTTGTAAATCCGAGGACGTATTGGCGATCGCCCGTAACACTTTGGCAGCCAGCAGCGTTTTGAAACGAGGGTTCAGTCGATTCACAGCAGCGGTAACGGATTCGCCACTCCTCCCATCCGTGCGATCGATAAATCCCAAGGTCGGGGTAAATAAGGCCATCACTCCATCACTGGGCAAGTCATCGAGGGAAGCCGGAGTCACTCGTTGCCGCAGATCATCTGTCACTTGGGCCAAAATATAGTCTACGGACGTTTGGGAATTCACCCGTACCGGACGAATCCGTTGAATCGTTTGTCCAGCCTGAGTGGTAGAGCGAAGGCTGGCTTCTAGAGCGGCGATCGCCTGATCGGTGACAGCCTCTAACGATGGATCAAGGCCGATTACCAATTCAGGATTAGCAGGCAACCCGACAATGCGCTGTTGCAACACCATCCCGTCTTGCAGTTGTGAGGGGTCGCCAGACAACAGAGTTCCCCGTCCAACTAAAGGGTTGCCGGTCAGGGTGTTTTTTTGCAGGGCGATCGCGTCTCCTGCGGCATCCGTCACCGTTTCGCCACTAGCGGTGCGGATGGTAAATACCGTATCTTCTGAAGCTAATGCGGTGGTTGCACTGCCTCCCAACCAAAATTCCACTGTGCCGTTTGCTCCCACCTGAGTAATGACACCATCTGCTGGAGGAGTCCGCAGTGCTGGCACGAAATAGAACGATTGGCGATCATAGTCGCGATTGGGCTGAATTTCGAGAATCGGTTTTTGCCGATATTGCCGTAAGTCCGCCTCTGCATAGGTACTCCGCTGTAGATTGGCATGTACGGTGCCAAACGATTCGGTCACAGGTAACTGCCACAGATAGCGCGTCAGCAGATACGAAAAAGCTCCGGCGTTAAAACGACCAAAGACCGCATCCAACGCTTCCTGATTGCAGCTTGCCGAACCGAGGGCCACCCCCTTGGCAATCCCCTGGCTCCGACCCCCTTGAAAATCTGCCAAACTCAAGTTTAGATCCGCCATCAGCGTATTCTGAAATTCCAGCTCTACCTCACTGGCCACCGGGGTCTGATCCCTGCGGCTGAGCCGTGATCCCACCGATCGCACGGTCATGTTACCCCGCGTTCCAGCTCCGGCATAGCAGCTATCCAGCACCGTCGTCACATTTTCGGTTTGCAGGGCATGGGTCAGCAAATAGAGCGATCGCCCCATAATGTCGGGCACCACAATCTCTGAGCCGCGTTGATTTAAGTCCATCGGGTCATTGGGCACCAAAGTCCCGTTGCGATCGTCAATTTGGCCTTCGCCGCAGACAGCAACCTGGATAGGATTGGGATCTTTCACCTGGCCACCATGGCCAGAATAGTGAAACACCACTACATCTCCTGGTTTGGCCTGCTGCACCAAATGCTCCTGAAATGCCCGGAGGATGTTATCTCGGCTGGGGGTCAAGGTTGGGTCACTCTGATTGTCCCAGAGAATGACGATATCGCTGGGATGAAACCCAAACCGATGGACCAGGAGCTGATACTGCAAGTCCACATCGTTGAGACACCCCCGCAAGTCGCTGATGGGTTCGGGGTAAGCGTTAATGCCCACCAGCAGGGCCAGTTTGCGAGACGTGGATTGGCTCAATAACTGACCGTGGCGATCGGCTTGGGCACAGAAGTCGAATTGACTTAAGCCAATCGTGGCGAGGGTGGAACCGAAGAGGGATAGAAAATGACGACGTTTGAGGGATGACATGGGCAAGTCTCTAAAGAAAAGGGTACAGTTATTGGATGATCGAAGCAGGGATACGTCGAGAGGACACATGGGGCCATACCACCAGCCAGAAGGCGATCGCTGGGGTCACAATTGGCGCTGAAAAAGCCAGGGCTGAAACATACAGTTCTAAACTCAGCACAGCATAAACACAGGTACCACCTGCCAGGATCAATCGCCAGCGCCGAGGGCTAACGTCTGGCAGACATACCACCAGACCTTTACCCACTATGGCCGCTACCAGAATCATCCACACATCGGGAATCGGAATCACAAAGCGATCGCTGAGATATTGGTAGAACAAGTAAGCATGATATTCTCCTCCAGTAATGATCCGTTTAGATGTCTGTTGAGATGAACGATGCCAATATCGATAGGCAGCGGGGGCAACAAAATTATCTTCATTTTCCTGGTCAATTCCTGCCACAGCATAGTTGGGCACAATAAACACCGTCTGAACCAATGATCCAAGGGCAGCGGGTTCCTTTCCTAACAACTCTTGAGACGAGATTGGCGTATAGATCCAGTCTGGCGGCAGTGAGTAGTCAATGATGGGATGTAACCACATCTGTCCCAAGCGATAGCTGAAGCGGGTCATTAACGAGACTTGAGCGCGTGAAGCGTGAGGGTCAAGGTCGGTCAACGTGTGCGGAATCTGCTGGAGAGCACAGCGCTGAGCTTCGACAATGCATCGTTGGTGCAGTGAGGCTAACAAAAAGCTGAGGGGTAGCGGTTCACTCCACAGTGATTCGGCATAGAGCGTACCCCGGACGGTCATGCTGCCACTCACCGTCCAGTTCGGATCAGTGAGTGCGTCTTCAGCATAGCGCCACTGGCGGGTATTTTGCTCTCGACTGGCCCCCAGGACAAAGTGGCTCCCTTGCCTAGCAGCCGCTTCAATGGATTGAGCTAAACGCGGCGTGTCTACATCGGGCAAATCCAGCAAATAATCGATGCCGATGACAGGTGTCCCCGCTACTTGGTCTACGAGTTGGGCTAAATAGTCCCGTGGAATTGGGCGAAATCGCTTTTGGGTCCGAAGAGCAGCTTCATCAATCTGCACTAAGTAAATGGGAGGTTGCCTGGGTTGAGGGCGGCGAAATGGGAGATCACGATACATCGCTTGAACCAAGACTCGCCGCTCGATCAGCCATTTTTGTACCGGTCGCTGCCAACATAGGAGCAACAATATCATCAGGGCGATCGCCTCTATCCGCTTCAATGACAACCGAGCCGCCCGATCCCGCCAACCTGTTTTGGGAATCCGAAACAGGTCACTGTTGGGATAGCGGAAAAGGGACGGGACTAAATCAGCCGCAGGATAGGTCAGAGTGGTATTCGTTTTTAGCTCTTGGCAAGCATCTAGCAGACACTCATGAACATCTTTGTGTTGGGCCAGACTCTTGGCAAAATGAATAAAGA
>JBFRWC010000213.1:0-4601 GCA_051439365.1 Leptolyngbyaceae cyanobacterium
CCTGCGGGATCTCGGGCGCGGCAGTGGGGGGGCGCAGCCGCAAAAACCCATCAATCGCTTGCTCAATCGATGATGACAAGTCATCTAGCTGATGTAGCCATAAGAGATAGAGGGCATTATGATAATCAGGTCCGGCAACAGGGGACGTAGGGGGCTTATCTATCCATGCTCCTGATGATGCTTGAGGATGGCTAGGGCTGCTACTGGAAGACCGGCCTTCGTGGGGCGCGATCGCCCCCTGCCCATCAGCAGCCTGTACCAAGAATACTGTAGGCAACAGAATATCGTGGCTCTTAAATTGCTGTAAAACTTTAGTCGATTCTGGATGATTTTCGAGGACCAAACAGTCGATGTGTTGGCGGGTCTCTTGGACAAAATCGCTGAACGCAGCACTATCGTGAAAGGCATGCACCAAAAAATTACCCTGCTGCAATTGATGGCTCAATGGGGACAGCAGGGAAGGAGTGATGGTAAATGTGCAAACAGTCAAGCCAAGCTCAGTCACGCTGTCCAAGTGGGTACCACTCTAAGTTTTGTTACTAGACACAAAAGTATCTATATTTTTGTGAATTTTGTTTATCTTTCAATATTATAGCGGCAAATGGGATCACGAGCGGTGGCTTTCCCAGGGCAAGGAGAAAAACCGCACAGTCTTAGTTTCGGAAGCTTTCCTCGCTGAGGCTGGGGCGCTCAACTCCTTGAAGCATTGGGCCGTGGCATGTTTACCTTGAGCCTATTCCCAGAGCATGTCCTGTTACTCTATTGATATCTTGATATCTGAATGATGGCGGTCTCGTTCTAAACTGCTAGCTCATGGATTGGATTGGCAGGACCTTAAAACGAATCTGGGGGATGTCGTGTCTCAGCACCACGCTTTGAAAGCTACATTGGCCTGCCGAAAGTCTATGATTGAGTGGTAGAGGTTAAGCGTAAGGGACGTGGCAATCCATCACAGATGTTTATGGTTAGGATAAAGACCTGATGAACTCTGATTCGATCCAGCAATTTGTGACAGTAGTGCCCATTTGTTCTCTGACCTCTCCGGTCCATAGCATTTTATCCATGCTTAACCCGGAGGCTGAGGGTAAAGTTCTGGTGGTGGATCTTGATCAGAAACCCATTGGAGTGGTAGTCGTATACGACTTGTTATTGGGGCTAGCCATGACCCAGGATTGGGCAACGCCGTTGGCACTGCTCTATCAAAGTCAATTGGCCGCCGTGTGTGCGGGATTTCCCCAAGCTTCTGCCAAAGGACGAGATCTACTCACACAAGACCCGCTAACGCGAGACTCATTAGCCCGAGGCCCACTGGCACAGGACTCTTTGGCACAAGACCCCTTAGCACGAAACTCCTTAACACGGGATAGTCAGGCCCATCGGAGTGGCGATCGCCGATCTGAGGCCGTGCCGCTCCAGTCGCTTCAAGATTGCTTGGATGCTCTGAATCATCCTGGAGAAAAACACCCGTCGGTTATGTCAAGAGGAAGATCCCCCTTGCGTTCTGTCCGATGTATTCCGGACAGTGATTCGATTCATGACTTTCGGCTCAATATTATTGCTGAAATGCAGCCCCAGTTCCCCTCTCCATCTGGGGTTTCCCCCGTATTTCGCTCCGTGCCAGAGGAGGAATGGGTGGTGGTTAATTCTGAGGGAGTTGGGTTGGGGTTATTGGACCAGTCGCGACTCTGGCAATGCTTGGCTCTGACTCCTCATGTGGCGACGGTTCATCGTCCCCGGCCAACTCCGCCAATGCCAAACCAAGGAGATCCCACCCAGTCGTTGCTGCCGAGTGCCCCATGGCCTGGGTCCATGAATGATTTATGGAATGTGTTTGTCCGCCGATTGGAAGAAGAACAAGCACGGATACAACAGTTGGCCCATGAACTGGTTCAGTCTCAAGTCCGGTTGACGGAAAAGGACGATTTGTTAGCTCACCTCAGCCATGAAATGAAGACCCCCTTAACGGCTGTGGTGGGGTTAGCAGAATTGCTAATGTTGTCTGCGGCGGATGCATCATCAGAGCGCCATCAACACTATGCCCACCTGATCTACCAAAGTAGTCGTCGCCTGATGACCCTGATGGCCAGCTCATTGGAACTCCTCCATATCGAAACTCAACAGTTGACGGTGATGTGTCGTTCGGTGGCGATCGCTCCCATTTGTGAGGTGGCTTATCAGCAAGCCCAAGAAGAATATGTGTTGTTTACCGATATGGCTCAGGATCAGGCCGAGTCTTCGTCAGGGACAAAGCCGCAGACTGGGGTTTTGGAAGACCAATCCGGGGCGATCGCGCCGGGTGCATGGCCGGACTCTAACCAACATCCCCCCCTCATCGTGACGACTCAACCGGGCGCAAGCACGGTCATGGCAGATGAACGCTGTTTGAAGCGATTACTGACGAATGTGTTCACAACCACCCTGCAATTAATTCCTCGTGACGATCCTTACCGTCATGACGATCCTTACCGTCATGTCCCAATGAAGTTAGCCGTGTCCACCCGGAATGGATGGACCACGATTCAGATCACCGCTCCTAGCCGAAGGTTGACGGTTGCAGAGCAAGGCCGAATTTTCCAGCAATTAGACCCGTTGGATCGGCAGGACATTCCTGCATTTGGGCAGATTGGGTTGCGACTGATATTGGCCCTTCGTCTAGCAGAACAACATGGAGGTTCCCTCACCTTTCTCCAGCGTCCGTCGCCTCTGGGCGTAAGGGGTCAGCACCAGCTAGAAATAACGATACTCTTGCCCTCTGAGGTGCCAGGAAGATGGGCAGGATCGGCAGTGGGGGCGAACGATGGTCCCAGGGACGCATTCACGACACTGGGAATGTCTAGCCAGCAGGCACTAGGGGTAGTGGTGGTCGATAATGACCCATCTCGAATTGTGGCGATGACCGATGCTTTGGCCTCCATCGGCTATTGGGGAGCGATCGCTCGATCGGGTCGAGAAGCGCTGAGCAAAATCCAGACCCTCCGTCCTCGGATTATTTTACTCAATCCGGCTATTTCCTTCCTGCCAGACCAGGACTTATTAACGGTGCTGCGCCAAAATAGCCAGACCCAGCTCATTCAGATTATTGCGATCGCCCCCCCGACCTCACCCTCCCAGGAGCAACTCAAAATCGATGGGCAACTCAACTTTCCCTTTGAACCGACTCTGCTCCAGCAGATGATTGTGGCCTTGACCCAAACGACCACCTCTGAGGCGGTTTCTCCCTTCTCGCCCCCCATTACTCTGCTCTATTGCAATCCGCTCCAGTGGGAAGACAACTTACCCTTGTCTAGTGGTCCCCAAACCAGTCACGCGACCCCCCATTTCCCTGGGGCTTTCGCATCCTCCCTACCCGATCCTTCGGTCAACGATACCCTCGATTCCATCGACCTGAATGCCATTTTACATCCGTACCACTGTCGTGTGATCGAAGTTGACAGTGTTGATCAAGCAGAGCTATTGGCGCGAGTTTGGCAACCCGATCTGCTCGTCTGTGGTGGAAGTGCCCCTACAGCAGATGAGACCCGCTACCAAGCATTACACCAGACCCTCACTGCCTTTCAGCAATGTGAGGACTTAGCCTGTCTGCCCTTGGTTACATTAACCGCCAAAACCACAGAACTAGCTCATCAACTGGGATTGCGCGTTTTTCCCTGCCTTGATCCACTCCTACCTGTGCCCAGCTCAGATGGATCCGCCACATCCCTAGCCTTGATTCAGGTCATTCAAGTGGCCATTGGTTCCCAATCGGTTTAAGGTGACCCCTACGCCGATTCCTAAAAACTTTCCAAATATTCCGAATCAATGCAATGACTCATCCGGAGGCAGTAAGTTTCCCGATGAAAAAGGTGGAGAACTTTTCACTCAACGATTGGGGAACTACCAGCCCACTATTAGTATGGACAGGTATTGCTGCTCATGGTCATGGAAACGACATTGCGTAGGGATGTCCCTGTTAGGGATGTCCCCATTAGTGAACTCCGCGCCCTCGGAACTCAGCTCCAAACCTTTGCGAACGAGGTTCACCTCAGCATTAAATGCACCGTTAAAGATGGACGGCTGATTGTCTTAGGTCAACATGCGGCAGATGCCGTCATTCACTCCACCACAGTTCTGAGGCAGTTGGAACGCACGATTCAATCGCTCCACCTCCAGTTTACGCAACAGGTGCGTCTATACTTGCGGGTTGCAGGGCAAAAGCAACCCTATGCTCATCATCGCTTTTCCTTGGTTTCACCCCCTAGCCATGCTTCAACCGCAGTCGTGTCTCCGGCTCCAGTTTCTCCCCCCACCGTGAAAGCCAGTGCAGTTCCAGCTAGCACGGTTCCAGCTAGCACGGTTCCAGTTAGCGCAGGGCAAACGAAGGACATCTCCGCGAAAATAAACGGTCAGTTGCCAACATCGACGACTCACCCCCCTCGGTCCCCCCTTGCTAAGGCTACCGTCGAACCACCCCCTCTAACTCCCCCTTGCAAAGGGGGAGGACCGGAATCTCCCCCCCTTTGCAAGGGGGGACTAAGGGGGGTAAAGCCAAGTTTTGGGCTTCAAAATGAGATGTGTGTACACCGTAGCCTAGCTAAGGGGGAAAGGTCTTGCCAAGAGGAATC
>JBFRWC010000214.1:0-6639 GCA_051439365.1 Leptolyngbyaceae cyanobacterium
ATTTCCCACATATAACTCCAGATGGTCAATTGCGATCGCTGGACAATCCTTTGCCATGAAATTCTGCCCCTGTATAGCCTACGGCTTAGACTATAACAACTCCTCACAGGCTTGCGGGTTAACGACATCTTTGAAGTTTAAGGGGATAGATAACGAGTTCCCCTGATTTGACGCACAATAGATTGAACACAATGAAGCGCAAGTGACGTTAGCGCTGGACCAACCGATTTGAGGAGTATTGTTTGATGGTGATTTTGAGGACAAATTTTTGGCTGCCATCGCCCCAGTCGCCACAATGGCAGCGGTTTTTCCAGAGATGGGGAGAATTATCTGTGGCCACATTTTTGGTGGTGATTCTCACCAGTCTGGGCCTTGCGATCTTGGCCCCACCCCCAACCTCGGCTTCTGTCAATGATCCCGCGTTTGCCCATCTGCCTCGTCTCAATGGTGATGCGACGGTAGAACTTACGGTTGATGGCAAGGTAATTACGTTGGCCATTGAGGGGAGCGACGCGCCGATTACCGCAGGGAACTTTGTGGATTTAGTGGATCAGGGCTTTTACGATGGCATCAGTTTTCATCGAGTCGTGCGCCAACCCCAGCCCTTTGTCGCCCAAGCGGGTGATCCCCAAAGTCTTGATCCCAATGTGCCAGAGCAAATGCTGGGCACGGGCGGCTATACGGCCCCCAATACCGGGCAGGAACGAACGATTCCCCTGGAGATTTTGCCTAGAGGGGCGGGATCTCCCCTGTATAACACCACGTTTCAGATGGCAGGACTGACCTCTCGCCCTATTCTCAGTCATAGGGAAGGTGCAGTAGCGATGGCTCGATCCCAGGCGTTAGATTCGGCTTCATCTCAGTTTTACATTACCCTGGCGGCTCAACCATTTTTGGATGGCAACTATGCGGTCTTTGGCTTTGTTACTGACGGGATGGATGACGTGCAGGGGATTCGACAGGGCGATCGCATCGAATCCGCCCGTGTCACCGCTGGCTTGGAAAACCTGGTCCGTCCTAGCCCATCTACAGGGCTGGCCCCGACCCCAGAAATTAGCCCAGAGACTACAAATATCCTAGTGGATTAACTGGATTCCCATTTTGACGCACTTCAAAGTGGAGGTGGGGACCAGTGGATAACCCCGTGGACCCCACAGCGGCGATCGCCTGCCCCCGCTGCACCATCTGGCCTTCGGTCACATACACTCGACTGGTGTGAGCGTAGAGGGTGGTCAAGCCACCACCGTGGTTAATAATCACCGAGCGACCATAGCCCCCGTACCACCCTGCAAAAATCACCCGTCCCGAATCAGCGGCCCAGATGGGGGTACCTGTGCTAGCCCCAAAATCAATCCCTGCATGAAAGCGACGATAGCCCAAAATCGGGTGAATCCGGGTACCAAATCGACTAGTGAGGGGAGCGTTCACCGGAAACACCATCTGTCCCGTCCCCTGTACTGGTCCCTGGGCGGCGGCAATCCGCTGCTGAATCAAAACCGTGAGATTCCGAGAATCCCGCTCCAATTGCGACTCTGCGGCTTCCAACGCCTGCCGATCCTGTTGCAGCCGATTCACCAAGCCAGCCTGTTCCTGGGCTTGGGCCTCGTATTCTTCCTGTTGAGCCAACAATTGCTGGGTCAACAAGGCAATATCATTTTTCTGTCGTTCCACGGTTTGGCGACGCAGGGCCAAGTCATCGGCTTTGGTTTTCAAATCATCCAAAATGCCGCGATCGCTCTCATAAACCAGCTTCAGTTGGCGGCGACGATCCAGAAAATCGTTCAAATTTTGACTATGGAGCAACACCGCCCAACCATGACTCCCCTGCTGCCGTTGCAAAAACCGGAGACGGGCAATGGTGGCAAATTGCTGGTCCTGAAACTGCTGTTCCGCGATCGCCAAATCGGCCTGCAAAACTTTGAGCTGCTGGGTGGCGATCGCCAACTGCTCCTCGTTATAGCTCACCTGCTCCGCCGTTGCCTGGATATTATCCTCCAGTGCATTTAACCGCGATGCAGCCTGCTGTTCCAGTTGTTGCAGCCGCTCTTGCTCTCGTTGTAGCTGGTTTTGCTTCTGTCTCAACTGCTCCTGTTGCTGGCGTAAGTCTTCCACACTAGGGGTCGCCTGGGCAACCTGCCAAGCTGGGGAATCCTCCGGCTGAGTCTGTCCCGCCGACCAGAAAGCCAATGCCTGGGGATGCAGCAAAGCGTGGAGGGCGATCGCCACACCGAAAGCCCCTAGGGCAATCCCCCACCACACTTGCTTAAGACTCATGAGTCTTCATCGGCTGCGCCATCGTCAGGCCAACTCAGCGGCAAAATAGGACTTTCTTTTGCAGTAGACAGCACAATCGTGGTGCGGGTCTTGGAAATACCCGTAATACTCTTCAATTCTTGACCCACCAAGCGCTCCAGCTCCGCTGTGTCCCGGCAGCGAATTTTCAACAGATAGTCATCTTCCCCAGTCACGTGATGACATTCCTGAATTTCGGGCAATCCTTGGACCTTCTTCAAAAATGTGTTGAGATGCTTAGACTTTTCTAACGTAACCGACACAAAGGCTGTCAGCCCACAGCCGATCGCCTCTGGGTCCACCAAGGCCGCGTAGCCACTAATGACCCCCCGCTCTTCCAAGCGCCGAACCCGGTCCGCCGTAGCCGGGGCGGATAACTCCAAAACTCCAGCTAGTTCAGACCAAGTGATACGTCCTTGGGTCATTAGATATTGGATAGCTCTGAAGTCAACCTCATTTAAATCCATAAACTTAGTTTTTGTAAACTATGCGGTCATAACGCTTTGATTTTCAACATTTTACCAGGGCAAACCTTTGTTTTTTTAAGATGTCTCAAAACGTTTCACCCTGACCGATTTCAAGACACAACCGTGGTTCATTGGGAGAACTTGGGGATCAGGGGATCAACTGACTGAACCCCTATCCCTAGAGAGTTTGACGTAGCAATCGCGTTTTTTCATCCTTCCTCTATAACTTCATCATCTCCCCATCTCTATTGAAATATTCAGAATCTATTTAGATTTCGGATTAGATTTCTGAATCTTCAAATCGCTAATATAAGCCTGACAGGTTAGTTCCTCCAATCCTGGCGGGTGCACCGCATTATACTGTTGGGGCTTACCATATTGCTACAGTAATAAATTTGTATTCATACAATTAATTTAATTCTTGTATCTTCATACTCAAAGTCTATAGTTTTAAATTATCTATTCCCAGTTCTCCCCAAAAAGCTATTGGTACAAAACAGTTGGCATGAAGTACGGAATATGAATATGAAAGGGATAGAGTGAGCCGGGAAGAATGAATACTGTGATGAACGGGTTGTGATGAACGGGTTGTGATGAACGAGTTGTGATAAACGGGTTGTGGTGAATGCTGTGCTGAAATTAGTCGCCTTGGGTTGTGGACTACTCTTCCTCTGTGGTGCCCTTTTGGAAGGATTTCTGCGAGTTGGTCTGGGCTTGGGAACACCGCTGCTTTACCTAGCCGATGATCAGATGGGGTATCTGCTGGCTCCAAATCAAGCGGTTTGGCGGCGGGGCAACCACATCGTGATTAATCGGTATTCCATGCGCGGGGAAGATATCGACCCTGAGCGATCGCCCTCCACTCTTCGCATTTTGCTCTTGGGAGATTCCATTGCCAACGGAGGCTGGTGGACTCCCCAAGAGCAAACGATTTCGGCTCTGAGTCAAGAAAAATGGCGGGATTGGGGCCAAACTCAGGGATTGCCCACAGTGGAAGTGTTGAATGCGTCGGCCAATTCTTGGGGACCACGGAACGAGTTGGCCTATCTAGAAAAATTTGGCACCTTTGAAGCTCAACTGCTTATTTTGCTGATCAACACTGATGATCTGTTTGCCACCGCTCCCACCCCCAAGAAAGTGGGACTAGATCCCAATTACCCCCAGCGCTCCCCAGGATTGGCGTTGATTGAGCTGTACCATCGCTACATTCGTGCCCGGTTGGTCCGTCCTACCCTGGCAACGCTGAACCAAGAACAGGGCGATCGCGTCGGCCTCAACCTGGAGGCGATCGAGCATATTGAGGCGATCGCCTCCCACGCCGACAGCCAATTTATCCTAGCTCACACGCCACTCTTGCGGGAACTAGGCACTCCCGGCCCCCGGAATTATGAAATCGCCGCACGACAACGCCTCACCGACTTGGCCCAAGTCCAGGGCTGGACCTACATCGATTTTTTAGAGCCGTTCAATGGGGTGGAGGAATTTAATGGGGCGGAGGACGGGACACAACTATACTGGGATCACATTCATCTCAATACCGTTGGCAACCAATTTGTGGTGGAAGCGATCGCCAAACACGCTATGATCCGGCTGAAGTCGAAATTTGGCACTTCCTAGAAACTCTAGACACTATAGACAGTCGGGTAGGAATAACCGACTGTCGTAAGCTAGCGAAGGGAAACGATGCAAGAGGAGCATATGATCACCATGACACCACAACTTTTAGGCATCATCGTCGGTGGCGCGTTGCCTGCACTGCTTTATGGCGCATCCAACACATTTGCCAAAATCAGCACCAACGCTGGCATGCCTGTCGGCACCCATCTGCTCTGGATTGGATTTGCCATTAGTTTAACCGGGGTTGTGTTCAGTTTGATTCTTCCGGACCAAACCCTGACACTCATTCCCTCCCTCAAAGGAGTCGCGTCTTCTTCAACCTTGGGTTTATTGTGGGGGATGGGAACAGGATGTGTCGCTTTAGGGCTAATTCGCTATCAGGCTCCCTTGGCAAAACTCACCCCCCTGTTCAACATGAATAGCCTAGTGACAGTGTTTTTGGCTCTAGTGATTTTCGCTGAATGGCAAGACTTAAATCTAGTTCAGCTACTGCTTGGAACCTTACTGATTATTGCTGGAGGTATTCTGGTTTCAATTGCTTAGCCGAGTTACTTGCTTGGCCAAGTTATTTAGCCAATTAACCCGGCCAAATAGCAATAATGCGTTACGGCTTCGCCCAACACATCCTACGGGTGCGACACAGCTAAAAGAGGCGATCGCGTAGGGTGTCGTTAGCGAAGCGTAACGCACCTTGGGAGGGCTACGATGTGATTTTCTATCAATCAACTCAGATCACACCTGCTCCACAGGCCCTCACGCCCTTAAGGTTTGCCCCTTCAGTATCCGCTTCTGCTAAATCAGTGTTGAGGACACAGGCATTAAACAATTTGGCATTGCGAAGGTTTGCGCCATTGAGAGCCACATCATCCAAAATCGCGCCACTGAGGTCAGCCCCTTCCAAATTGGCACAGCCCAGATCGGCTTGGGTGAGAATTGCCCCCACTAGGCTGCTAGAGCGCAGGTTGGTGATCCGGAGCTTACTGCCTTGCAGATTCGCCCCACTCAAGTCAGCCCCACTTAAGTTAGCATTGGTCAAGTCAACCTGCGCTAAATTAGCCCGACTTAAATCAGCTTGTCTGAGATCAACACCACTCAGGTCCGCTCCCCGTAAATCAATACCACTCAGCCTTGCGCCTCGGAGCATTGCCGTCTGAAAATCGACTCCAGAAAAGTTACGATAGCCCTGATTATATTCGTGTAAAAACTGTTGGATGTTCATAGAATATACCTCGCATGTAATCAAAAGGGGTGAAGAGAATGCGATCGCAATGTTGAAGTGACGATGTGGAAGCGACACTTCCATCGGGGATCACCTTCTTATTATTGCCCGACTCTATCCTTTTCAAATGAGGTTCTTCATACAAATCAACTAAACAAAAATCAACTCAACATGACATTAAGCTGCCTCAACAATCGTTAGCTCAAAGGTGAGGGTTTGGCCTGCTAATGGGTGATTACCATCAACTTTCACCCCTGCAGGGCTAACTTCAATGACTTGAACGGGCAATTCACCTTGGGGGGTCGTCAGTTGAAGCATCTGTCCCACTTGAGGATTCAGATCCTCTGGAAACTGCTCGTGGGCCAGGGTGGCAATCATTTCAGGACGCACAGCACCATAGGCATCCTCACTGGGAATGACGACTGTTTTGGTGCTGCCTACGTCCATTTGCTGAATAGCATTGTCAAAGCCCGGAATCACTTGGCCAGACCCAACCTCAAACTGAAGCGGATCTCGGCCTTCGGACGAGTCAAACACTGTGCCATCATCCAACACGCCTTTGTAGTGGACTTTCACGGTTTTTCCGGGTGTAATCATATTCAATCCTTGTGGTTCCTAGATGCAGGTCTAGGATAGTCTTTCCCATCATAGAGGTCGATACCGGGTTACTGTGGGGCGGAATCCAAAGAAATACCAAAGAACACGGAGCAAATGATGGTGGAAAAGGCGCTGGACTATAGAGATTCAACGATGGGACTAAGCCGGACGGCCCAGGGTCGTAATGTAGATGACCGCTTCATCCACGGGAATGCCCAAGACCTCGTTGACCATATCATCGAAAAATCCCCCGATGCCGCTGACTCCCAAGCCTAATCGGATGGCGGCTAGATTGATTCGTTGCCCCAAATGACCTGCGTCCATGTGTAAATAGCGATAGGCGCGATCGCCATAGCGTTCCACCGCTTTAGCGAGATCAGCCGTATGAAAAATCACTGCCGCTGCATCTTTCCCTAGTGGTTGGCCTAAGCATAGCCCATGTAAATC
>JBFRWC010000215.1:0-14027 GCA_051439365.1 Leptolyngbyaceae cyanobacterium
ATATTTCTCTTGTGTTACAGAGCGAGAGGTTGAAAATAAATAGTAGAGTTGCGATCGCCCTACTCCACTTGAAAGATGGGTAGATCGCCCATTTAATTCAGTTGTTAGTTGAGCGATCGCGCCTCATCATGATAGTTGAGACTGAGAAGGGGCGATCGCCTCGGAAAAACAGGATAATATACAATGTGGCCTTGATACTTGAGGGAAGTAGCGATGACTGAGTTACTCGAACGTGCGATCGCCCAATTAAAAACGTTGCCCACTGACAAGCAAGATGCGATCGCTACGTTAATCTTGGAAGAACTTGAGGAAGAGCAGCGCTGGGATCATTCCTTTGCACGCTCTCCAGACTTATTGGCTAACCTGGCAACCGAAGCAATGGCAGAATATCGGGCAGGCAACACTCAAGAATTAGATCCGGAGACATTGTGAGATCCCGCACGACTGCTCGATTTCGAGCAATGTTTGCTGAACTTCCAGAACCCATTCAAGAGCGCACTCGCAAAGCATATCAACAGTTCAAGCAAGACCCGACCTATCCTAGTTTACGGTTCAAAAAGGTCCACCCCAGATTCCCCATCTATTCAGCACGCATCAGCAAGGACTATCGGGCTGTAGGTCAGTTAGAAAACGATACGGTGATTTGGTTCTGGCTTGGATCGCACGCCGAGTATGATCGACTGCTTGAGCAATTTTAGATAGGTTGACTGAAAAGTCCAAGACACATGAATATAGGCGATCGCTCAATACCTTTAGATAAAGGGGGGGAAACATGGGAATTACTAGATGACGATCGCTCAGTTCATTCAGTTGTTAGTTGAGCGATCGCGCCTCATGATGCAAGTTGAGGCTGGGAAAGGGCGATCGCGACTCCGTCTCCCCCAACCCTCCCCCACAAAAACATCCGACCCAATATGGCGATCGCGATATTCCCTGGGCGACTCCTAGAGCAACCCATCCAGCTCAATTTCTTCGATCACCTGCAAGCCGCGAGTGTCTACCAGCTTCAGCACCGCCGCACGGGCGTCTTCCCTGACCCCCAAATCCTCATCTTCAGCAAAGGTCTCAATCAGAGCATCCACCGCAGTGGCGTAAATGACGTTAGACGGCAACTCTCGACAAAGTTGGCCAATAGACCAAGCACAATTACTGCGAACGGCTGAGACTGAATCCCGTAGCATGGCCTCAATTAAAGCGGGAATGGCTGTGATCGTCGCGTCGTAGCTGACAAATACCATCTGGGCCAAGGCGCTCGCAGACCACAACCGAACAGCTGAAATATCTTGCTTGAGCGCATGAATCAGGGGGTCCAGCGTCCGGATATCTCGGCAGTTCCCTAATGCCCAGACAATTCCTTTGCGAACATATCCATTCCAATCAGTCTGCAACTGATGGATCAAAGCATCAACTGCCTCGACACTAGGGTTTCGACCTAGGCCATAGGCAGCACTCACCCGCACTAGTGGACAGGAGTCGGAGATCAAGTAAACCAACCGAGCTGCAGCCCTGTCGTCCTGCACATCACAGAAGAAACGAGCAGCCAGCATTCGCTGCTGTGAGCTATCAGAATCCAGCCAGCCTAGCATTTCACCAACATCAACCGGATCAGTCTCATCGTCCTCGCTTGGGCGTAACTGGTCAAGCGGACTCTCTAAGCTCCCGATCGCATCTAGTAACGTTAAATCATCATCTTGCATAACACAACTTTACCGCAAAAGTGATCGTAAGAATATTTATCAGGATATCTATAAGGATATTTTTTCTATGTCTAACCCTAGTCAAGATAGGTTTATACTGGCTCTATTAGTCCCCAGTTGTCCATTGCATAGTCTGTGTTGGCTTGGTTGATTCAGCCCGTTTGATGAGCATTTCCACTTCAGTTCTAGATCAGTTACTCCAAAAGCTGCCGGATCTGCGCCCCCAGATCTACTTCAAGTCTTCCCTGACTGCGCTTTCTCACGCAATGGAAGACCAAGTTTTGGCTGGCAGTACGTCTTGCCTCGTGATTGCGAGTTTTCAACAGGAGCGATTCTATCGCCAAGAAGCGCAACGCTATCGGCGCATTGCCCGCCTGACGTCCCAGGTTTATGTCCTATCGGCACCAGAAACGGGGTTTGCCAATAGTTCAGGGGAGTATGAACGAGTCGCTTTTGCGCCAACGGACCCTTTAAGTCATGAGTGGCATCTGGTGGTGATTGGCCCTCGATATTCGGCCTGTTTGATTTGCCGTGAGATGCGAGACTTTGAGGGGCAGTCTGAACGTTTGCCCGTTGCGATGGACCAAAACCGTCGCTTTGAGGGGGTCTGGACCTTTGACAAGAATGTCAGTGCCCAAGCGGCTGAGATTCTACTGGAGCGAATTTTAGGCTATCGCCCTGAGCTAGCGGATAAAATTGCCGAGGCGAAGGCGGAGTTTCTCACCAACCTGGCTCCCTCTCCGACTGAATCCCATGCCGATCCATTTGCCCAACGACTGATCACCTATCTGCAAGCAGGACAGTACAAGTTATCGAAGGCGTATCGGGCTATTGTGGCTCAAAGTCGGCGGGAGCACCTTGTCAACCTGATTACCGCAGCCATTCGCCAGTCCCTTGATCCCGAACAGATTTTTTCGGTAGCGGTGCAGGAGTTGGGCCAGACCATGCAGGTGGATCGCTGTTTTATCTATCCATGCCGTGCCCAGGATCGCTACAACACGATCAAACACGAGTTTTTACGGGCAACCCACCTCATCTCCTGTGTTGGCTCAGTGTGGCCGTTAGAATCAAGTCCGTTGTTTCAGGCGATCGCCCACCGCCAAGAGACCATCGCCATCGAAAATGTGAATGACTTTACCGCAATTGACCTACGCTCTCTAGAACAGCTCATCGATACCTATGACATTGCGGGGTGGATGATCGTGCCCATTATCCATCAGGAAAGGTTAATGGGGGTGATCGAACTGATGACTACCCGGCCCATGGCTTGGAACGGAGATGATCTGAAAATGGTGGAGGCGATCGCAGCCCAACTGGGGATTGCCCTGATTCAAGCCGATGCCTATGCCAACTTGGAAACACTGAACCAACAACTGGCGGACCTAGAGCGGACTCGCAGTAATCTGATTGCCATCACCGGGCACGAGTTACGCACTCCCTTATCCACCATTCAAGTCTGCCTAGAGAGTCTGGCCACCGAACCCGACATGCCCCAAGAACTCCAGCAAGTCATGCTTAACACGGCGCTCAATGATGCAGAGCGGTTACGTAAGCTTGTGCAAGATTTTCTCACCCTCTCCCAGCTAGAAAGTGGGCGAGTGGACTGGAATTTGGAAGCCTTATCGATGGAAGAATGCATAGAATTGGCCCTCAGCAGCATCCGCACCCATCAGCAGAGCGAAAAAATACCAACGATCGAAGTTGATGTTTCGGCTGATCTTCCGTTTGTTCGGGCCGATGGCGAGTGGCTCGTGGAGGTTTTGTCGAAGCTGTTGGACAATGCTTGCAAATTTACAGACCCATCGGGTTCTGTAGAAATCGCCGCCACCTTGAGTGATGATCAAGAGTACGTGCAGATCACCATGGCCGATACGGGTCGGGGCATTGAACCCAACCAACTAGAAGCCGTTTTCGATCGATTTCACCAAGAGGAAGGGGCACTAAGACGAACAACGGGGGGCACAGGCTTGGGACTGGCCATTTGCTATCAGGTCATTGAGAAGCTGGAGGGTAAGATCTGGGCTGTGTCAGAGGGCCGGGGCAAAGGCAGTCAGTTTCACTTTACGGTTCCGACTGCAACAACGAGTACTCCACAATTTGTTTGATTGATCTCCTTAGGAAGATAGTTGTTTATCCCCGACTGTGTTGGGGGGAGCACTCCCCGCCTACCCTCAACTAGACATTCTGGGACTTATTTTGTGAGATTTCCTAGGGAATCACGCTAACGGTGTTTTGGTAGGCTACTTCATCCAGCCCGCCGCCTTGGTTGGCGATCGCAGGATCAATTTGGGCGTTGAGATCTTCAACTCGGCTACTAACAGATGGGTGAGTGCTCAAGAAAGTGGGGGGAGACCCTGCGCTCATCAACTTGGCCATAAAGGCAGGCATGGCTGAGGGGGCATATCCCGCATTGGTGATGTTGACCAACCCCAAGCTATCGGCCTCCCGTTCGTCATCCCGGCTGTGAGGCCGACTGATCCCCAACTCCACGGCAATGTTAACCAACACGCTGTCCTCCACTCCGGCAGCGGTCATTGCACCTTGAGCGATCGCGGCCTGTCGCAGTTGTTTGACTGCATGTTTGCCGACAATGTGGCCGATTTCATGGCCAACAACGCTAGCCAACTGGGCCTCATTGTCCGCCGCCTTCATCAACCCTGTGGTGACGTAAACGTAGCCGCCCATGGTGGCGAAGGCATTCACCGCAGGATCATCAACCACTTGAAAGGTATAAGTCAGCTCAGGACGGTCGCTGTAGGGAACGAGGCGATCGCCAATCTGCTTCACATAGGCTCCAATCGTATCATTTTGGTAGAGTTGGAATTGCCCCTCACCGTCTCCAATAATTTGGTCGTTGATTTGTCCCCCCTAGCGCATTTCTTGGCGATCGCTCATAGACGACAGTTGAATAATTTGCACCCCTCGAAAGAGCAGATCCAACCAAGATTGAGCCGGGGCTGGGGTCGCAGTCCCAACAATCAGCCCCAGGGCCACGACAGCAGCAATCATGCCATAGAGCAAACGGCGGTGATACTTTCTAATCGTGGTGAGTAGCGGATTCATCATGGTGCATACCTGTCCTGAGTGTTTGACAAATTGATATCTATTTTAGGGGTTGGACTAGGCAGGTAGGGACTGGGGTAGCCAATGTCACAGGCTGGCACAACACTCTATTTTCCGATTAACTCAATTAAAGTTGAATTGATGCAGTATTTGTTAATCAATGAATCCCCAAGGTAGCAGATCATCCATGACCACTTGGTTTACAGGGGCACAGCGATCGCACTCCTCAAAAACGTCCTGACCCATGTGGCTGCAGCTACATTATCGTAGGCTGAAAGATCCGACATCTCATTCACGTATTAAATATATTTAGCAATAAGGAGGCGATCGCAGATGGCGATCGCCACCCAAATTCACCACCATCCTAGGGATACTACGGAGAAGCGTAGATTGTCCCCCCGCATTCTCACGGATGTTTCCTCTCATTCTCCGTGATAAGACATAGAGTGTTATCTACCAGACGAGTAGAGTGGGTCAAGGTATCTCCTACACAATCGTAGGGGGCTGGGGCGATCGCTGTGCCTTCACATAAGCTCTAATCGTCTCCTGTATAGTTTGCCGGAAAATTTCCGTGCCCGTCTGAAGATCATTTGGAGTCTCAAAAAATATGACACTATCCACCGTCTTCAACGCTAGCATGTGAAATAAGATATGGGTAACAGGGATCGGGAGGGGATCAATCATGGGATTGCTCATAATTTTACTTCCCACCATTGCATCGTTTAGGGTTGCATAGGCAGACACAATATTTTTTTCTACCGCCTGTTGGTTTCGATTTTTGAGGGTGACCATCAACCAACTGCCGTCTACCGTTCGTGGAACGTAGTACTCAGGGTGTTTTAGTTGCACCGCCATTGAACGAATGGCTGGAGCGATCGCCTGCATCAGGGCAGGGGTGGTTCCATCTTGAGGTGCATTGTCAATTAGATCTTGGATTTGTTGGTCTAGGGTCATCTGTCGCTGGTCCAGTTCACTCACAGTATTGATAGATACTGTGACAGTTCTACAACAACTATAGCTTGTCACCGTTCCGGCCTGGAGCAGGTACAGCGTAAAGACCAGATGATTGTGAGACTCAATGAACAATCCTTGCTCGTGCTGTGTAGTTGAGTAGTTAGCGCCGTGGTCATTAGTCAACATCAGGGAGAAAGCGTAGAAAGCGTGGATGCACTCTCCAAATTTGTGTTTGATCAACTCCGTCAAGCGACGAAGGCATCCGAAAAACAGTGCCAGACTGTCACAGGTCGAATTACGGAAGAAGTCAATCGTATTTGTAGCGAAAGTCAGCGGATTCAATCGTCCGGGGAAGTGAATGCCTGGTTGTATAACTTGGCCCGTCACCGGATCAAACAGTGCTTGAAATACTATCGAGCCGGATCACGCCAGGGACGGATCGAACTGCACAGCACCTTGAGTGCAGTGGTCTATCGCTATATCACGCCGCCTCAAGTCCAGTCGAGCTATCATGCCCGCCTTAGCTTAATTGAGGACTTTCTCCAAAACTTTTATGTGGAAGCCTTGAGTGCCTTTCGGCGGGAAAATCAAATGGCAGAAACCTATTGCCCCCGATCTTTGCTGGAACTGGCGGAATACATGGCGTTTACTGAACGGTACGCCAAGCGGCGGATTCCCCTCCCTCGTCGCCGTAGCCAGCAATTAATTATCCTACGAGCGCAAACTTTTTCAAAGCAACAGCCACCAGAGACGATGGTGGATATTGAGCAGGCCGCAGAAGGCGGGGGCAATGAAACCGAGCAGGTGTGGAACATGGCCCCACTCCAGCAAGTACGGGAACAAATGGTGGCTCTCGGCCCTGAATCCTCTGAAGATTCTTTACGCGAAGTGGTGGCAGAGCGGCTGCTAGCCTATCTGGAAGAACGGCAACAAGAAGACTGTGCTGACTATTTTGCCTTACGGTTGCAGGATCTCCCAGCTCAAGAAATTGAGGCTATTTTGGGACTCACGGCACGACAACGGGACTACTTACAACAGCGCTTTAAGTATCATTTATTACGCTTTGCCTTGTCCCATCATTGGGAATTAGTGCATCAATGGCTAGAAGCCGACTTAGACCGTAACTTTGGTCTCACCCCTCAAAAGTGGGCCTATTTCAAGTCGGTGCTGACGGAAACCCAGCGAGAAATGCTCAGTCTGAAGCAACAGAACTGGACGGATAAGGCGATCGCCCAACAGATTGGTTGCACCCTGACTCAAATGCACAAACAATGGTCAAAATTGCTGGAAAAAGCCTGGGACATCCGCAACAATTCAGTATCCGGAGCAAAGACAGAAGGCAATGAATAGAGATGCAGATGCCGCCCAAGCGTTTTTGGTGTGGTTACTACAGAATCCGACCTCAGACCTCCCCTTGGAACCATCAAGGGAACCCACCAGTGATCCCACTGGTACACATGAGTTTACTGGCGTGCATACCTCTGAGGTCCGATCCCAAACAGAACAAACCATGAACCCAGTCCATCAGCATAACGCTGAGACTCATAACACCATGTTAACTTTTAGCCAACCTACTTTGTCGTCCTTGGCCCAAGCCTCTGGCGAGGACTCGTTATCGTTTGAACTCGGAGAGATGTCTGCTGTGCAAGATCGTTTTTATGCTGTGTTGAAGCGTCGGTTGCAATCTGAAATTGCCCAAAATCCGCCCCTCTTTCCCTGGGAAAGTGAGGTGTTGGACTATGAGACTGAAGTGGTTGCAGTCACCATGGCTCCCGTGTCTGCATGGATACGGCAGATTCAATCGCGTCTGCCTGTGCCCATGCCAGAGCAAGTGTTGACAACCTTATTCGGTCAGTGCCAAGGAATCGCCCACCGTTCTCTGCAACAAGGGGTCAAGTTGGTGCAATCGGTGGAGTCCCTCTTCCCCGATGAAGCTGAGATGTTGATCTACTTGGCGCAACTGGTCTTAGCTCCCAGTTTCCGGGATGGGGGCGATCGCCTCCCTACTGAGGGCTTCCCGTCTCATTATGATGTGGCCACCCCGGTCCAACAAATGGCCTTGTCTTTGATGGCAGCCGCAGAAATCCTAGATGACCTCACCCTCAAGGTATCTAGCCAACGACCCCGCGCTGAGCGCCAGTGGACCACGGCCACGGTTGAGAATATCGACGTAACGGTGACATATCAGTTCCAGCCCAGCCCTCGCTTACGGGTAGAAAGCCGAGTGCCCTGTGCCAGTCATTTGATTTTGAACGGTGCGGCTGGCGAAGCTCGGAGTCATCGGGATGATGCCGGTTGTATTGGAGTTGAATTATTTGATATTAGCCCCAACCAAACCTATCAACTAACCCTACATCCCAGTGATGACAAGCTTTTATCATTAGTACTGGCCATTCAAGTCGGCGAGTAATTCCAGGCCCCCCGGTTTCTTGGAGAAACCGGGGGGCTGATGGGGAAAACCGGGGGGTTCAACCAGGTATGTCATCAGCTTGTCTTGTTTATTTGTAACCAAAATGATTCGGAATCTTGACAATTTCTGGTAAGTGCTTAATGTGGAATCTACAGGCTAGAGTCTACGATGAAGAATTGCCCTTGCTATTTGATGGAACGAATTCTAAATGGCACATTCTACAAACCAGGCGATGTCGGACCCAAGGCGATCGCATAACCCTACGTCAACCGGAGCATCGTCCCTAGCTCAGTGGCTTACCCAGCATGGGCAGCACCTCAACTTGTCCATCAAAGGACGGGTTCGAGGCCATAGTTTGCACGTGTTGTGTGAGTCACTGGACCCCTCAGATGAACGTCCCCCGTCACAACGGATGGTCAGGCGCTATTTTCAGACTCATGTGGATTGTGTTGAGCTCAATCAATGTTTAGGGGCGAGTTCCTCTCGCATCCGCCATTTGTGGATTTATGGCCGGATGAAAGGAGCTAAGCAACCTGCCTGGACCGTTTCGATGCCCCTCATGTCCCTACCGCAGCGCCATCCCCAACCCTATCAAGGTGTCTCGCCGGATCAAACTGGCGCGGAGGGAGAACAAACGGCTGACGCGGCCCTCGCCACGGTTCCCCAACAAACGGATTGGTATACCTTGGCCGAACAAGGACACCCCAACGCGATCGCCCATTATCTTCACTACATCCTGGCCGATTTGGGCGTGAATGCGAAAGTCCGGGTGAAAGTACAGCGCGATCGCCCTCAGAAGTCGAAAGATCGGTTGTGGATTACTTGTCGTGGTTCCTATTGTCCTGCTGCAGCCTTAGTGGGCAAGCCCATTGCTCGGCAACTGCGTGCCCTTTCCCTGGCCAATATTGAAGATGCCATCCTGCAATTCCAGGTCAGCGGAGAAAGCACCCCAGACTGGATCTTGCGCATTGACCTCACGCCCCAAAAGGACATGCTGCAAGACTGGGCACGATGGGGCGATGTAGAGGCGATTAGTCGGCTGGTGAACCAGCGGCTACAACCTTGCCACAGCCAACTGCTGGAAGCCACTCTCAAAGATACGACGCTCCATCTCAGTTGTGCGACAGAGCCAGCGGACACAGAAGCTGCCGCCGCAGAAGCCACCGCCGTAGAAGCAGCGGATACAGAGCCAGCGATCGCCGACTCCCCATCTCCATCGATCCCTGCCGCCATTACAACATTATTGACGGACTTGGCCCCCCAAGGCATTCATGGGGCCGTGATCTATGGTCAGCACGAAGAGAGTGCGACTCCTCTATGGGTGGAATGGCTGGATTTACCTGCCAAACATGAGTTAGATCGGGCGGTTACGCCGCTGGAACTGGCCAACAATGGCGATGGGGAGGCGATCGCCTTCTTACTGCGCCGCTTACTCAACCCTGACTTGAACGCCCAACTAGCCACAGGCGGAATTCGGATTCAAGTCTTGACCAAACCTCACACCATCCATGTGATGTGTGATGCCCCATTATGTCCTGCCAAAGCTGACGTGGTCCCCAAGATGGAGCGGTTGTTACAGTCTCTAGAGCTACCAGGCATCCAAGGGATTCGGCTCTATGGCCGACGAGCAGGACAACGCCAGCCCCGCTGGCACCATATCATTGAGTTGGGCACATCCACGGCAATGGTGCCGGAACCCACGCCCCAATTTGCGGCCACGGATGCCTATGTCACAGAATTAGTGACCCCAACGGCAGAACCCATGCTGCGTCCCGACCTCACTCCGTCAGAGTTGTGGAGTCGTTGGCAAACGTGGCGGCAACGACTGGTCCGACTGTTGCGGCGATCGCTCCTCTCCACCCACCTCGTCGTGCCCACTGCGGATAGCCCCGAACTGATGCTACGGTCGGCCCCCCGCCATGCCACCGTCAAAACCGCAATGGTGTGGGCAGCGGTCGGGGCACTTGCCTTGGTGCAAACGGACTTGGGTTTACGTCAACTGGCCCGACTGCCCCTAGATCGCCCAGCGACGACCCCCACCAGGAGTCCACTAGAGTGGAATGAACCCGCAAGCAACAACCTGGAAGCCGTGCCCCCTACTGAGCCAGGATTATCCCCAGCATCCGAATCCGACAGTGACATCGCTTCCACCTTCCCCGTTGCCCCTCCCATTGATCCAACGGCTGACCCAATAGTTAACCCAACGGTTGGGCCAACGACGGCTGATCCTGCGGCAGCTGATCCTGCGGTGACCTCCCCCGATATCCAGATGGCCGCAGAGGATGGCCCCATTGAATTGCACCATAGTTCCGATGATAGTATTTTCGATGCCAGCGGATTTACCGCGACAGCAGAGCCAGCATCACCGTTGTCGCCATCCGATCCCAGTCCTTCAGCCCCCCCTCAAACTCTCGTCCCTCCCCCCTCCAATTCCAGCCCCAGGCTATCCGCAACTGGGGTAGGATCGCCCACCACCTTAGCCAATTCGCCCTACCCCAGTTTTAATAGCGACCAGTTGGATTACAAACTAGCGCTCTACTACCAACGATTATTAGATGTAGGTCCGCCAGATGTCTTAGTTTTGGGGAGTTCCCGCGCTTTACGGGGGATTGATCCGGTGGTGTTGGAGCAGGCATTGACAGATTTGGGTTACGCCAATGCTGATGTGTTCAACTTTGGGGTCAATGGTGCCACCGCCCAGGTGGTTGAATTGATTCTGCAAGAAATCCTCTTACCGGAACAACTCCCCAAGCTGATTATCTGGGCCGATGGAGCGCGAGCCTTTAACAGTGGGCGGGATGATCGCACCTACAATGGCATTGCCGCGTCTGAGGGCTATGAGCAACTGCTGGAGGGATCTTTAGTTCGACCCTCGGTCGTGGCGACAGTCACCCCAAGTGGGAGCCGATCGGCTCCCGCTCCTGAAAACGTTCATGATTTGGCCCGGTCCCTATCCAAGAGTTACCAGGCATTAGATGAACGGTTGAGTGATGTCCTAGGGGATATTTCGACAGCTTACGATGAGCGCGATCGCCTCAAAGCCGTCTTACAGCAAGGACTTACAGCCCTATTACCCTCACCTTCAGGCGCTGCTAGGGGCCGGGATTTAGGCAATGGGTCGATGGCGATCGCCCCCCCTGAGTCACCCGACAACGGCATCCCTAACAATGCCAGCCACCCCAGCAATACGGTGGATCAGACCATCGTGCCTCTTGCCGCTCCCCTAATCGACACTCCCGCCAGCCTCAGTGCCATCGACAACATTGACGCTGATGGCTTTTTGCCCTTGCCCGTCCGATTTGATCCCGCCCAGTATTATCAGCAATACGCCAGAGTCGCTGGCAACTACGACAGAGACTATAGCAACTTCCAACTAGAGGGTCGCCAAGGTGATGCATTGCAAACCCTGGTCGCCTTGGGGCAGACTTACCAAATCCCCATCGTTTTCATCAACATGCCGCTCACCGAGGAATACCTGGACCCGTTTCGGATTGCCTACGAGCAAACGTTCCGCCAATACATGCTCGACCTCGCCCTCCAACAGGAGTACTTTATCTTCCGGGACTTGGGCCAACTGTGGCTACCCGATGCAAACCATCGTAGTTATTTCTCAGACCCCAGTCATCTTAATCAATATGGCGCGATTGAAGTGTCCCAGCATATTTCCAAAGACCCCATGATTCCTTGGGATATCACCACTCGCTAAACAGTATCAGCCAATACAAAAAAATGTAAATCTCTGGGCAATTTAGGGAGAAAAACATTAAACTGTAAAGGTGGATACATTTTTGTCTGTTTATCCTCCGTATAGCCATAGACACTTTAGGTCTAACCCCAACTCTTTTTGGCATGGGGAGAAACAACGTGTCAACTCGTCGGGTGTTGTTAGCACCAGCGGAACGCACCGAGCATAGCCAGTTTACAACTGATTTAATTCCCGTTCTTTTACATTCAGCCAAGGAATCCTACTTAAAAACATGGCCCAATTCACTATTTCAGAAGTCCTTGCCCATCTTGATCGGGGACAGTCTTTGCATTCCTCCGAGTTGAGCAATATTGACTTACAGGGTGCCAACTTAGAACAGGTGTCCCTGGAACACGCTTATTTGCGGCGGTCCAATCTCTCTCTAGCCCACTGTCGGCAAGCAAACTTTAGTCAAGCAACGCTGACCCAAGCGGATATCTCTGGCAGTTGCTTTGCAGCGGCAACGTTGACGGAGACCCAGCTCGTGCGGGCAATCTGCAAGGGAACTGATTTTCGAGGAGTGAAGGGCGATCGCGCCAATTTCCACAATGCCATGCTCAGTCGGGCCATGCTGAAAAACGCAACCTTGAATGGGGCCAATTTTCAAGAAGCCTGTGGCAAAGCGACCAACTTTGAGCAAACCAGCCTCATCGAGGCAAACTTCCAAAGTAGCGATTTTAGCCACTGTTCATTTGCCAATGCCACCATGCCCCGTAGTTATTGGTATCGCGCTCGACTTGCCGGAGCTGTCATGGATGGGGCCAGCTTAGACCATGCAGATCTGGGCGAAACCCAGTTAGTCGCCGCGAGTTTGGCACGAGTGAACGGGATCGGCATCAACCTTGAACGGGCCAATCTTTCCAAAGCCAACTTAGAGGAGGCAACCCTCGATTGGGCAATGGCCTTTGGGGCCAAATTGAGTCGAGCCAACTTGCGCCACACCTCGTTGTTTGGCACAACACTAGAAGCGGCTGACTTATCGGAGGCCCAATTAGAAGGATCGGACCTCCGCCATGCCAATTTGGAAGGAGCCTCACTGAGCGGGGCTCGTTTGGAAGGATGCAACGTAGAGGGAGCCTTGTTTACCGATGTGCGAGGATTGACTCCAACCCAGAAGCGGCAGCTTGCTGACCAAGGGGCCTTAAACATAGATTAAGCTGATTGCCATTTAATTTGCGTGGCTGAACCCCGCCGCTGGCGGGGTTCAGCCCCCGAAGTACGCAAACTAAAATAGTTTTAGCTTATTAGGTATAGATAAAGGAGATTTCTGAAAATAACCGGACTTACTGTGATGGGTTATCTTAATCCAGCACACTGCGTTGTAAAGCTTACTCAAGCTATCGGGAAATATCATGTGTCACTTGTATATCCTTAGTGGTAGGGTGACTAAGATATGACTGAGATAGCTTGTTTCACCTTAAACCAGTCGTGTGCTTGTGGTTTAGCTAACAATGATTGCAGGAGGTTGTTGTTTCTTATGTTTCGACAATATTGCTCTGATATCCTCAGTCATCATCGTTGCTGGTGGCAAAGGAGAAAGGGGTCCCGTCTAGGACAGCGTTGTGCCCTTGTATCCAGTCTATGGATCGCGGTCATTCTAGGTATGGGAATGGGGGCAGTTCTCCCTGTGGAGTGGCGTAACGCCAGCGCCAATGCCAACTTTGGTCGCATCCGCATTGCCGCATCCAGTACTGAGTCTACTCAAGGGTACACGGGGGGGTCAGTGTCCCTGGCTGCTGCGATCGCCCCGGAAGATCAGGACGATCGCCCGTGCGTGGGCTATGCCGATTCCAGCCCAGACCACATTTTGGAACTCACTGGACCCTCTGGACAAATTACGATCGAAATCAACAGTGGGGGCCAAGATACAACGCTGCTGATCCAAAGTCCAGAGGGTGCAATTTATTGTGGGGATGACGAAGGAGAGGGGGCTGATGCCCTAGTGCAGGGGCGCAATTGGCCTGCTGGGGAATACAAAGTGTGGGTTGGAGCCTTTGAGCCAGGGATGCGGTATGACTATACGCTGCTGGTGAATCCGTAACAGCATATAAGGCTGGGTGGTGGGGGGGGTGGGACCCCCCCCCACACAAAAAAAAAAAGAAATAAAAAAAAACACCAACCACAAAACAAACAAACAAAAAAGGGAATCAACCCACAA
>JBFRWC010000216.1:0-14404 GCA_051439365.1 Leptolyngbyaceae cyanobacterium
GTTCACGTCTTCGGACAAGTTAGGCCCTAGAGCAGATTCAAATTTGCTTTTCAAAGGAAAGAAGTCATCAACTTGGAGATATTCAAATCTTATCATCTGTTCCCTGAATTTTACTTGCACTTCCTTAATGTGTGAGGCAGACAAAACACAGGTTTCTTGTGAAACTTCATGTGTGTTTGAAGATCCATAATCGTCTTGGCAAGCTAATTCACCGCTTAACTGGTCAAATACTGTCTTTTTTTTACTATCATTTTCTTTTTGTGCTAGCCGCCTCAGCTTAGCTAAAGAGCTATTCTCTACTGCCATATCTATACTCTGACTATCTAAAGCTAGATTCAGGAATTTTGAAACTCTACTTACCTGTTGCGAAGTGTTGTTTACTAAATCCTCATATCGCAAAGTTAGACAAGGAATATTCCAACTATTTTCTATCCAAGAGTTAACGTGTTTATCCCAAGAACCATAATGACCTAGTTTTCTCGAGTTTCTATTGCTTTCTTCATCAATAAACTGTTGGACATAATGGGTTTGAAAGTCATGTAAGCCAATCTCATTAATTTTTTCAGCGCAGCGTAACTGCCAATAATCCATGTTGGAAGTCAAAACATCTAATGGATTGCGAATAATATAGATAAACCCTGCCGTACTTTTCAGTAGATTGAAAAATGATGGATCTGTCAGAACATCAAATTTGAAGTGGGTCTTGAGCAAGATACTTTCATAACACAAAATATTTTCAACAATCTCATCAACTTTTGAAGCATAATTAACTTCCTCAAGAGCAGTATGTATATCTGGGATAGCATTTTCCACTTCAGTTATGGATTCAGGAGAGCCAAATAACAGATTGTATAAGAGAAATCTCACCCATGTGCTGCCTGATTTGGGATAAGAAGCTAGCCAAACAATACTACCGGATGATATACGTGCCGTCATATTTATCAAATGATAGGGACATCTTTAATTTCTGTTCTCTACATTAGATTAGAGAGTAGTTAGGATATCTACCATAGATTGGCTAACCGCTACCCTCAATGTAATGTCAATCTTTTCCCATCTGGAGCGATCGCCCTCCTCAATCAACCCCGACTCCAATAACTCACTAATCCTACTGCTGTTTTATCGCAACATGGCCTAGAGCGACAGATTACACAAGAAAATTTACGATTGACCCCGTCACGCCGAACCTGCCGATCAGTTCCCCGGTTGGCCAATCAGTTGGATCTTCCGAAGGAATTATGCCGATAAGCCATCAACCCATTGATTGTGTGACACCTTCCAGGTTAGGCGATACTCCTCTGGAGTGGCGTTACGCGATCGCATACCCCGTATGAGTTCGGATATGAATCGGGTGAAACGCCAACACAATGCATCGTTTGGGGACTCCAGCCTCCACCAACTCATCGGTAATCCCCTCCTCAATTCCATCGTAGTGAATCCAAATTTTCCCAGCACGAATTTCCGCATGAACCACCGTGCCATAGACTCGCCGCCGCTGGTCCCAGCCCTCATTGACCAGCATGAAATGATTGCGGTCTTGACTAATAATCAGGAGATTATTGATCTCACCGTAGGAATAAGGTAAGCCAGCATAGTATCGGAGAATTGTCGTGAGGGTCTCCCGCCATTGATTCATTTGTTCTTCTGTGGCGTGATAATTAGTGGATAAAGGACTCTGGGATGGAGTCTCGCCAGCGGGATGTTCTATGGAGTGATTGGGGGATGCCATTGGGTAATCTCCTCAGTTGTTTCATCAAACACAATGATCCGGAAACCAGGTTCTGTCAGTAACAATTGACCTGCCTCTTCTTCAAACAAGGTTTCAAAAATCGTGTCACTGACAGCTAAGTAGAGTAAACGTTCGGGAGTGCGTTTTCTCAAAACTTTTGTGTACAAGAAGAACTGTCCCCATGCCTTTTCTAACTCACTCATGGGCGATGGTCCAGCAAACGTCTTAATCTCGACTGCTATCTTATCGGGACCACGCTCTGCTGCAATCAGCTTTTGGGCACCCAAATCGACCAATACACTGCGTCGCCCTACTTTGAGAACAAGAGGGTCATGGGTAATAGTCCATCCCTCTTTCATTAGAGCGTGCTTGAAACTGTCATGCAGTATATCTTTGGCTGGCATGGATGAACAATATAGGGTCTTCAGCTAGGCTTTAAGGTTAATGATGATATCAAGTACTATTTTAGGGGTGGGAGGCGATCCTGCTTAACTTGCTGAGTGAGGGGGCGATCGCTATCCCTCAAATGGTTGATCATCCTGCATCAGCCACCCTTCCAAGTCCGCCTCCGTCGAAAAATCAAACAACGCTTCCGCCAAAGTTTCCAGTTGCGCCACCGATAAAGACTCCAACCGTTGCCGCCAGATAGCAGCATCAATCCCCAACTGCCGCGTCAGTTGCTTCAAGAGAATAGTCATAGCTGCCTGCTTTGAGCCTCTAGCTTCGCCTCTAGCTTCGCCTCTAGCTTCGCCCTCTTGCAAAATTTCTTGATACCAGGGTGACTGCCGCAATATCGCCATATCCCACCTCATAATCTCCTGGACCACAGCACTATCTAACACGAATGTAGCAAAAAACGCCAGCAGCGACTCTAGTTCACTCAACTGTTCATCGTCTCGCAACTGGCCTAACGCTCGACGAATCGTTGCTTCGTTCGCACCACCCTGCAAAATAGGGACAAAGGGCAATAGTGAGGGCAGCGGTTGTTCAAAGACCACGTTGACATCGATATCCCAAAGATTAATCGTGCGGTAGTCTTGGCGCACAACCAACCCCAAAAACTCTGACTCGTAACGACTGGCTACCGCTTGGGCTTGGGTGGTCGGCAAGATATTGATCAACACGGGATAGACTGGGCAATCGTAACGTTCTTCGGCTAAAGCGGCATAGGCGCGGATACGACGAGCCATGCGGCGATCGGGGCGAAGCTGAAACTCCGTCAATACCAGAAAATCGCCCAAACGAGGACTGGTCACTTTCACCAACACATCCGTGTCACGGCTCACCCACTGGAACTCCGTTTGCACCAGTTCCTGCGTCATGAGGTCTGGTTGCTGTGTCACCCAACGGACCCAGCCCTCCGGAGCCACTTGCACCAAGCGTTTACTGCCTAGGTCTGCCACTTTTGCCAATCGTCTTCCTCCTCTGGACAGATGGGTGATGGGGTGGGTTAGGCGATACTCCTCTGGAGTGGCGTTGTGCCATCGCCTAACCTCTATGAAGTCAGAGCTAAAGCATATCTGGGTCGATCCCCCGCTCACGCAGTTTCGCTAGAAGGGCTTCCCGCTGTTGGCGTTCCTGTTCTGCCTGTTGCTGAGCTTGTTCGACCCGCTGCTGAGCCTGTTCGACCCGCTGCTGAGCAGCCTCTTCGGGTAAAAGCACCAACTCTTCATCTCCATCAAAAAAACGGAGCCAGGTGGTTTCATCGTCTTCAACGAAGCCATGCCAGTGGCCTAGCCATAGCCCTAGAGCGTCCGATCGTAAGTAGCCCTGTTCGTTGGGCACCAGTTCTCGATAGCCTTGGTTAAAGTCCAGGGTCCAACCTTGAAAGGCATCAGGATCAAAGGGATCGTAAATGAAGTAGTCACGGGTTTTGAAGACCTGAGCGTATAGCTCCTTTTTGGGACCGCGATCGACTGTCGCCGTGCTGTCCGAAAGCAGTTCGATGATGACATCGGGGTAGCGTCCCTCTTCCTCCCAGACAACCCATCCTTGGCGAGAGGGGTTGTGGGTGGTGTTGAGCACCGCAAAGAAATCTGGTCCTCGAAAATCTTGGTTGCGGACTTGGCGGGTGCTGTAGTAGATAAACATATTGCCGCCAATGAAGTGGTCCTGGCGATCGCGCCAGTGATATTTCAACGCACGAATGAGGACATTCATGGCGATGCGGTGGCGATTACTTTCCAAAGGTTCACCATCATCAAAAATCAGGTCGTCAGAGGAAGGCGGAAGAGGAGGAACCCAACTGTTTTCCCTCAAAGTGGAGGGTTCTGATGGAGCCGATAGCTGAGGATCGTAGGCTGTTTTAGGGGTCATAGGAATTTGCCGGACTCACATTGGACTCATTATAGAGTCTTCAACTCAGTTTTAAGTTAAGGGGGGTGTTGATCAACAAGGCACCAGAAGGGAGGCGATCGCACCAGCGTCATAACTGTTCTGCCGCAATCAATTTTTGGGCACCCGGATCAACCAATGCATTCCGCCGCGCCTCTCCCAAGCGGTCCACCCAACACTAAGGTTAATAATGCTGTTGAATGAGGGCATACTTGACTCTAGTGTTTCACTGTACCCAGTGACCCATCCTGTGTTGTTAAAGACTGCTATGAAGACCCGTTTAACCTCTCTGCTCACCACCATCGCCGTGATTTTCGGGTGTGGAGGTGCGATCGCTCTCCTGCAACAACCTCGCCTACAAGAACTGACTGATACAACCGCTGCCTCATCACAAGCAGATCTCGAACAACAGATCGCACAAGAAAATTTAAGACTAGATCTGTGGAAGCGGTTGCCTACCCTAGGCTTCCAAAACTTGATGGCTGATTGGTCCTTTCTAGCATTTTTGCAATACTTTGGCGACAGCGAAGTCCGGAACCGCACTAACTACAACCTCAGCCCCAAATACTTTGAGGTCATTCTCAAAAACGATCCTTACTTCTGGGATGCCTATCTGTTTCTATCCGGCAGCACGACCCTGTATGCAGGACAACCAGAGCGCACCGTCGAAATTATGGAACAACATCTTCCCCATCTGTTACCCCAAGTCCCCGACCGGGCCTATTTTATCTGGCGTTGGAAAGCCACCGATGAGCTATTGTTTCTCGCTGATCCAGCAGCAGCAGCAGACTCCTATCAAATGGCGGGGGAATGGGCGGCTGTATACGACACCGAGGAAGGTCGGTTAGTGGCCGAAGTCTCCACGGGGACAGCAATGTTCCTACGGGCAAATCCCACCAGTCGGGCCGTACAGGTGAATGCTTGGATGACCATTTATAGCAATGCGTTTGATGACGCAACCCGGCAACGGGCTATTGATAATATCCGTGAGCTGGGGGGCGATGTGATTTTTGATGAAAACGGGGCTGTAGTCGAAGTTAGAAATCCGAGGGAGTAGAAAGTAAGTTCTAGAGGTTTTGGAGATGTGGGCGCATCACTTCTGTTTAGGATCTGTCATATCGTTCACCGTTTCACACCTCATGGACATCATTATCGCCAGCCCAGACTTGCTCAAATAGTTGTAGCCCCCTCTCAGTGAGGATCACATCATCACCATCGGACTCTACTTCGGTGCGATCGCCCCCTGCTGCCCACACCAAATCGCCAACCCACAGGTTACAGGGTTCGATCTCGGCTTCATCGGCTAATAAGGTTTCGAGATAGATAAACCGGGATGCATCAATTGTTTGCAGCAACAAGTGATATAGCGAGATCCCCGTTCGATACTCTACCCCGGTGAGGATGTGGGTGAGGTAACAGGTGGCTTGGGCTGGTGGTAAGTCTGATACTCGCTGTTGGATGCAACTTAAAATTCGATCGACAAAATTGGTACCTAGGCGGTGGTGTAGCTCTTGCATGGTTGATTGCGAATCAGCCTGAACCCTCTGTGTAACGTCTTCCCACTCGATGTCGGGAAATAGACGGGACAGTAGGCGATAGCCGACCTCGTTCAGGCGTAGCCCCCCATTGGCGGGATCGACGGAAAAGTCAGCACCAGGGACGGCCCCAGCTTTAACCAAGGTCTGACAAATTTCGACAATATGCTGATGCATATTAGTTCCTCCCAAGGTCTTGAGTTGATCAAAATTGACGGTCGATATTCGATATTGGGGAATGAGATCGAGGTTAAGCAACCCTGACGATAAATTTATGGTTTCGTAAAGGCTAGACAATCCCTGAGGTTAAGACTGTTTCAAGGGCCACATTTTGAGACGACTCCCCCATATTTGTCCAAACAAGTCAACCCTAGCCAACCAGATTTCTCATTTTTCAGAATCCTAGCCCTGGTATGGGTTTTGGGATGTTTGGCGTAAGATGGTTAAAGATCACGATTAGGATATGAGGGCATCGGGCGATACCGAGTCACCCTGCCTAGAGCGATCAACTCAGTGGCCTGCGGCGACATAATTTTTTTGTGAGTTACGTTAAATTTAGTTAAGATTATACTCATAATATTTTTTGACTCGTATCCTTGGGCGATTGTGGGCCGCTTGGTCCACGTGAGCCAAGGGCAGCCTGTCGTAGAAGAGCATGTGTTGTCACTGCCGTGACGCATATTTTGTAAGTGTTTAGAGGCGATTCTCATTATGAAACTTTCCTGGAGAACCATTCTCCTCTGGTCTTTTCCCATCTTGATCATTGGCTTTTTCTTGTGGCAGGGAACGCTGGCGAATCCTGCGGGGGTTGACAGCAATCGCAACGTAGCGGCATCTCGCATGACCTACGGTCGGTTCCTCAACCGTTTGGAAGCAGGGCAGATTACCAGTGTTGACTTATACGATGGCGGACGTACGGCCATTGTGCAGGCGTTAGAGCCTGAACTCGGCGATGGTGTTCTGCGAGCACGAGTGGAACTGCCTGGAAATACGACGGAACTCATTGGGGATTTGAAAGAAAAGCGGGTAAGCTTTGACATTCACCCTCCTCGTCCTGAAAGTGCGGTGTGGGGAATCCTGGGTAACCTAATCTTCCCAGTGCTGTTGATTGGCGGACTATTCCTACTGTTCCGCCGTTCGGGTAATGCGCCCGGTGGTCCTGGCCAAGCGATGAATTTTGGTAAGTCGAAGGCCCGGTTCCAAATGGAAGCGAAGACTGGGGTGATGTTCGACGATGTGGCTGGGATTGAGGAGGCCAAGGAAGAACTCCAGGAAGTGGTTACGTTCTTGAAGAAGCCGGAACGGTTCACGGCTGTGGGTGCCCGAATTCCTAAAGGGGTGCTGCTCGTTGGCCCTCCAGGAACAGGAAAAACGTTGTTGGCGAAGGCGATCGCTGGCGAATCCGGTGTACCTTTCTTCAGCATCTCCGGTTCGGAGTTCGTCGAGATGTTCGTAGGTGTGGGTGCCTCACGGGTGCGTGACCTATTTAAGAAAGCAAAGGAAAATGCTCCTTGTATCATTTTTATTGATGAGATTGATGCCGTGGGTCGGCAGCGGGGTGCAGGCATCGGCGGTGGTAACGACGAGCGGGAGCAAACCCTGAACCAGCTTGTGACCGAAATGGATGGATTCGAGGGTACCACAGGGATTATCATCATCGCGGCCACCAACCGAGTAGACGTGTTGGATGCAGCCCTGTTGCGGCCCGGACGCTTCGACCGTCAGGTGATGGTTGACCCCCCCGATATCAAAGGCCGTCTGGAAGTGCTCGGAGTCCATGCTCGCAACAAGAAGCTCTCTAAGGATATCAATCTCGATGTCATTGCCCGCCGAACGCCCGGGTTTACTGGAGCAGACTTGGCGAACTTGCTGAACGAGGCGGCAATTTTGACCGCTCGTCGTCGCAAGGAAGCCATCACCATGTCCGAGATCGACGACGCAGTGGATCGGGTGATTGCGGGAATGGAAGGTACGCCCTTGGTTGATAGCAAGAGTAAGCGCCTGATTGCTTACCACGAGCTGGGCCACGCTATCATTGGGACTTTGGTTAAGGAACATGATCCCGTTCAGAAGGTGACGTTGATTCCTAGGGGTCAGGCGCGGGGATTGACTTGGTTTGCGCCGGATGAGGACCAGGGTTTGATCTCTCGTGCCCAGTTGAAGGCTAGAATTACGGGTGCCTTAGGTGGACGTGCTGCTGAGGATGTTATCTTTGGTGATGCGGAAGTGACCACTGGGGCAGGCAATGACCTGCAACAGGTGACTGGGATGGCCCGTCAGATGGTGACTCGTTTTGGCATGTCTGATTTGGGTCCACTTTCCCTGGAAGGTCAACAGAGTGAGGTGTTCTTGGGGCGTGACCTAATGACTCGTTCTGAGTATTCCGATGAGATCGCGGCTCAGATTGATGGCCAAGTGCGAGTAATCGTGGAAGCCTGCTATCAAGATGCCTGCCGAATTGTCAGGGAAAACCGGGGCGTAATCGATCGCCTTGTCGATCTGCTGATTGAGAAAGAGACAATTGATGGGGATGAATTCCGCCAGATTGTGTCCGAGTACGCTGAGGTTCCTGAGAAGGAACGGTACGTGCCCCAGCTATAGGTAGCTCGACTCAATGAAGTCAGGGAGCGATCGCTCCCTGCGAGTAAAAGATCCCCGGTTTCTCAAAGAAAGCGGGGATCTTTTACAGTAACCAACGAAATGCCATTCCCCTCAGAAGTGGATTAGACTGGGAAAGGATCAGTTCATGCGTTGAAATTTAGAAGCTGGGGAATGGCGCTCCCTCAAGTGTGAACTTAGACTCAATCTATTACCCTCTTTGCTGTCCGTATTGTCTAATTACAAGGAAATAACATCATGGGATTGTTTGACCGCGTAGGCCGCGTTGTTCGGTCCAACCTGAATGCAATGGTTGGGGCTGCTGAAGACCCAGAGAAAATTCTGGAACAAGCGATTATTGACATGCAGGAGGATCTGGTGCAGATGCGGCAGGCGGTAGCCCAGGCGATCGCCAGTCAAAAGCGGGTTCAGCAGCAAGTCACCCAAGCCAACAACGAAGCGACCAAGTGGCACCAACGGGCACAACTCGCCCTCCAAAAAGGGGATGAGAACTTAGCACGGGAGGCCCTTAGTCGCAAGAAAGCTCAGTCCGATGCCGCCACAGGGCTACAGACCCAGCTCAACCAGCAGAACGCCCAAGTGGATACCATGCGGAAGAATTTGATTGCCCTAGAAGGCAAGATTTCTGAGGCCAAGACCAAGAAAGATATGCTCAAGGCCCGTGTGAGTGCCGCGAAAGCCAACGAGCAATTGCAAAGCAGTATGAGCAATATGAATACTAGCAGCGCAATGGGAGCCTTTGAGCGCATGGAAGAAAAAGTCTTGATGATGGAAGCCAAGTCCCAGGCAGCGGCAGAAATAGGTGGGGCCAGCCTCGATGCGGCGTTCGCTGAATTGGAATCTTCCGATGTGGATTTGGAACTGGAAGCCATGAAACCATCTATGCTGGGCGGCAGCACGCCAGCAGAAACGGCTCAACTGCCTGCTGGGACAACCCAAGCAACCCCTCAAGACAAGGTGGTCGATGCCGAATTGGAAGATCTTAAAGCCCAGATGGATAAGCTCTGACGTTACAGAACTGATCATCCGTCCCTGATTAGGATGTCATTGAACTGAGTCATCTATTTAGAACCCCGGCTTCTCTTAGAAGCCGGGGCTCTGTGTTGGCATCGCCTCTTACGCCAGGGAGGGGAAACTAGGGAATGGCGATCGCTCCACACCTCCATTGCCTCTGGCACGAAACCCCAAACAGTTAACTTATGCAAAGAAAACCAAGGCAAAACCCATCTTTTTCAAGCTTGCTTTATATTTCTTAGTTAAGTAACGTAATTTTTTGGCGAATTCTGTTGCATTTCTCTTAAGGGTCAATAAGATAAATAACACGTAGGTTCTGAGCCAAGATGATTGGCTTGACAGGTCTACGATTTATATTCTTTTGCACATTTCAGTCCTTATCTATCATGACTACTACCATTCAAAATCGCAGCGATGCGAATGTTTGGGAGCGCTTTTGTGGCTGGGTAACCAGCACCGAGAACCGCATCTATGTTGGTTGGTTCGGCGTGTTGATGATCCCCACGCTTCTGACCGCAACCATCTGCTACGTCATCGCTTTCATTGCGGCTCCCGTTGTTGACATCGACGGGATTCGTGAACCTGTTGCAGGTTCCCTAATGTATGGCAACAACATCATCTCTGGTGCCGTTGTGCCCTCCTCCAACGCGATCGGGTTGCACTTCTACCCCATCTGGGAAGCCTCTTCCCTTGATGAGTGGTTGTACAACGGCGGTCCTTACCAGATGGTCGTATTCCACTTCCTCATTGGCATCTTTGCCTACATGGGTCGTCAGTGGGAACTGTCCTACCGTCTAGGGATGCGTCCTTGGATCTGTGTGGCTTACTCCGCTCCCTTGTCCGCTGCTGTTGCCGTATTCTTGATCTATCCCTTGGGCCAAGGTTCCTTCTCTGATGGCATGCCCTTGGGTATCTCTGGTACGTTCAACTTCATGTTGGTGTTCCAGGCTGAACATAATATCTTGATGCACCCCTTCCACATGTTGGGCGTAGCGGGTGTATTCGGTGGTTCCTTGTTCTCCGCCATGCACGGTTCTTTGGTGACGTCTAGCTTGGTTCGTGAGACCACCGAGTCTGAGTCCCAGAACTATGGGTACAAGTTCGGGCAGGAAGAGGAGACTTACAACATCGTTGCGGCTCATGGCTACTTCGGTCGTCTGATCTTCCAATATGCCTCCTTCAACAACTCTCGTGCCTTGCACTTCTTCTTGGGTGCATGGCCTGTTGTCGGCATCTGGTTTACGTCCTTGGGGATTTCCACGATGGCCTTCAACTTGAACGGGTTCAACTTCAACCAGTCTGTGATTGACTCTCAAGGCCGGGTTGTTGGCACTTGGGCCGACATCATCAACCGAGCTAACTTGGGAATGGAAGTGATGCACGAGCGTAATGCTCACAACTTCCCCTTAGATTTGGCGGCAGTTGAGGCTCCTGCCATCAAAGGGTAGAGCTATCTCCTGCTTTTGAGTAATCAGCCAGGGTTTCAAGAACCAAGGCTGATTCTCTGATGTAACCGAACCAATCAGTATATCTAGGCGTTCCCGACCGAGGAGCGCCTTTTTTGTAGCTATTTCTCTGTAGCTATTTCTCGGAACAAAAGTCGTGGATTGCCAGTCTGTACCAAGAGACATCAGATTTCTACTTCTTAAAAGGAAATTAAGAAAAAACACATTTTCTGATACTATGCCTCTAGGTGATTACGTAAATTTACATTTGATTGAGATTTAATGCATCGACCCACTCCTGGTATTTGTACAGTGCAGATCACTCGTACTGGGCAGCTACCAATCACAATTCTGGTAAGGCCAAGCGCTCTGTTCCTGCTGATGGCGATCGCCCTCGTTTCTCCCTTAGCCTGGTTGGGCAGTAGGGTCTATTCGTTAAACCGTCAGAATCAAGAGTTGGCCGCTCAAAATCAGGCCCTCAGCCAAGCCGCCAACGATGTGTTCCGGGAAATCGAAGTCCTCGATACCGAGATTGACCTCCTCCGTGAACGAGCAGGGTTAGAGGGGGACAGCGTGATTGAATCTGAGCCTGAAGTTGTTGAATCCGAGCCTGAAGTTGAGACATCCTCCCAATCGTCTACGCATCTTCCCTTGGGAGGAGTGGGCGCTCCCCTGGAACCAGAAGCACTATTTCAAGCGGCGCAGGAGCGATTACCTGCACTCACCTCCACTCTAGACCAGCAGGTCAAACCCGCTTTGAACGAGACCCTAGCAGAGGAGTTTGCCCGGACCAATGCCGTACCCAGCATTCGCCCAGTCAAAGCAGATCTAGAAATTTCCTCCACGTTTGGGATTCGTCGCAATCCCTTCGGTTGGGGTTATGAGATGCACAGCGGAATTGATTTTGCAGGGCCAGCCGGCGCACCTATTTACGCCACAGCCCCTGGTATCGTGACCACAGCAGATTGGGGTCGGGGTTATGGATATCATGTGATAGTCGATCATGGCTATGGTTATGAGACCCTGTACGCTCATTTATCGGAGTTCAAGGTGGCTCTCGGGGATGAAGTTGACCGCACTGATGTGGTGGGGCTAATGGGGAATACGGGGCGTTCGACCGGAACCCATCTCCACTACTCTGTGTATAAGAACGGTGAATTAGTAGACCCCGCAGAATATTTAGACTAAACTGCAAGGCATGATGATTAAGATATCTCTCTTTTAGTAAAGGTCTGAATCCATAGATTTTGGGATAACCTGAGGGTAAACATATGTTTTGGCAGCGGCAATCAACTTCTATCACATATCTGGGTGAGAAAAGCGAGTTTCAAGGCGATTTACATGTTGAGGGCAACTTGCGTGTAGATGGCATTGTCCACGGTAATGTGGAGGTACTGGGTGATATGGAGATTGCTCAAGGCGGTTTGGTGGAAGGTGCTGAGCTAAAAGCCCAAAATCTCGTCGTCCGTGGAGTTTTGAACGCTCGGATTTACATTCAGGGGCATTTGCACATCACGAATACTGCACGCCTGGAAGGAGATGTCACTTCTAGTTCACTAGAAGTAGAACCAGGTGCAACTTACAACGGTCATATTACCACCAAAGACTCCTCCGCTGCTGCGCCTGCGCCGTTGCCTGTGACCGATTCTTATCCTGAGTTAATGAGTTCTAACAGCAACAGCGACTCTACGTATTGAGAGGGTGGCTGTGATAGGTAGGTGACGACCAAGAATCCCGGACTTCGAAAGAATCTGGGATTTTAAGTTTGGCGGATGAGAGAGGGGGCGGAAAAGTCAAATCCTTGGGGATGAGGTGGGTGCTGAGTGGGGTTTGGCTACGGATGCTGAGGATTAGGTACTCTATTCATAGTATTTGTTTGGAATCAGTTATGGGTAATACCTTTGGGCATTTGTTTCGGATTACCACTTATGGGGAGTCCCACGGCGGTGGAGTTGGGGTCATCATCGACGGCTGCCCTCCCCGATTAGCACTATCGGCAGAAGATATCCAGTTTGATCTCGATCGGCGGCGACCCGGGCAGAGCAAAATCACGACACCCCGCAAGGAAACGGATACTTGTGAGATCCTCTCAGGAGTCTTTCAGGGGAAGACGTTGGGTACGCCTATCTCCATTCTGGTCCGCAATAAGGATGCCCGGTCTCAGGACTATAGCCAGATGGCGACGACTTATCGCCCCTCCCATGCGGATGCCACCTATGATGCAAAGTACGGGATTCGTAATTGGACGGGAGGGGGACGGTCCTCAGCACGGGAAACGATTGGACGAGTGGCAGCAGGGGCGATCGCCAAGAAAGTCCTGCACCAAGTGGCCAATGTAGACGTAATTGGCTACGTCATCCGCATCAAAGACTTAGTCGGAAAAGTAGACCCCAACACAGTCACAATGGCCCAAGTGGAAAACAATATCGTCCGCTGCCCTGACGAAGATATTGCCTCCCAGATGATTCGCTTAATTGAACAAACCGGGAAAGAGGGAGACTCCATTGGCGGAGTTGTGGAGTGTGTTGTGCGCAATCTGCCCAAGGGATTGGGGTCGCCAGTGTTCGACAAATTAGAAGCGGACTTAGCTAAGGGTGTGATGTCGTTGCCCGCCAGCAAAGGATTTGAAATCGGTTCTGGGTTTGCTGGTACCTTACTCACTGGAAGTCAGCATAACGACGAATTTTACATTGACGACCAAGGTGAAACCCGGACCCGAACCAACCGATCGGGCGGAATCCAAGGCGGCATTAGCAACGGCGAACATATTACGATTCGAGTGGCCTTTAAGCCCACGGCCACGATCCGCAAAGAGCAACAAACGGTGACTCATGATGGAACAGAAACCACATTAGCCGCCAAAGGCCGCCACGATCCTTGTGTATTACCTAGAGCCGTGCCAATGGTGGAGGCGATGGTGGCTCTGGTTTTATGCGACCATTTGTTACGCCACCACGGTCAGTGCAACGTGTTACCCAATTGATCAACATAGCTGTAACCAGGAGAATCCACAATGGTATTAACGGCCTCAACGATGATGGCTCTGGGAACGAACGCCCCTGAATTCGAGTTGGAAGATGTGACAACAGGGCAGCAAGTTTCTCTGGCCACCTTGGGTACGCCCCAGGCCATTTTGCTCATGTTTATTTGCTGCCACTGCCCTTTTATCAAGCATGTGCAAACCCAATTGGCCCAGTTGGGCCACGACTATGCCAGTAAAGACGTGGCAATTGTGGCAATTAGCGCCAACGACATCGAGCAGTATCCAGATGATGCACCGGAACAGCTCAAGGAGATGGCTGAAACCCTTGGATTTGCGTTTCCGGTTTGCTTTGACGCATCACAACAGGTGGCCAAAACTTACACAGCCGCTTGTACCCCTGATTTTTTTCTGTTTGATGGCGATCGCCACCTCGTCTATCGGGGACAGTTGGATGAGAGTCGCCCCAGCAATGATATTCCTGTGACCGGACAAGATCTGCGGGCCGCAATTGATGCGGTGCTAGCAGGGCAGGCTGTCAGCAACGAGCAGTATCCTAGTATTGGCTGCAATATCAAATGGAAACCTGGAAACGAACCTGAATACTTTGGCTAACCGCGTTAAGCTGATTGCCATTTAATTTGCGTGGCTTAAACCCCCCCCCGGGGGGGTTCCTCCCCCCCAATAAGCAAAAAAAAAAAGTTTTTGATTATATGTTTATACGAATTGACCAAAAAGGAAAGGTGTT
>JBFRWC010000217.1:0-17909 GCA_051439365.1 Leptolyngbyaceae cyanobacterium
AGTGAAATAGACATTTATTTTGTCAGAGAGCAACCAACAGAATTGGGTAATCTTAGTACTTTACTAACCATCACTTCTAGTGAAGAATTTGTAGCTTACTTATATCCTCAAATTGCCTCTTCAGTTCCAGAAGGTGGCAACAGAGAACTGCTACAAAAAATAACTCTATATGTTGAAGGAGACGTTGATCCTGTTGAGCAATCTTTGCTTATACACCAACTTCAGGAAGAAGAAGTTTGTATTCGTTGTGACTTACGAGGTGCTGATTTAAGTGGCCTAGATATCGATGGAGCAAATTTAGAAGGCTCTAATCTAGAAGGTGCTAATCTTCAAGAGACAGAGTTGAAGAAAGCTTATGTGCTGGGGGGAAATCTAAACCAAACTAATTTGACAGATGCAGAAATGGATAGAGGAGTCTTTATCTTCACATCTTTTTCAGGTAGTGATTTAACAAATGCAGAAGTCCGTTTTGGGCAGTTCCAAGGCGCTGATTTATCAAGAGCACAATTGGTAGAAGCTGATCTAAGGGGTAGCATATTCAACTATGCCAATATGCAACATGCCAATTTAACTGAAGCCAATCTATCTGTTAATGACTATAGGAGAAGCGTTCTTGGACATCCATTAGAAGAAAAGTTTAGAGTTTCTAGCCACACAGTCCTGAACCAGGTTGATGCAACCCATGCAATTTTTCAAAATGCTGAGGTGGATAGTGCCATTTTTGCATATTCTATACTGACCGGGGCAGATTTTACTGGAGCAAATATTGACGATACTTATTTCGGAGATGTATCGCTGTCCAACTCAATTTTCCAAAATGCAATTGTGAACGACAGTGCTTTTCTGCGCGGGAATTTAACCGGAGTAGATTTTACTGAAGCCGAGGTTGATGATATCGACTTTAGTGGAGCGACTTTAGTGAATGCTATCACCGATAGTTTTGTATTAACTGACAATAAACTCTGTGACACCACCTTACCTGACGGCAGTATCAATAATCAGGATTGTGAAATGGAAGAAGATGATGCAGAGGATGAAAATTAGACCTTAAAGTGGGGTATCCTAGTTGCTCAGTTTTGCGGCCAATGAACAATACCAGATCATATTTTTCTGAGATATCCTCTGATCTATACAGTACCCTATAACGGTACATTCGTTGGCAGAAAACACCTAGCTTAAAACATATTTCAGAGCGGTCATCACCTGAGTCGATGATACTTGGTCAGTGATCATCACTTCGCCAATACGGGTGGGCAAGATAAAACGGACCTTGCCGGCTTTCACCTTTTTATCGGTTTGGAGCGTATCCAAGACCGCATTACTGTCCAATCCAGCAGGGGCGCGGGTAGGTAAGGCAATTTTCCCCAACAGTTGATCCTGCCGCTGAGCGCAGGTCTCTTCCCAGAGGGACATCTGTGCCGCCATTTTGCCTGCTGCTACCATCCCGATCGCGACGGCTTCCCCGTGGTTCACACTGGTGTATCCGGTCAAACTTTCGATGGCATGGCCAATGGTGTGGCCATAGTTCAAAATGGCTCGGAGTCCAGCTTCTCTCTCATCTTGGCCCACCACATCCGCCTTGGCTTGACAGGAGCGAGTGAGAATCAACTGCATCAGTTCTTCGCTGACTTTAGCTTGGCAAGTGAGACTAGCCTGGGCTTCTAGCTTCTCAAATAACTCGGCATCCCAGATGATGCCGTATTTGACCACCTCAGCCATGCCTGCTCGAAATTCCCGTGG
The DNA here is from genome assembly GCA_051439365.1 of Leptolyngbyaceae cyanobacterium. GTDB lineage: Bacteria > Cyanobacteriota > Cyanobacteriia > CAKZMO01 > CAKZMO01 > JAAHGY01. The sequence continues at coordinate 1,741 of JBFRWC010000217.1, forward strand.
GGGCAGGGTCACCAGCACTTGGGGATCAATTAAGACGAGGCGAGGTTGGTAGAATGCGCCGATCAGATTTTTGCCTTGGGGATGGTTCACTCCAGTTTTGCCCCCAATGGAGGCATCCACCATTGCCAGCAACGAGGTGGGAATTTGGACAAAGTTAATCCCTCGTAACCAGGTAGCAGCAGCAAACCCGGTCATATCTCCAATTACGCCACCACCGAGGGAAACTAGGGTAGAGGACCGCTCCAAACGGTGCTTTAGCGCGGTGTCATAGATGGTTTGGATGGAGCCAAGGTGCTTGTGTTGTTCTCCATCGGGCAAGATACAGGAATCGACATCAAATCCAGCTTGCTTGAGGGACGCGATCGCCCTCTCCCCATAATGGTCAAATACGGTCGGGTTCGAGACCAACAACATCCGCTGTCCCAAAGCTTTTCCCGTAGGTGGCAAGTTAGTAAAGCCTTCGCCCTCACCTACCAACCAAGGACCAATGGCATCTAAACCGCCAGGGGCGATCGCCACATCATAGGATTGGTTGGGCAATTTGACTGTAATCACCGATTTCATTCTGGTTCCCCCAAGGCACATGGTTGTGAACTATTCAGCAGAGGGCGTAACACGGTGGGTTAGATGAACCCACCGCTCTCCCTTAATCATTTAAGCTGATGCCGTTCCAATTTCCTACAGGTAGCAAGTTTGTAAAGCTTTCAGCCTCCCCAGCGAACCAGGGGCCAATGGCATCTAAACCACTGGGGGCGATTAGGATTGGTTGGGCAATTTGACTGTAATCACCGATTTCATTCATCCCATAACCAATTTTAAATTGGCTGTAGATTTCTGCTAAATCTGGGAATACTGAGAAAGATGGACGTGGTATCAGCGATCAGCAACCACACAATACAGGTCCGTTGAAAACTCAGGGTGAATCAAGATGGGTGTGGCAACAATTTATCTCTTGGTGATAGCCTACATGGTCGGGCTACTGATGACGGCTTGGTCCGATACCGTGACCTTGCTGGGGGGATTGGCCGTGGGCACGATAGTGATGCCCCTCGCGGGATTGCTCCTCGCAGGGATCATGCCTCGGTTGTGGCGGATGGGACCGCGATCGCTCGCCTGGATGATGGCTGGACTTATCGGTGTGGGTGCGGGATGGTATTTGCAGTGGCGATCGCCGTCCTATGAGGCTCTGCTCTCAGGCATTCCGCTCCAGCAACAACCCAGTTTTCCGCAACCAGCGCAGATCCAAGGTCGCGTTCTCAATGCTCCTCGTCTCACCCGTGGGCAGCGGGTTAAGTTTATCCTCGGCGTGGATGCCCTTCAGCTTGAGACCCCGGACCTGCCGTCAGTGAGTGATGAGGATGGGGCGATCGCCGATGCCGATCTCGCTAGTTCCGATCTCGCTAGCCCCAATCTCGCCAGTTTCAATGCCGTCACCCACAAAGTCTACGCCACCATTCCTCTGCTTCAGGGAACTGGACTGTATCCCGGTGCAGCCGTTCAGCTCGAAGGTCGATTGTATCGGCCCCAAGCCGCTGCCATTCCTGGAGCCTTCGACTTTCAGCAATATTTAGAACGGGATGGCATTTTTGTGGGATTTAGCGGTGAGCTACAGCAAGTGAGCCACTATCGTTCTAGCATCCGTCCCACTGATCCCTCGTCTTGGCAGGAAATAGGCCGCAGTGTGCAACAAGCCACTTGGCAGATTCGGCAGCGGATTATCCGTAGCTTTGTTCAAGGCTTAAATAGTCCCGCAGGCCCACTACTAGCGGGAATGGTATTGGGGCGCAAGGCAGTGGACTTGCCCTATGAGGTCTCGGACCAATTTATTCAGGCGGGATTGGCCCATGTGCTGGCGGCTTCCGGTTTCCACGTCTCGCTCTTGCTGGGCCTAGTGCTGACCTTGGGGCGATCGCTCTCCCCCTCAAAACGGCTGTGGTTAGGGAGCTTAACTTTAGTGGGTTACGTCAGCTTAACCGGGTTGCAACCGTCCGTCTGTCGAGCGGCGCTCTTAGGATTGGCGGTGTTGGTGACGGCAGTGCAGGAGCGCCAACTCAAACCCGTGGGGGCGCTAGTGATGATTGCGGCCCTGTTACTATTGTGGAATCCACAGTGGATCTTTGATTTGGGGTTTCAGCTCAGTTTTCTGGCCACCTTGGGGTTAGTGGTGACAGTGCCGTGGCTCAGCCAAAAGCTAGATTGGTTGCCACCAGCAGTCGCCGGGGCGATCGCCGTTCCCATTGCCGCCATGATTTGGACACTGCCGATTTTGCTGCGGACAATGGGGACAATTTTGCCCTACAGTCCCCTGTTGAGTGTGGTGACAACCCCGCTGATTATCGTGATTAGTCTGGGCGGTATGGTGACTGGGGCGATCGCCATTCTCTTACCCCCAATCGGCAGTGGGCTGGCCTGGTTGTTTTACTGGCCGATTCACGGTCTGATGGCGATGGTCGCGGGGTTTAATCACCTGCCCGGTCAAGCGATCGCCCTGGGGACCATCTCCACCGGGCAACTGATCCTGATTTATGCCCTGTATGGCTTCACCCTCTGGGCCGGATCAGACCAAACCGTTCTCCCCAAGCTCCAGCGTCCGATGGTACGATGGAGTACCATCCTGGCCTTGCTGACGGGTTTAGTGGTGCCCATTGCCTACAGCCGCTTCCACACGACAACAATTACCTGCCTGGCTGCCAGCCAATATCGCCAGACAACGCCACTGATGGTGATCCAGAATCGGGGGCGGGTGGGCCTGATCAACACCGGCAGCGACGCAGATATCCAGTACAAACTGCTGCCCTTCTTGCGACATCAGGGGATTAATCGGATTGATTGGGCGATCGCTACCACACCCACCGAGGTCTCAACAAGCCGTTGGATCCAACTGAATCACACCGTCCCCCTATCCCATCTATATCCCCTGTCACCCCCAATCGGAGACGTCGCCACCGCCGCCCTCACCACTGATGTGGTCCCCACTCCAGCATTCGTTCCCCAGAATGGCCTCCCCCCAATCGTTCCTAGGTTGCCTCATCAAAGAGTCCTTGGCCCTGATGCAAACTTGACGCTGATATCCACAACCCCCCTGATCATTCAACTGACTCTGGACGGGCAAGTATGGCTGGTGATACCCAATGGTTTGCTCCAAGTGGGTGCCGATGAAAATTTAGGGAATGTAGATATGAGTGATCAGGAGACTCGTCACCGAGTCGTTGGTGTGACCCCCCTTCCCCTTAGTGATGTCTGGTACTGGCCGGGATGGGCGATCGCCCCTGACATTGAATCCCAAGTTGTCCCCCACGCTCCTCACCAAGCCATCATTACCGCCGCCACTCCTGCCTCTTTACCAACAGTGGCATTACCACCTGTGTATCAATTGGATACCCATGAGGCGATTCAGTGGCAAGGAAACAGGGGATGGGCGATCGCTCCCGAAGCGGTGAATCATCCTGAGTAGAATTGAAGAGTTTCCAGCATAACCTAAGTGGCAAAGGGGCCATTGTTCATGACAATACTCCAGGCATTAACTAGCCCCTTTAGTGTCATATTTTCGGCGATCGCATTATGGGGAATCAACCCGTAGTACCATGGCTTATCGCCATGCTGTTGCATGTAGTCGGATGCATGGTGACACCACTGCACCGCCGCATCCCTTTTTACCAAAACCTCCAAATTATCCATCTGGCTACTCATTTTCACCTCTACCATGTAAATGGTATCGTCAGTTTCGGCAACAAAATCCGGTTGGTATTCCGGGTGTTCGCCTTTCCAGCGATAACGGATTTGAGATTGCCCCTTAACAGGCCGAAACTATTTAAGAGTCTCACGTTCCAGAATAATGGTTAACAGTCTTTCACTATCTAAATCGAATTTTTGTATAGGATATAAGCACCTTGAAAAACCACCAAAGAGATATTTTCGTATATTGCTTTAATTTTGCAGCGGATTAGTTCATCAAATAGGGTTTTGGCCCTCATTTCATAGTTGTCACCAGTGATGATTTCGAGGGCATCGGTGGCAAATTCGGAAATGCCCTTGAAAACATACTTGGATGTGTGGGGGTAAAATCCGTAATCAGCTTGTTATAGATGGTTAAATTAGGGGCTAGAACGAAGAAATTCTTGATGTCATGGGCTAGATGGAGGTAAGTGATAAACGCGCCCATTAAGCGAGTTTTACCCACACCTGTTGCTAAGGCAAAGCACAGGGAAGGAAAGGAAAGTCCCGTTCAAAGTTGGTGACGGTGGGAAATTCGCTGTTGATGGTGGCTAAAATAGAATCACGATCGCCACCTTATTTGGGGGCATTATTTCACAGATACGATCGAATATTTCCAGGGCTCACGTTGGGGTTTACGTAGACTCAAGCGTCCAGCAATAGCGTTAACATGGCGATTCATGATTACTCTTCCTCTTCATCCGTAGGCACTTCAAAAAAACATGATAGTTTGTGTTATTCCTAGGCGATCGCATACCCATTAAATTGCCGCTTAAAGGGCGAATGAAAGCCAATCACAATATCGGTTTTAGGCACACCTCTCTCAGTCAGAATTTGAGCAATATGCAACTCAGTACCATTATACTGAATCCAAATCTTGCTATCTTTAATATCAAAATGGAGCAGAATACCAAAAATACGCTGTTGATCTTCCCAGCCAATATAGGCCAGTTGATAATGATCGTTTTCGGCATCAAAAATTAGTGTTGTTTCTACGTCCTTAGAATGATTGTAAGGAGTAGCCTCCTCTGTCAAAATATCGCGGATTAGTTGTCGGTAGTACTGGATTTTATCCATTGTGCGATCGCCTCCTGTATTGGGTTATAAACAATTAGATTCATGCTGTGTCGTTTAAGTGCTCGTTGAATAAATGGAATTTGAAAAAACTCAGTGTAGGTATCTATTGGAACCGCTAAATATAAAATTCTCTCTGGATCTTGTAGTTCTAGAGCCTGTAAATAATTCAAATATTGACCTAGGGCAACATGAAATTCACTGATATCTGAATCGGCAATAAAGCTTTTAATTTCAACGGCAATTTTTTCCTGATCTCGTTGGGCCGCGATCGCATTTTCTGCCCCTAAGTCAATTTGAACTTTAATTGCTTCACTAATCTTGATGGAATAGGGATCATGGGTAATTGTCCATCCATCTTTAACCAGTGCTGCTTTTACTTGATTATGAAAGAAATCTCTAGCCATTGGCCGTCATTGTGAGTCTTATTGGTTCTTGGTGTTGGGTTTCTTCATCTCGACCCAACCGATGTTAATGGTGGACAGTGCCCACCCTCTTTTGTATCGAAATTTCATCTTCATAATGCTGCTTTAGCTGGAGATAAGTTCCATAGCCTAACCGCAACAAATAGCGAACATCGGGTGATAGCTTCTCCAACTCCTCATCTGATATCGCTGGAAAATCAGGTTGAAACTCCTGTTTCTAAGGGGGTTCAGGGAAGAAGAAAATCGCTAAAGGACATTTATATAACTCATAGGCCAGCTTTTCTAATTGGGCATAGGTGGGGGCAGACTTGCCCGTTTCCCAATCAGCAATATCAGCCAGATCGCGCTTCAATTTTTGGGCAACCTCTTCGAGCGAGTATCCCGCCGTTTCTCTCGCCCACACCAGAATCTTGGGTTGTATTCCTACCACAGCTTCAGCCATGTCCACCTCCTATTAAATTCTGCTCACAGACTTGAAAAAAGCCCCGGAGCCGTCCCAACAAAATGCCCATCTCTCCAATCCCAGATAACAGGGTTTCCCAAACCTCACCGTTATCTTGTAATCGGTAAAACTTCCAGCCCTCCCCATTGGTAACAATGCCATAGACCGTAAAGTTATTGCCCACTTTCAGATTAGCCCACTGGCAAGCTTTCATTTCCACCAAACACTGCGCCGTTCCCTGTTCAACTGTCGTTGCTGCTCTTGTGTCATAGCCATCAGCCGTTCCTCCGACACCAAACAACTGGCTTCAATCCTTTCAGCAACCGTCATCCCTGGTAACGACAACAACCGCTGAGCTTGCTGAACATCTAACGATCGCCCCCCATCAGTCATCGCTGCAAAAATCAGATGATCCTCCGCTTGTTCCAACGCCTCCACCGTAAACAGTGATAGCGATAGCAACCCCTGCTGTCCCCGCAACGGCTCCAAAATAGTTACCTTCCCCTCATAGACATCGTAGTCAAATTTAACTGTGGCGGTTGGGAGCGCCCGAGTTTTGGCCCGTTTCACGATCGCTTCCGCCAACGGATGACCCAGACGGTAGGTGTGGGCAGTGCCGGTTCGGCACAGTGAATAACTTAGTATATGTTAGCCCGACTCTATGATATATCCCTTGAAAAAGATATTGTCAGTGGTAGTGCGATCGCCATCTGGGGGACATGAGCTAGAGTTGCTGTGCGTGAGTGGCTAAGGGTTGGCGGCGATCGCGCACCTCCAAATATACTAGCAGCGCATTAATATCAGCGGGATTGACTCCACCAATGCGAGTGGCTTGGCCGACAGTCAGGGGCCGCACCGCTGCCAACTTTTCCCGTGATTCTTTCGACAGAGTAGGAATGGCATGGTAATCCAAATCTTGGGGCAAGTGACGATTGGCTTGACGACTCACCTGATCAATTTGCTTTTGTTGCCGCTGGATGTAGCCGGAGTATTTGATGTCGATTTCGGCCCCTTCTCGCTCAGCATTGGCTAGCTCTGAATTCCCCAATCCGTAGCGCTCCAGATCGACATAATGGAATCCGGGACGACGCAACAGATCGGCTAAGGTAATGGCGCTTTTAATTTTGACTCCGGTATCTGTGGCGATCGCTTTCCCCACCTGATCATGTTCCTTGACCCGATTCGTAGCCAAGCGCTCTTTCTCCGCAACAATATTGGCTTGCTTGCGTTGGAAGTCTTGCCAACGGCGATCGCCAATCAGCCCTACTTCCCGACCCAAGGGAGTCAACCGCTGATCCGCATTGTCCGAGCGCAAGAGTAATCGATATTCTGACCGCGAAGTTAACATCCGGTAGGGTTCCCGCAAATCTTTAGTACACAGATCATCTAGCAGGGTGCCGATGTAGCTATTCTCACGGGGCAGAATGATCATCTCTTCCCCCCGCACCAATTTGACCGCATTGATCCCTGCTACAATACCCTGGGCCGCTGCTTCCTCGTAGCCCGTCGTGCCATTGATTTGCCCCGCTGCAAACAGTCCCTCGATTTTCTTGGTCATCATCGTGGGATAGCATTGGGTGGCGGGGAGGTAGTCGTACTCGACAGCGTAGGCAGGGCGCATCATCCGACACTGTTCCATACCAGGGAGCGATCGCAACATGGCCAACTGCAAGCTCTCCGGCAATCCGGTGGAAAACCCTTGAATATACAATTCGGGGATATCTCGCCCCTCCGGTTCAATAAAAATCTGGTGAGAATCCTTGTCCTTAAAGCGAACAATTTTGTCTTCGATACTGGGACAATAGCGCGGCCCTTTGGAACCGACCCAGCCGCCGTAAATGGGGGACAAATGCAGATTGTCCTGAATCAAGCGATGGGTTTCTGCCGTAGTGCGAGTGAGATAGCAATTCATCTGCTCCCGTTTGACCCAGACCTCAGGGTCAAAGCTAAACCAGCGCACCTGCTCATCCGGCGGTTGCGCTTCCATCTTACTGTAGTCTACCGATCGCTTATCCACCCGCGCCGGAGTTCCCGTTTTTAGTCGTCCGGTTTCAAAGCCCAAGCGATTTAAGGTATCCGTCAGCCCATCTGCGGCAAATTCTCCCGCCCGCCCCGCCGCCATCGACTTGTTGCCAATCCAAATCACCCCACCCAAAAAAGTTCCGGTGGTTAGCACCACGGCTTTGCACTCAAACCCAACCCCAAAGTAGGTTTGCACCCCCACAACTTCGTCATTCTTGCCCAGTACCAAATCCGTCACCATGCCCTCGCGGACGATCAGATTCTCCTGATTTTCCACGATCTCTCGCATCACTTTGGCATATTCCCGCTTGTCCGTTTGTGCCCGCAACGCCCACACTGCTGGCCCCCGTGAAGAATTGAGCACCCGCTTTTGCAGATAGGTGCGATCGGCCATCTTACCGATTTCGCCACCTAGAGCATCCACCTCATTGGTTAACTGGGTTTTAGCAGGTCCGCCCACCGCAGGGTTACACGGTTGCCATGCGATTTTGTCCAAATTCAGCGTCAGCATTAGGGTCCGACAGCCTAACCGAGCCGCTGCCAGCGCCGCCTCACAGCCGGAATGCCCCGCTCCGACAACGACAACATCAAAGTAATCTTGGAATTCAACAGCAGTAGTAACGGTCATGGCAGGATTAACATACAGCAAGACGAGGAAGGATTGATGGAAACTAGAGTCACGGCTATTTGGCTGACTATCCTAACCCAAGACACCAAGAGTTCACGATCAATCGCTGCGGCACATGGCTCAAGGCTGGTGCCAAGGTCTACCCATTGTAGCGAAATAAGAACTGGTAAGCGACAGCCCCTTTTCAGCTGACCTTTCCCCCATACTTTACGGCCTATCCTGAACAGTCCAGAATAGTCTGGTCCATTACGATGGCAGACAATGCTTTTCCAGGTTGGGAGCATTTTTGAGTTGCCAAGGTGAGTCCTTCGGAGATGTCATGATTGCCGATCCCCATTATTCTCATATCGTCTTATCATTTACCTACCGTGGTTATCAGATTCAGATTGCTCAGGATATCTTTGAAGATTACCCTGTTTTTGCGGCTTGGGTAGACCATCAGTGGGGCAGTGCGATCGCCACCCCTTGCGAACTGACTCGGGCGATCGCGGTCCGTAAAGCCAAACGATGGGTGGATCAGCGGCTAGAACCATAGCTTAATACAAAAGCACGTTCCTAGTAATCGAGGCGACACAGCAAGTTAACACCAGAAGGGAGGGCTGAAATGAGTCCCCCTACCTATTTTTGAAGAACTCTATACTTAGATATAGACTTGCCTAGGGATTGGAGTAGAGCTACTATTGCGGGGGCACTCAGCCCCAGTATTTTGACTAGTCTAGCTAAAGTAGGGTTCTCATCTAATCGTGGAATTTATGTCAGGTTTTACTTGCTTGTTGAATACTCCGGCGGGACTGGCTCATCCAGGGCTAGCCCTCGCTGCGGCCCGTGCTGGTGGGGTTGCGGTTCTGAACCTAGAGTTCCATTCAGAGCAAGACGAGCCCCAGATCCGTCGGAATTTGACCCAATTATTGGCGCGTCTGGAGCCTTCTGTTCCTTTAGGTTTGAGATTTTCCGTAGATCAGGCAGCGATGGGGCAAGTATTTTTAGAGCAGTTAGCTTCAGATCAGGCCACGCCCCGGCCTCACTGGTTGGTGCTGACCGATTGGGAAACGGCTGATCCGACGACACTGGACACCTTACTCTCTGACCGTTCTCCGTTGCGAACGGGAGTGCTGGAAATATCGGGGATTGACCTGGATCTCTCTTTGCAGAAACTGGAGGAGATTCAGGGGCGATCGCTCCCGATCAAGGGCATTTTGGCGCGGGGAACGGAGTGTGGTGGTTGGGTCGGCCCGATTTCTGCGTTTGTGTTGACCCAAAAACTGTTGACCAGCCAGCCTTACCCAGTCTATGTCCAGGGGGGCATTGGCTTGCATACGGCGGCGGCCTGTCGGAACGCGGGGGCAGCGGGGGTGGTGCTGGCCGATCAGTTGTGGTTGATGGCGGAATCTCCCCTATCCACAGAACAGCAGCAATGGCTACGCACGTGCAAAGGTCAGGAGGCTGTCCTGTTAGGGGAAGGCTTGGGCCAACCCTGCCGAGTGCTGATGCGTCCCCACCTCACAGGCGCTCAGGCGTTGCAGCAATTGGCGCAAACCCTAGAATTGGGGCCTGATGGCGAGGAAACGGATTCTAAGGCGGACTGGCGGGTTCAAGCGGCTCAACGAATGGGGTGGGATGAGCGCCAAACGTTAGCATGGCCTGTGGGTCAGGCGATCGCCCTAGCCGCATCTCTGAGCGATCGCTACAGAACCACAGGTCGTCTGATCCAGGCGTTATTGCAAACCAGTGAACAGCAGGTCGCGGCAGCACAAACCTGTCCACCCCTGAGACCAGATGCGCCCCTAGCCCAGTCCCACCGCACCCGCTATCCTTTAGTACAAGGGCCAATGACCCGTGTTAGTGACACCACCGCGTTTGCCGCTGCTGTTGCGAAAGAAGGGGCGCTGCCCTTGTTAGCGTTGGCGATGATGCGTGAGCCTCAGGTTGAGGCATTGCTGAGCGAAACCCAAGCCACTTTGGGCAGCCGTCCTTGGGGAGTGGGAATTTTAGGCTTTGTGCCGCCTGATCTTCGGGCAGAACAGTTGCGCATGGTGCATCACTTTAAACCGCCGTTTGCCCTGATTGCAGGAGGTCGCCCCGATCAAGCGGCCCAGTTAGAGGCGAATGGGATTGCCACCTATTTGCATGTGCCCACGCCCAAACTCCTCAGTCAGTTCTTGGCCCAAGGCGCACGGCGGTTTGTCTTTGAAGGCCGAGAATGTGGCGGTCATGTTGGGCCGCTGGGTAGCTTTGTCCTCTGGGAAACTATGATTGAGGTGTTACTGAGGGAGGTACAACCCCAGTGGGCCGATCAGGTCCATGTGTTGTTTGCCGGAGGTATCCATGATGCCTGCTCCAGCCGCCTGATTAATGGAATGATTGTGTCTCTGGCAGAACGTGGTATTCGCTGTGGGGCGTTGATGGGCACGGCGTATCTTTTTACTACGGAGGCCGTGGTCCATGGTGCAGTGGTGCCCCGGTTTCAGACAGCGGCCCAGCAGTGCAATCAGACGGTGAATCTCCAACTGGGTCCGGGTCATGCCATTCGTTGTACCACTTCTCCGTTTACCGATGAATTTATCCAGACTCGACGACACCTGTTACGGGCAGGTCTAACGGGCAAAAAGCTCCATGATGAATTGGAAAAGCTCACCTTAGGTCGGTTACGGGTTGCCTCTAAGGGGCTTGAACGGGACACTCAGGGTCAGTTGGCGGCGTTGGCTGGCGATCGCCAATGGCAGCGAGGGATGTACATGATGGGGCAAGTGGCCCTGTTGCGCCAAGGTACCTGCGCGATCGCCCAATTACATGAAGCTGTCTGTGGCCCCCAGATTAAGCCACAGATTGGGCCGGAGATTGGGCCAGAGATTGAGCCGGAGGCGCAAGGGGCTAGTGAACAGAGAGACCGGAAAGCGGCCTCAATCCCCATCACTCAAGGAAGGGGTAACGCCCAAATACCCGTCTCGGAGGCGGTGCCCATTGCGATTATCGGGATGGCTTCGGTGTTGCCTGGATCTCAAAATCCTGGTGAGTTTTGGCAAAATATCTTGAATCAGGTGAATGCCATTACTGAGGTTCCCGCTGACCAGTGGGATTGGCATCTGTACTATGATCCTGACCCCAAGGCTCCCGACAAGTCTTATTCCAAATGGGGTGGGTTTATCAATGATATGCCCTTCGATCCAATGGTCTTTGGGATTCCCCCCAAGGTGATGAAGTCGATCGCTCCGGCCCAACTGCTAGCCCTAGCCACAGCTCAACGGGCACTAGACGATGCAGGCTATGGCGATGGTCATTACGATCGAGAAAATACCGCCGTGATTTTTGCCAATGCCGATGGTGGCGGGGGCACCTTTGGTCATTTATTTATTACCCGTACCTTGCTGCCCCTTTGCATTCAGAATTTGCCATTATCCCCTAGATCGGATCAGGCCAAGGTAGACCTAGGAGATAACGGGAGTGGGGGGGCTACGCCTTGGGACCATCTGCCGGAGTGGACCGAGGCGACCTATCCCGGCACTCTCGATAATGTAGTGTCGGGGCGAATTGCCAATCGCTTGGATCTGGGGGGCAAAAATTTAACGGTGGATTCGGCCTGTGCGTCTTCGCTCAGTGCTATTGATTTGGCGGTGCAGGAATTGGCCAATGGCCACAGTAATCTGGTGATTGCGGGGGCGGTGGACACGACCCAGTCGCCCTATGCCTTTGTTGCCTTTAGTAAAACTCAGGCTCTGTCTCCCCAGGGCCAACCGCGTACGTTTGATCAGGATGCGGATGGTATTGCCATTGGCGAGGGGACAGGAGTTGTGATTCTTAAGCGACTGGCGGATGCTGAACGAGATGGCGATCGCATCTATGCTGTTTTACGGGCAGTGGCGGGGTCAAGTGATGGCAAGGCGTTAGGACTGACCGCCCCAAGACCCCAGGGCCAAATGAGAGCCTTAACACGGGCCTATGAGCGGGCTGGCATTAATCCGAATACTCTGGGAATGGTTGAGGCTCACGGCACCGGGACAGTGGTGGGCGATCGCGCCGAGTTGGAAACCATCACCACGACCTTGACGCAACATGGGGCAGCGGCCAAATCCTGCGCCCTGGGGTCGGTGAAAACGCTGATTGGTCATACCAAAGCAGTGGCCGGAATTGCAGGGCTGATCAAAACGGCTTTAGCCCTCCATCATCAGGTGTTACCGCCCCACTATGGCGTAGAGCGTCCCCTTGACCCGATCGCTGATCCCGACACTCCTGTTTTTCTATTGCGTCAGGCTCGTCCCTGGTTGCCTCATCCCCATTATCCCCGTCGGGCTGGCTTGAGCGCCTTTGGCTTTGGAGGCACCAATGTTCATGCGGTGGTGGAAGAATATCAGGGGGATTGTCGTCAGCCTCCAGTTGGTAGCCCAATCTGGCCCTATGAGCTTTTGGTGTTCCGAGATAAAAGCCAAACAGACCTGGTGCAGCAACTCACTCATTTGCAACAGGCATTGGCCCAGGGTGCCCGCCCCACCCTCCGGGATTTAGCCTTTACCTATGCGAAACAGGCGGAACAACGCCAAGATTGTCCTCTGTGCCTCTGCTTGGTGGTAGCGGATGATTTATCCCATCGGCCCAGCGTCGGTCGTCAACCCCAGTCCAACTCCCCCTTGGCCTTGGAAGAAGCCCTAGAAGCGGCGTTGACATTTCTGCATGATCCCGATCGCCCCGGTGGAAAACTACCGACCCAGATGGTGTGGGGGAATCAGGCTCAAGTGCGGCAGCGCCCGATCGCTTTTTTGTTTCCTGGCCAAGGATCACAATATCCCAATATGGCGCGAGAAGCGGCGCTCTACTTCCCAGAATTGCGATCGGTCTTGGCCGCAGCGGATCAACTGCTCTATCCTGAGTTTTCTGGGATGCTGAGCCAATTGATTTATCCACCGGGAGCCTACACGGAGGCTGAGAAAGACCGATACAAGCAGGACTTAACCCAAACCCAGGTGGCCCAACCTGCCTTAGGCACGATTTCGGCAGGCTTCTTGGATTTGGCTACCCGACTGGGGTTGGAACCCACGATGGTGGCTGGCCATAGTTATGGAGAGTTAAGTGCGCTCCATTGTGCTGGGGTATTGGAGCGCGAGGCATTCTTCCGCCTATCGGCCTTACGGGGACGACTGGTCGCGGACCACCTTGAGACCCAGGGAAGCCAGCCTGAGAGTCAGCATCAAGCACAGGATGACGTCAGCGACCTGCCCCCTGGAACTGGGGCAATGGCCGCTATATCCATGGGTCGTGAGCAGGTTGAGGCGCTTTGTCGTAAGTTTCCCGGCATTGTCTTAGCCAACCACAACGCCCCGCAGCAGTGCATTATTTCCGGGGAACGCTCAGTCGTGCAACAGGCGATGCAAGATGCGGCGAATCAAGGCATCGACGTAAAATTGCTCAATGTGGCGGCGGCGTTCCATTCACCCCAAGTGAGTCCCGTGGTTGAAGCGTTGGCAGCGGCGATCGCGCCCCTTCCCCTCCACCCTCCCCAAATCCCCATCTATGCCAACAGCACGGCTCGCCCTTATGAATCAACTTCAGACGCGATCCGCGATCGCATTAGCCAACATTTGGCCCAGCCTGTTCGGTTTGTCGAGCAAATCGAGCAAATGTATCAAGATGGGGCACGGGTATTTATTGAACTGGGGCCAAAAAATGTCTTAACAAATTTGGTGAACCAGATTTTGCCCAATGATCGAACCCGTACTGATCGAACCCGTGAGGACGCATACACGGCAGTGTCGTTGGATGGACAAGGGCGAGGACTACGGGGGTTACTGTTGGGCCTAGGCCAATTGCTGAGTCAGGGAGTTCCGCTCAAGCTGACCGCTCTGTTTCAAGGGCGATCAGTGCAGTTGCTCAATCTCTCGCGCCTGGTTGAAACCACCCGTCCGTCACCGCCTGCCGCTACCACCTGGTTCGTCAGTGGCACCTATGCTCGGCCCCATCAAGACTCTGTTGGCGCTCTGGGCAAGCTGCCATTGCTCACCCAAGCCACGGGTCAAACCTCAGCCGCTCCAGATCCAGCCCAGCCCGATCGCCCACCCACCGCGCCCCACTCCTCCAATCGGAAGACTGCCGTTTCCCCTTCCTCTCCAGTTTCTATGACCAATTTCCCTATATCTGCTTCCGCCACTCCTTCTTCAGCTAATCCTGCCGCCTCCGCTGATCCCCTTGCCGCCCCCATCAATTATCACGCCAATGGCACCCCGATGCCTGGAGCCTCGCCCATATTTGCCACGTCCCCTAACCCAAGCCATTATCCGGGTACGGGTCATTTTTCAGGCACAGTTGAAGCACCCAATGCAGCAGCGGCTCTCAAAGCCTATCAAATGTATCAAGAAACGATGCGTCAATTCTTGATGGTGCAAGAGCAAGTGATGGGTCAGTTTTTGAATCCTGGGTTGAATAATGGTCTGAACCCCAGGCTGAATAATGGGATAGCTCAGGCCCAGTCTACGGCTCCAGTTCAGGGGATAGCCCCGCAGATGGTCCCACAACTGCCACAACCGCCTCAGTCCCCTCAACCTGTGCCACCCGCGCCCCCAGTTGCCCCCCTCTCAGTTGCGTCCCCCTCGGCAGGAACTGCCCTTAACCGGGAGCAAACGCCTCCCCTTGCCCCATCGGTCGCGGCTGTGGACTATCACACCGATCAGAGTTCATTAGAACCGGAGGTGAAAGAGTCGCCTCAGTCAGCTCCTGCACTGAACGAGGCCAACCTGACCCAGCTTTTGGTGGATCTAATCAGCGAGAACACGGGCTATCCACCGGATATGCTGGGGCTGGACTTGGATTTAGAAGCTGATTTGGGGATTGATTCAATCCGACGTACGGAGATCTTTGGGACATTACGACAACAGTTGCCTGCTCCTGTTACTCAGCGGTTGGATGATCAGATGGAGCAGGTTAGCCGGGTAAAGTCAATTAATGCTTTGGTGGCGGCGCTCCTCGCCATTGCTCGTGAGGTGGGTTCTGAGGCACCAGCTCAAGCCGTCTCTCAAGACCCGACCCAGATGAGGGCTGAGGCGATCGCCCCCGATCTCTCAAACCCCGATCTCTCAAACCCAAATATCACCCCGCCAGACCAGGATAAGCCAGGATGTCCCCGGTTCGTCTTTCGCGCAAATCCCACGCCCCTGACGGCTCAAGCACCCCAACGACCTGATGGCATCATCCTCGTCACCACAGATAGGCGTGCGCGTCTCAGTGCAGCGATCGCCACCCAGGTCGTCGATCAACTCAGCCAGCAGGGAGCAACAGTCAGCCTCCTAGACAGCCAGAAATTGAATGACCCCGTTGCCTTAGCCCAACAGCTTGACCATCTAAGGTTAAGTCATCATCAAAAGATTGGCGGTATTTTGCACCTGGCCCCGTTGATGGTGGCCTCAGTCATTGAGACATTACAGGATTGGCAACATCTGGCTCAGATTCAAGTTAAAGGGTTATTCCATCTGTTGCAACTCTGTGGTCAGGATTTTAAGGGGAATGTGGCCTCTACAGGTATGATCCTGACCGCATCGGTGTTGGGCGGTACCTTTGGCCGAGGAGAACAGTGTGGTCCAGGCTCACCCTTGGCGGGGGGATGTCAGGGGCTGGTGAAGACGGCGTGCAGCGAGTGGCCAGGACTGCGGGGGAAGGTGTTGGATTTTGATGCCACCCAATCTGAGGAGTTTATCGCAGAAGCGATCGCCCAGGAGTTTTTACACCCTGAGGGAACAAGCCTAGAAGTCGGATATCCCCGCACCGGGCGCGCCACCTTCTCAGTTGTCCCCACTCCCCCACTCCCTCACTCCCTCACTCCCCCACTCCCTCACTCCCCCACTCCCCCACTCCCCCACTCCCCCACTCCCCTACACCCCACCTC
>JBFRWC010000218.1:0-9386 GCA_051439365.1 Leptolyngbyaceae cyanobacterium
GGGCTTGGGCGCGGAAACCGCTCCCCTACAAGAGATTGGGACAATGTAGGGGTCAGGTCTCCTGACCCAAGGCAGGGACAAGGTTTTAGGCAGTTTTGTCAGTCAATCAGCGCTAACCCATCCTACAAGTATCGATTATTTCACCTCCG
Source organism: Leptolyngbyaceae cyanobacterium (assembly GCA_051439365.1). GTDB lineage: Bacteria > Cyanobacteriota > Cyanobacteriia > CAKZMO01 > CAKZMO01 > JAAHGY01. The sequence goes on from JBFRWC010000218.1 coordinate 150, forward strand.
AAAAAAACACTAAAAAAAGGCTCCTCCCGTCCAAGAGAAGCCCTTTTTGCTATGCAATGCTCAAGGATCTGCCCTAGCGGATGTACTCTTTGAGCACACTATTGCGGTTGGGATGGCGCAGCTTCCGTAACGCTTTGGCCTCAATCTGGCGAATACGCTCACGAGTCACGTTGAAAATTTGGCCAATCTCCTCTAGGGTCTTCATGCGGCCATCATCCAAGCCATAGCGAAGCCGCAATACATCCCGTTCACGGGGACTGAGGGTATCCAAAACGCTCTCCAAATCTTCGCGCAACAGGCTTTTAGACACTTGGTCTTCTGGGGTTTCGCCATCTGACTCGATAAAATCGCCTAGACGAGAATCTTCCTCTTTACCAATCGGAGTTTCTAGGGAAATAGGAAGCTGGGCTGACTTGGCGATAAACCGCAACTTTTCGATGGTCATTTCCATCTTGGTAGCAATTTCTTCTTCAGTTGGCTTCCGGCCCATTTCTTGGGACAGCAACTTGGTCGTCTTCTTGATGCGGGAGATGGTTTCGTACAAGTGAACCGGAAGGCGGATCGTCCGTGACTGGTCAGCGATCGCCCGTGTAATGGCCTGACGAATCCACCAGGTTGCGTAGGTCGAAAACTTGTAGCCCTTTTCGTGGTCAAACTTTTCGGCAGCCCGAATCAATCCCAAACTGCCTTCTTGAATCAAGTCCTGAAAGGAGAGCCCCCGGTTCATGTACTTCTTGGCAATGGAGACCACCAAGCGCAGATTGGACTGAACCATCTTGTCCTTCGCTCTACGGCCTAAAAAGAGCCGTCGTCGGAATGACGATAGGGGCATATCCACTTTCTCAGCCCATTCCGCATCCATTGGCTCTCGCTCTAGGTCATCCGCCAGCTTTTCGCGGATGCGCTCTAACTCCAACAAGTCTGCAATCTTACGGGCTAATTCAATCTCTTCGTCCGCCCGCAGTAGTCGGATGCGGCCAATCTCTTGCAGGTATAAACGAATTGAATCCTCCGTGTAGTGTTTTTTCTTTGCCTGAACTCGGCGACGAGATGCCCGACCCTTTACGCCTTTCTTATCAGTCGCCTCCTCAGAGTCAACAGAACCACCTTCATTTTCATCATCACTCTCTTGGAGTACCAATATGTCTGGCTCACTGTCAAGTTGAACGACTGTTCCAATTACACTTTTAGCCTGGGTCATGCCGGATTCCTCGTACTCCTACAGTTCAAGACAACAATTCAAGACAACAAGATGCTAGCGCTAATACTACCTAACCAGGGGAAAATATAAACCGAATCTTCCCACAATCGAATTCCTCACTGTCAACCACTGTTATATCTCACAAACAGACAAATAGTGGAAACTCAGCCGTAAAATTACTGATCTAGAACCAATCGGTCACAGGATGTAACAATCTGTAAATCCAGTATTCTGCTCGTCTGAATATTTGAGAGGTCAGCTATCAAGACAGTGGGGATGGTGTGAGCTGCAAGCATACCCAAGATTGTAACGCCTTCGACCAAACTTTGCCCTGAATAGGGCCGGGGTCAGAGGTTACTGTCCTTAAGGGAAATTAAAATGGGCAGCTCAATCAGCTCTGAGGGACTTTAGTAGCAGGGAAGATCTTGGAGTAGCATAGACCACAACCGGATTCCGGCAAAACATCACGTGCTTGAGCCTTCTCCTGGCCACTGCTGTAACGATGAATGGCAAGAGCAGCAAACTAAGGGTTTAACGGCTCATCTCCGTACGTCATTACAATGTTGGGTCTATTTTACTACTGCTATCTTTCCGCGTATATACACAACTACACGGTAACAGATCACAGCTAGTAAAAGAGTTCCGCTAACTATATGGATCATTTTCCGCCAAATGGCTGAAGAAAAGTAGAGATGATGCTGATACGTATCGTTACAATGTAGGCTGACGGCACAGTACTTTTCGCAACAGTACTTTATGGTGGTTTTTCCCCCAGATACAAATACAATATTCTTAATATTAGAGCTATAGTCAGGATAATATGGCAAAAAAGCAACGATTTCCTCACCTGGTGGGATCTAAATGGACCGCAGCAGTGGAGATGTGGGGGTGGAGACATTTTCAGGTGGCCAACCGAAAAAATCAAGACCGCTGGGTGTTTGCAGAAATGGTGGCTTCTTGTGATCAGACGGTTCGATTTTGGATCAATGCTCAACTGCTCAAGGATCGGTCGTTATGGCAGGCGGGTTGGCGATCGCTTGCCGTCTCCTCCGATAACAGATCTGAGCGCTGTGGCATGTTTCCGATAGATTAGGGCGGATTTAGAGCAAAAGCTGACTGGGGTTGGGTTATTGCCAAAGGCAAAGCTACGCCAACGTTCCCTCAACCCAACCTACGCAGTCATCTTTTGCGGTCAATCAGCTTGCTGACTGGGGTTGGCTTACTGGGTTGGGAGAGACATCGATAGTTTAAGCGTATCCCTGGCTCCACCACCCAGCAATGTTTTAGTGGATGAAGCCGTGGAAACAGTATTACTGCTGATCATTTGATTCCGGCCATTATTTTTGGCGGCCAGCAAGTTTTGATCGGCCCGTTGTAGCAAGCTTAACCCATCGTCTGAATCGTCAGGCCGGAGCGATGCACCGCCAATGCTCAACGTGACCATTAGTTGTAAAGATGGATCAATGACGAAGGGCTGCTCTGCCATTAAACGGCAAATGCGTTGGCCAATGATCGTGGCTTCAGGCAAATCTGTGTTGCTGAGCATAATTGAGAACTCTTCACCGCCGTAGCGGAAGGGCGTGTCGTAGAACCGCAGATTATGGCGGAGGCGGTTGGCGACCATGCGGAGAACTTGGTCGCCAACCAGATGGCCATGCTCGTCATTGATCCGCTTGAAAAAGTCAATATCGAGCATGAGCAAACTGATTGGGATAGTCTGAGCACGGGCTATTTTGACTTGCCGGGGGAGTTCCCAATCGAAGGCGCGGCGGTTATTTAACTCTGTGAGGGGATCAGAAAGGGCGATCGCCGATAGCAGATCGTTGGTTTGTACTAATTCACGATCATTCTTGACCCGTCGCAATCCAGCTTGAATTTGGGCAATCATATGCTGTCGGGTCTTAGCAAAAATGGGGTCAGACTGATCGGTCATTCCCTGCTCAGGAACTTTAGGCAAGGGCAAGTAGCTGTCTGCTCCCTGATTTAAGGCTGTAGTTGCGTAATCGAGACAGTCAAGACGTTCGCTGGTGGGATTAGAGCTAACTGGGGCGGTGCCTTGCTCGGTTGAGCCAATCACTCCGACAAAAATTTGGTAAATCCAGGATAGACGGCTTTGGGTATGGACCCACTGTGATAGCTCCAAGCTGGCGCTATCGCTAGCATCAATCATCAGAATATCCGGTTGTTGAGCGCTGATCAGTTCCTTAGCCTCAAGCATATCGGTTGCCTTAGCCACGACCCAGTCCGGCATATCAGTGAGTAGGATATTCAGGGTGTGATGAAGAGACGACTTGCCGACCACAATAATTGAGGCATCCATTAGTTACTTTTATACCTGTGGATAATTTGTTCGTTTTTATACCGTTCATCTTTATGTCAGACGAGTGAAGGAACAGCAATGTTGTTCCTAAACTCATACCAGTGTTGACTTTCGTAATACGCTAATATATCCATATGCGCAATATATGTCTATACTTTTTCATGAATCTTACAAGAATGTATCTTGCTTATGATAACTGGAGAAGATAGGGTATCGAAGTTACCTGGCGAACCTATCGATGGGCAATATTGTGGTACTAAACGATACAAGAAACTCCACGTCAATTACGTAAGAACCACACTGCTCTTGTATTAAATTTTCATATTCCTACTGATCCTACAGAGCACGATTCTCAGTCTTTCATGGCATGTTGGTGCAAGATTAAGGTGGGTGGGCGGTCTGACAAAAGTTCGTGGACACCCTTTAAACTGCCCTATTTGTCAGAATTATTCAATCATATTCAATTGGGTTGGGCTTATGATCACAGGAAAGACAGCGAGCGTAAATGAGGCAAGTAGGGGGCAACAGACCGATTGGCGTTTGGCCCGTATCCTGGTTCCCTATGCCCTGAAGCACCGAATGTTATTGTTTTTGGCGATGGGGCTGTTAATCCCGCTGGCGATCGCTGATGCGGTTCAGCCGATTTTGATTGGGCAGGTCGTTTCGCTACTGCGGGGAGAATCCAATGAAATTCTCTGGTTTCTTCAGAACCAAGCTCTCAGTCGAGGAATTCAAAGTATTGTTATTTTGTTGGCCCTTACCATTACCATCAAGCTCACTCTCACGGGCTTTCAGGGGTATCAGGTCCAGAAGGTGGGCCAATACATTACTGCAGATATCCGGAATGATTTGTTTGACCATGTGACCTCCCTCTCCTCTCGCTTCTTTGATCGCACCCCTGTTGGCAAGCTCATCACCCGATTGACCAGCGATGTGGAAGCATTAGGGGATGTGTTTTCCACAGGGGCCATCGGTATTGTGGGCGATCTGTTTAGTATGTTGGTCATCGTTGCAGCGATGTTTCTGCGGGACTGGCGATTGGCTTCGTTGCTGCTCCTGATGTTGTTGCCCGTCACGGTCTTGATTGTGTATTTCCAGCAGCAGTACCGCAAGGCCAACTATAAAGCCAGGGAAGAGCTATCTATCCTCAATTCCAACTTACAAGAGAATATTGTCGGAGTGGGCATTGTTCAGCTATTCCGCCGGGAACGGTTCAACGCTGAAATGTACCGCTCCATTAACCAACGCTACGTGCAGCAGGTCGATCGAACCATCTTTTTTGATTCAGCGGTATCGGCTACGTTGGAGTGGATTTCGCTGGTGGCGATCGCTGGAGTACTGTGGCAAGGGGGGCTGCTAGTCAAGCAAGAGGTGATCGAGCTAGGCCAACTAACCACGTTTATTCTCTTTGCCCAGCGGTTGTTCGATCCCCTGCGCCAGTTTGCCGAGAAATTCACCGCCATTCAAGCCGGATTGACCTCACTGGAGCGGGTGAATGATTTGCTAGCTGAACCGATCGAAATTCGTGATGCGGAACGGGCTGACCATCATTCTTCCCAGTTGTCATCTCGACTGTCCCCCACCGATGCTCAGACTAGAGGTCGGATCGAATTTGATCAGGTTTGGTTTGGTTACAAAGAAGACGATTTTGTTCTTCGAGACCTGACTTTCACGATTGAGCCGGGTGAGAAGGTGGCCTTGGTGGGACCAACTGGGGCTGGTAAAAGCTCGATTATCCGACTGCTGAGCCGTTTGTATGACATCAATCGGGGCCAAATTCTGCTCGATGGGGTGGATATTCGAGATCTGCCCCAAGCCGAACTGCGGCGACGAATGGCAATTATTTTGCAAGATGGGTTTCTGTTTGCGGGGGATATCAAACGCAATATTTCCCTGGGAGAACCCTATTCCCTGGAAGAAATCAAACAGGCGGCAGAAGCAACCAATGTGGCCCGATTTATTGAACAGTTGCCCCAAGGATACGACACCCTCCTGCGGCAGCGAGGGACAAATCTATCCGGGGGCCAGAAACAGCTTTTAGCCTTTGCCCGGGCGGCGGTGCGAAATCCGTCCCTGCTGGTGCTAGATGAAGCGACCGCTAATTTAGATGTGGTCACAGAGTCGATGATTCAAGAGGCACTGGAAACGCTCCTGAAGGAGCGGACGGCGATTATTATTGCTCACCGCTTATCCACCATTCGCAATGTGGATCGGATTTTGGTGCTGAAACAGGGGCAGTTAGTGGAAATGGGAAGCCACGATGAACTTCTGCGGCAGGAAGGACTTTATGCGAGTTTGTATAAGTTGCAGATGTTGGAGGGGTAGGGCGTTGGCGTTGGGGAGTCAGGGGGTTGAATTAAGTGGCAACCAGCTTAACCATCACTAAATTTCAGGGGGAAATTTTTCCGCAGTCTTTAAACCTCTGTACCTTAACGAATCGCTTCCTGGAGATTGGAGCCATGAAAATCAACTCCTGTTAGATTGGCGCGGGTCAAGTTTGTTTCGTATATGTCAGCATTAGTGATACTAGCATCCGCTAGGTTACAGCCCCGTAGGTTCGCCCGACTGAGATAGGAATGATCCAGCTTTGCCCCAGTTAGATTGGTGCTGATAAAGGTGGCTTGACACAGGTCCGTTCCCCGCAAGTCAGCGCGTCTGAGGTTAGCGGCTCGGCAGACGACTTTCCGCAAGTCGGCTAGGGCAAATTTAGTTCTCTGAGCATCTACCTCACTGAGATCAGCTGACCGAAGATCCAATCCCCGCAAGTCTAATCGGCTCAGGCTAGCGCGGGTGAAATTCGCCTGACTCAGTTGGGTGCGTTTCAACGTTGCCTTGGTCAGAGTGGCTTGGCTAAAATTGACGAGACGGCAATCGGCCAAGTCTAGGTTGGCTTGTTCTAAGTTAGCTCGGCTTAGATTCGCATGGCATAGGTTGGCTTGTTCTAAGTTAGCTTCTAGGAAATTGGCCCGATCCAAGTCGGCTTCCGCTAGATTGGCTTGATAGAGATTGCTTCCAGCAAAAATGGCTCGGCGTAAATCGGCATTACGCAAGTTAATGCCAGATAAATCCACACCACTAAAGTCAGGCCGCATCCCCAGTCCCCTCATATGGGTTTGTCGCCATTCATTCCAGGCATCGACTCCTTTTGTTAAGACTTTCAGCATGTCTAGATCAGCCATCGATTTCAACCCTTTTTAACCAAGATATTCGCCACTAAGATATTCGCCACCAAGATATTGGTCACCCAAACGATGGGAGGAACGGGGCAGTGTTGCATGGCTTTTGTGCGTTGCAAACAACTGTGCTTGTCGTCAATCAATACTTGCTACCCTTCAAGGGCTTTAGGTATGAGGAAGCCCGGCGTCTGAAGCTACCGGGCAGATGCACCAACTATCAAGTTTAGTGTGCCCAGTTCTCTGTCAAAAGCACTAGATGCTCCGTATTAAATATTATTTTCAGGGGCGATCGCTCCCATCACGACAGTTTTGCCAATCAACCGTTCGTAAATCTACCCTCAATCGGGGCCGCTTAGCCATAAACTGTAGACCAGGTCTCCCAAAGAAACACCCCGATGGCGATGAGGGCTAGTACCCCTTGCAGCAGATTGCCCACCAGACTCCCAACGAGAATGGCCAATCCAACTTTGAAGGATTGCCGAGTACGGGGTTGCAGTTCCAGATCGCGGCGGTGTAAAAACTCCCCAACAATGGCCCCTAGCATGGTGCCCAGAATAATGCCAAGGACTGGCCCCACCACGGGAATGGTGCTAGTTAGCACTAAAAAGCCAATGGCCATGCCAACCAGTGCGCCAATTTGGCCCCACCGACTGGCTCCGGCTTTTTGGGCACCAATGAATCCCGCTAAGTTATCCACGGTGATACTGAGCAGGAAAGCGGCGATCGCCACTCCCAGGGACCAGCCGATTCCACCCAATCCGGTGACGGCTCCCCAGATGATCACCGCTAGCAAAACGAGGGCGACTCCTGGCAAAATCGGCACAAACGAGCCAATAAACCCGACCAGCATCAGCAGTAGCAAGACCCAGTACAGGCCCACTTGCCAGAGAGCAGAGGTCACAACAACGGTGGTCACAGTATGGCTCAAGGCCTGGATTTGTTGAGTACTGACATCGAATAGCTGGTTGATGTGAATCCAGAAAGATTGGATGGCCTGGGCAACCGTCTGGGCTAGCTGTTGAGTCCAGGTTTGAACAGTAGTCAGGCTTGTAGCCCCCATGTTTCTAACGTTGGTTAATCCTTGGGATAGGCGATCGCTCAGGGTTGCCCCGGTAGCGGTGGCAGCTTGGTTCATCAGCCAATGGGAAAATTGCAAGGCACTCACCAGACTCAATTGGAGCATAAAAAATTCAAGATCCTGACACCAGAGTAGACTTCTCTATCATAGGAGTCGAATCCCAAAACGGTGGGTTAGGCTTGTAGTCAGTCTGAAATTAGCGGCGAGCGCGGGGTTTGAGATGCTGGCTGAGAATGATGGACCCTCCGCAACAGGTCAGCGCCACAAGGCCCAAGCTCCAGAAGGCGATCGCGGCATCATTGGAGTGATGAGTGGGACGGGATGGTGACGGTGGCAATGATCTCTGTGGCAATGATCTCTGTGGGGTTTCAACCGCTGGGACACCCGATCCGGCCTTGTCTGGGAATTGAGTCATCGAGGCAGAAGGTTGCCCCAGATTAGGATTGAGGAGGATGGCGATCGCCCCCCAGCCCATGACCATCACAGTGGTCCAGGTTCCGGCCCAAATGAATACATGATGTTGCTTAACAATTCGCTCCAGCATACCTGTAATGTTAAGTTGTAATGTGAATTGATTGCCACAGTGCGGATAAAATTGTCCATCGTGGGAATACTTAAACTGGGAATACTTACACTAGATTAGCTCAATTCAAACGCAACCATCATGAATCATTCGCCTAACCGGGGCCAGATTCGGCCCAAGTTCAGCAGTATGCCGCGCCAACGCTCCGAAGCGGCTGCGTTCTTAGATAGCTACAAACTGACGGTGGAGAAGAAGCGGCTCCAGCAAGAATTAGATAGCCTGAACCAGCGGCGAGACCAAATTATGCAACGGTTAGCCACGATTGATCAGCAAGTTGAGCGCTTGGGCGATCGGGCAGAACAGTATCGAGTGGATTATGCGAATTCGCACCAGCAAAGTGCCAGCCCTACGGTCCAACCGCCTGCGGCCTCAACGGATTCTGAGAGTTTTAAAACGTTATTTGTCGATTACTAGATTGTTGGGGTAGTTCGCACGGCATATCGTGGTGCGTTACGCTGGCGCTAACGGCACCCTACCGTAAGCTCTTATTTCACAACATCTCTAATGCCATCTTTTTTCTGAGCAATCACCTAGTGACTCGCTAAGGTGGAGCATTGAGGTATTTTGAAGTCTAGCGTTTGTACGGCCTCCAGTCAAACTCGGGAGTGCGATCGCCCGTGATAAATTCGACCGTTTCGTAAACCACTCGTAGTTCTTCGTAGCTAATCTTCCCATCGGCCCACATCAGAGAGTTGATACTCTCCATTTCTGCTGCTGACAATTTGCCATCGGTGAGCGCCCGTTCTACAAATGCCTTTAGTTTTTCAAGATGGGCTATTACCTCGGGGGTCAAAGACTTAGCGTTGGGACGTTCCTGTTGCATCACTTTGTTCCTTAGTACCATCCTTAATATAGCCGTAGACCCCTCAGTTCGCACAG
>JBFRWC010000219.1:0-15194 GCA_051439365.1 Leptolyngbyaceae cyanobacterium
ACTCTATGCGGAGTCAGGCGATTGAAAAGTGGCAAAGCCCATCGTTGTATTTTTGAGAGGGAAATAGAAAATGCTTGATATGTTGATGAGTGACGACCAACTAGAAGCCTTAATTCCAGATTTGGCTGATCGTGACGATGAAGACCAGACCATTAAAACAATCGTCGTAGAATCCGGTGGAGAAAACATTTTTATCCAATTCCAGAATGAACAAGAGATTAAAGCACTAATCCAGAATTTAGAATTTCTCCTCAAAAACGGTGAACTAACTGCCAACTTAAGAGGGCGGTTATCAACATTTGGAGAAGAGTGTCATTGATTCAATACTTATTGTTAATCTGAGCGATCGCGTTTTTTAAATGAGATGCGATCGCTTTTTTCTGGGATGAATGTTGGAGATCAATTGGGTTTGTCGGGTGAGGGGGCGATCGCTTTTTTCTGGAATAGGATGTTGAAGGCGATCGCTGAGTGTGGTGAGTGGGAATGACGGTGGGCGATCGCTTTTTCGTGCAATTTGATGATGGGTGCGATCGGGTTTGTTGGGTGAGGGGGCGATCGCTTTTTCATCAGATAAATATTAGAGGGCGATCGGGTTTGCTGGGTGAGGGGCGATCGCTCAGTGATGTAACAGATTGGGGGCGATCGCATAGAACAGTGCTAGAATATGCGTACCAAATCTGATGCTCTGAGCTATGAATAGCTCCAAATGGTAACTTTGATGGAAGTGCCCTACAGGACATTTGAACTCTATCAAAACAAGTGCGGTATCGTACAACTGTGGGTGTAAGAGGAAGAAAACGGGATGTTATTTGATCCAGAAAAGCCAACCCGGCTAGATACGGATACTATGGTACCGACAGGCGATCGCCGAGAGGCCCAGCATTAGTGCAGAGCAAAGGCAGAGAATTGACAACAACAAGGGATTGTAGTTCGCTATCTCGGTGTACGGCGAAATCGTTCAGGTAAAAGTCACCAGTGTATTTTTGAATACGAACTTGATCACGAGGACAACAACGATGAACCTGGTTGACACCGAATTAAACGATCAACAACTGATAGCACTGCTAGGCCAGGATGAATGGGATCGATTGGCCAATATCGATGATGGAGCTATTCCAACAGTTGTAATTGGTCAAGATCAAGAAAGCTCTAATGTGTTCCTCAAATTTCGGGACAAATCAGATGTACTTGATGTTATTCACCGTCTGACTTCTCTACTAGAACATGATGATTTATCCCTGGCGATTCAGGTTGATGGTCTCATCACTGAGTTCCGTGAAACCTGGAAGGAGGATGCACAATAGTCATATATCAAATCAATAGTCAGGTGCGATCGCATTGCTTAAACGAGGTGCGATCGCTTTTTTATGGGATAAATATTGGAGGGTAGTTGGGTTCATGGGGTGAGAGGGCGATCGCACTTATCTTGTATAAAATGTACTTGATCCTGGGAAGTGTTGGTCTCTGAGCCAGATTTATTGTTGCATACTCAGGGCGACAGCTTCTGCCACTCGAATTCCATCGACTCCTGCCGACAAGATTCCCCCAGCATAGCCAGCGCCTTCTCCGGCTGGATACAGTCCTTTAGTGTTCAGGCTTTGAAAGTCTTCGCCCCTGGTAATCCGGATGGGAGATGAGGTGCGAGTTTCCACTCCTGTCAGTACCGCATCGTCCATTGCAAAACCGCTAATTTTCTGGTCAAAGATGGGGATAGCTTCGCGGATGGCGGCGATCGCGTACTCCGGCAAACTCTGGCTCAAGTCTGTCAGGTGGACTCCTGGTTTATAGGTCGGTTTCACTTGTCCCAAGGACGTAGAGGGGCGCTGAGCCAGAAAATCCCCGACGAGTTGACCCGGTGCTTTATAGGTGCGATCGCCCAACTCAAAGGCCCGACTTTCCCAATGCCGTTGCAAGTCCATGCCCGCGAGAGGATTGTCAGGGTAATCTTCCTCTGGAGTGATCCCCACCACAATTCCGGCGTTGGCATTCTTCCCACTGCGCTCATACTGGCTCATCCCGTTTGTCACGACCCGCCCCACCTCGGACGTAGCCGCCACCACCTGCCCCCCCGGACACATACAAAAACTGTAGACCGATCGGCCATTATCGCAATGATGCACCAACTGATAATCCGCCGCCCCCAACACCGGATGGCGATACGGTGCCCCTCTCTTTGTAGTAGGGGCAAGCACGGGGGCGTTGCCCCTACCGAGATCACCAAATCGCCACCGATCGATGACGGCCTGAGGGTGTTCGATACGGAAACCGATAGAAAAGGGTTTGGGTTCGATCAAAACCCCTTGCTGGTGCAGCATGGCAAACGTGTCACGGGCACTGTGTCCCACAGCCAAAATCACATGATCGGCAGCAATGAAGTCCCGGCTAGCCAACGTCACCCCCTGCACCTGTTGCCGCTCAATCTCCACCCGTTCCACCCGTTGCTGAAATCGGATTTCTCCTCCTAGCGCTTCAATTTGATGGCGAATGGCCTCCACAATTTTGACTAAACGATAGGTGCCAATGTGAGGCCGGTTGATGTAGAGAATTTCCGGTACCGCTCCCGCATTGACCAATTCGGTAATCACCTTGCGACCGCGATTCCCTGGATCTTTAATTCGGCTGTAGAGCTTGCCATCGGAGAAGGTGCCCGCCCCGCCTTCCCCAAACTGCACATTAGATTCCGGCTCAAACGTGCCCTTATTCCAAAAGCGAAAAGTATCCTTAGAGCGATCGCGCACCATTTTCCCCCGTTCCAGAATCAGTGGGCGGAATCCCATCTGGGCCAACAACAACCCCGCAAACATGCCACAGGGACCATTGCCAATCACTATCGGACGAGTGTTCAAGCCAGCAGGGGCATGGGTGACATAGTGATAATCGGTATCCGGTTTGGGGTTTACATCCCGATCGTTTTTGAACCGCTTGAGCAGCTTCGCTTCCAGTGGTGTTTCCACATCAATCGTGTAGACAAAGGCGATCGCATCCCGTTTTCGAGCATCGTAGCTGCGCTTAAAAACCGTGTATTCGGCGAGAGCGTCGGCCTGAATCCGCAACTTTTTGAGAATAGTGGCCTTGAGATCGGCATCTGTGTGATCGAGGGATAATTTAATATTGGTCAGGCGTAGCATAGTCGCAATGGGCAAGTGTTTTACCTACTCATAGTCGCATTATTCATGCTTGCATGCTGGATCATGGGCATTAAGTACCGATGCTCCAAGTGGCATCGGTGCTACTGGAGCAGCACCCAATTCAATTTGAGTTGTCTGACCCCTTCCGCTAGACTTGGAAGCTGCCGATAGACCAGCCCCAACACGATGGCGACCATCACGGGTAGCGTCAGGATGCGGCTGTGCAGGGATTCTACCGCAGCGACCTTGACTGGCCTTAAGCGTCAGGAAGTGCTGAGGCTATAGCCATTGCCAGAGGATGGCTTCTATCTCTGCGTTTTCGGGCATGGAATGGCTGGAGCAACTGATCTAAGGATGAGGCAAATGTTAGGAAGGCGATCGCCAAAGGCATGACAGGGGGCGATCGCGCTTCTGGGTGCTGTGGGGTTAGGGGCGATGTATGCTTCGCGTAGGTAAACCAACGCTCAACATCCCTCCATCCTCCAGAGTCAAATCATATCGGCGGCGAGTAGTTGCCCATCGACTCGTTCATAATCATCTTCTAGTAACCAGTCTTTGGCTGCTTGGTAGTTAGGATGAGCAATAATCAGGTTGTATCCGGAGGCCGGATTAAAAATGCGGCAAGAACCATCCTCATCACCCACAACCATCAGAATTTTGGGTGGAAATAGAATCGGATCAATCCAAAGCTCCAGGAAGTTCCAGGATTCAGCCTGTTTTGCGAGGTTTGGTTCTTGGGATAACATGATATGCTCCAGTGGTTTTGACTATTTTGACTTCTCCATAGTAGAAATGAACTTAATGCATAGCCTACTGTATATTCAGATGGTAAGGGTGCCGATGATTAGCAAGGGGCATTGCAATGCCAATGGAACGGCTGGGTCAACGGAGCCAAGAACGACGCAATTGTCAGGAAGGCGATCGCCAAAGGCATGGCAGGGGGCGATCGCTCTCCTAGGTTTTGTGGGGTTAGGGGGGCGATCGCCTTTCCCTTCTCTGTTCTCACCTAAAGGGCGATCGCCCCCTCAACACTTTGCCACCATCTTTAATATTTATTCGCTAAGCACCATATATTGTAACGATATACGCAGGGTTAACCAGATTAAAAACGTAGCTCGATTGGGTCATAACACATCAGGGTCAACCCCCAACTCCCTCAGCTTTTCTGCCAGACGTTGTGCTTCTTGTTGGGCCTGCTGAACCTCCTGTTGGGCCTGCTGAACCTCTTGTTGAGCCTGGGTTGCCGCTTCCGCAGGCGTGGGTACCAGCGTTCCCTCTGGGGTAAAAAACCGAAGGCTATTATTCTCTACTCCCAAAAATAGCTCTAGTTGCTGACTCCAACACTGTCCGACTGCATTGGGAACCATCGGTTCATAGCGCCCACCTACCAGCAAGAAGCCTTTGAACTCCAGAGTGTCTGGGTCAAACCAGAAATATTCCGGAGTGCGAAAGGTATTTTGGTAAATCTCTTTCTTGGTGCCTCGATCCGCGTTAGCCGTACTGTCGGACAAAATTTCCACAATCACATTGGGATACTTGCCATCCTCTTCCCAGATCACCCAGCTTTTGCGGCTTCTGCGCTCCGTATCCAGCACCACGAAAAAGTCTGGCCCTCGAAAATCCTGGGATTTGATTTGCTTGGGACTAAAGTAGATGGTGAGATTACCAGACGCAAAAAAATCGTTGCGGTCTTGCCACAGCCAATCGAGGCAACTAATCAGTAAAAGCATTTGGCGGAGATGCTGATCGGTTTCCATCGTTGGCTCATCACTATAGAGATCCCTTGGAGGAACACTCACCGCAAAAGGCTTGCTGTCTGGAGTGGCTACCATAATCACTGCCCCAGTTACTCTTAATCAGTTTAACAATATAATAAAAATATACTACTCCACTGTCACTGACTTGGCAAGATTACGAGGCTGATCCACATCTAATCCGCGACGGGCGGCAATGTGATAGGACAACAACTGCAACGGAATCGCCGTGAGAATGGGGGACAGGATCTCATCCACCGCCGGGATCGTCAGCATCGTGTCAAACGTCTCCGCTGCCGCCTCATCTTCAGTCCCCACTACGCCGATGAGTTGGGCATCACGGGCTTTGGCTTCCTGGGCGTTGGACAACACCTTTTCATAGACTTGGCCCGGAACTGCGATCGCCACCACGGGCACTTTAGAATCCAACAACGCGATCGGGCCATGTTTCATTTCACCAGCGGGATACCCTTCCGCGTGGATATAACTGATTTCCTTCAGCTTGAGCGCTCCTTCCAGAGCAATGGGAAAATTAATGCCACGACCAACAAAGATAAAGTCCTGGGTTTCAGCAAAGTTATGGGCGATGTTCTCAATGGCGGTGGATTGGGCCACAAGGCTGGATTCAATCAGGGACGGTAACTCGTGTAAGCCAGTGACGATCGCCTGAAGTTTTTCTGGGGCGACGCTTTGGCGACGGTAGGCCAGGTCGATGGCGAGGCAGTAGAAGGCCATTAACTGGGCGGTGAAGGTTTTGGTGGCAGCTACCCCGATTTCAATGCCTGCTTGGGTGTCGATCACCGCGTCCACCATTTGGGCGATGGTGCTTTGGGTGCGGTTGGTGATGCCCAACAGTCGGGCTTGTAGGGTGGTGGGGTGGTTGGAACGGCGATCGCGTTCGGTCATCAGGGCCGAAATCGTGTCGGCGGTTTCCCCGGATTGAGTGACACCGATAGTAAGGGTATTCGGTGTTAAGGGCGGCGGTGAGTAGCGGAACTCGGAGGCATATTGGACTTGGGTGGGAATGCCTGCCAGTTGCTCTAACAAATATTTGCCCACCAGACTGGCGTGCCAACTGGTGCCACAGGCGATAATTTGAATATTCGCTAAATCGGTGGAGAGGGTATCCGGTAATCCCAAGGTGATGGGGCTAGTGCCGGAATCGGGGGACCACTCCGGGGCCACGTAGGCGGCAAGACTAGCCCGGATGACTCCTGGCTGCTCAAAGATTTCCTTGAGCATAAAGTGGCGGAAACCCTGCTTTTCGATGGTGCTGGCTCCACCGCTGAGGACTTGGGGCTGTTTGCGGAGGCGATCGCCCTCCAGATTATAAATCTGCACCCCCAGTGGCGTGAGAGTCGCTAACTCATGATTGTCCAGAGTAATCACCGCTTGGGTGTGGGGCAAAATGGCGGGGATATCGGAAGCACAGAAAAATTCCCCTTGACCGAAGCCAATCACCAGGGGGGCCGAATCTTGACGGGCAATGACGATTTCATCGGGGAATTCGGGGGAGAGGACGGCGATCGCAAAAGCTCCTTCCAGACGATGAATGGATCGACGCACCGCCTCAGTGAACGGCGAGAGAAAACGATTCAGTTCCCCATCTGCCGCCATGTCTTTAAGGGTGATGGCAATCAGATTAGGGATGACCTCGGTGTCCGTTTCCGTGACAAAAGTGCAACCCTTTTCCTTCAGTTCCGATCGCAACTCCCGATAATTTTCGATGATGCCATTCTGCACCACCGTGACTCGACCCGTTGTATCAGTATGGGGATGGGCGTTGTGCTCTTCCGGCTTACCGTGAGTAGCCCAACGGGTGTGGCCGATGCCAACTTGGGCAGGATTATCAACACCATCCAACTTTTCAGCTAGGTTGTGAAGTTTTCCCTTGGCTCGAATACAGTGGATGATATCCCCTTTAATCGTAGCAATACCAGCAGAATCATAGCCCCGATATTCTAACCGTCGCAACCCTTCAAGCAAAATAGGGGTGGCGGATTGGGTACCGACATAACCAACGATTCCACACATAGCTAATACTGCTCCTGCTCACAACACTCACAATTCTGACCACCATATCCGCATATCTCTGTGACTAACCGGATCAAGTGAGAAACAACACGCCACCGATATGATACCAAGGCTTCAACCATACGCTAATGCACCTTTAATTGGCGCGCTTAAGTCATCAAACTACGCAAAGTTAGGCCGCCGACTCAATCTGTACAAGACAGAAACTGAGACAGGAATCCGGCAGAATTTGTGCCCTCCAAGAAATTGCTCAGGATAATCCTGACCAGCACACCAGCTCTTGGTAGTCAATGGGGAAGCAGCTTCTACCTTCTACCTTCCATCCTCCGCCTTCCGCCTTCCGCCTTCCGCCCTCCACCTTCCATCCTCCGCCTTCCATCCTCCGCCCTCCGCCCTCCGCCCTCCGCCCTCCGCCTTCCATCCTCCGCCCTCCACCTTCCGCCTTCCATCCTCCGCCCTCCACCCTCCACCTTCCATCCTCCCCCAATCTGTCGCTATGAAGCATCTTCTCAAACCAACTGGACAAATTTTGACCACCGTGGTCATGACTTCTACGGCTGTGGAAGTTTATGTTCCATTGGTAGCCAAACCGTTACCCCTTGACTCTCCTAACTTGGAGACAGAACCTGATGATCTCAATCCAGTGATTGATGCCACTGCGATTGCCCACCCAGTTGAAATCATTGCCCCGCCCGAAGTTGCTCCCAATCCGGATCGAAGTCTTGAGGCGATCGCCCCTGAACCGTTGATTTCCCGTCCATCCACTATCGTCAAAATTAGGGAAGGAGCAGTGATTAGAGTCATTGACCATAGCAACCCGTATACCGACGGTGGACCTAGACCGTTTCTCGCGACACCATCCACCCGAATTTTTCGTCCTTCTGCTGCAAGTGACCTCTCTGAAGCGGATGCAGCCCCCATCCCCTATCCCCTAGAAGAACTGGATCAGGGACAGGTCAGTGAAGTCGAAGATGCAGAACTTGGCCTGTCCAATATTGAGGGTTCAGAGATCGAGCCAGTGGATGGTGAGTTAGTGGATGGTGAGTTAGTAGATGGTGAGTTAGTAGATGGTGAGTTAGTGGATGGTGAGTTAGTGGATGGTGAGCCAGCGAATCCAGAGGGTTTGACCATTGAGTTATTAGATATTACGCCATCGGATATTACGCCATCGGATGTTGAGAGCTTGAATATCGAGTTATTGGGGATTGAACCACCGGAGTCAGAGCAATGGGACTCGGACACTGCTCCTAGTGGGGAACATTCAACCGATACTGTCGATCTGAATCCGGCCCAGACGGTGGTTGAAACAGTTGATCACACTCAGAATTGGCTGGAACAAAAGTTAGCCGTCATTGTGGCTCAGGCTCGCGATCGCCAAGCCTTTGACACCCGACAGCGGTTGATTCACTATGCCCGTGAGTCGATTGAAATCGGGGATCTGGCAGAAGCCCGGAAGGTTGCCACCCACCCTATTTTGACCCCTGAAGAACAGGAAGCTCTAGCGGTGGCGATCGCCCAAGCAGAAGGAACCCACATCTCCATTAACGGATTTATTCCTCTCGTCCCTCTGAATGAAGATCTAGACCTGATTGCGATTCAGACCTCGACACTGGGTATGAACGGATTACCCCCCGTAGATGAGTTGCCCGTGTTACCGACCATCTCCCTGACCATACCGGATGGGATGGCCCCATTCCCCCATTCTCCCAATCAGGGCTACTCCTCCGGCCCGATTGCATCCCCCTTAGCCCAATTGCCCCTGTTGCCCCTAGCGATCTCAGGGCTGCATCAATGGCCTGGGACACAATGGCTTGGGGTACAACAAGAAACCGGATCAACTGGGGATCAATGGCCTGCGCCCACCTCCCTGACCGTAGACGATTGGGAGCGTTGTTGGGCCGCTCAAACCGAGATGGCCATGACTCCTCCAACCTCGCTCACTGTAGACGATAGGACTTCTGGTGCGGCGTTGCGTTATCACGCTTCCCCCAGAGCGACACCTGGGAAGATTGATGACTTCCAATTGGAGCAAATGGAACAACCAGAGGCGATCGCCCCCATGAATTACATTGGTACTGGACAGCAACCTCCCAGCTTCACCACTACCAGTTTTACCGCCACCAGCTTCACCACCCCAACCTTTCCCACAGGAGCCAACTTTTTGGCTGGAGTCGGCCAGCAGCCCCCATCAATTTTGGCTGAAACCACCGAGCTAGAGTCATCCCTGTGGTTGGCTGATCCCATCACTTTCCAGTGGACTCGCGATCGCCTTGACCAAGAACTAGCTACCCTAATGACCAACACCACCCCCATGGATTGCCAGACCTTCCTCGCTGAGGCTGCAACAAGCACTAGTCGTCAGGGCATTGATAGACCCACAAACACTGGTGGACCCACAGACATTGGCGGACCCGCGATCGCCAGTTTAACCGGGTACGAATGGCTCTCTCAATTTGCCCTATCTCAACAGGCTGTCTCCCCACATCATCAACCAATCCAGATGATTTTACCCCTACCCCACGCCGCTCCCCTCACCTCCAAGTTTGGCTGGCGTATCCACCCAATCTACGGAGGGCGGCGGTTCCACTTTGGCATCGATTATGGTGCCCCCCACGGTACCCCCATCTTGGCCTCCATTCCTGGGCGAGTAGAAACCATTGGTGCCTTGGATGGCTATGGTCTGACCGTCATCGTGGAAAACGAAGAGCTGGGACTACGGACGCTCTATGCCCACATGGCAGGTATCAGAGTCAACAAAGGGGAAGTGGTAGAGCAAGGCACTGTATTGGGCTGGGTGGGGAATACAGGGAATTCCACTGGTCCCCATCTCCACTTTGAAGTCCATCGCCATACCGATGAGGGATGGGTGGCCATGGACCCCCTTCAGGCAGCGGCGAATTTAATGGAATCAACACAACCTTAAAGTCATCTGGTGTGCCACCATGCCCGGTTCCCGATTTCTAGTTAAGCCCAGGTCCATAGCCTCACCTTTGACATCTTTATTATGGGCAGATCCCTAAACGCTTATTCAATGGGGCCAATGGTAAACGATTGTCGGGCGGTTTTGTCAACGGTGTCATCCACCAATAAGACGACTTCATAAGTCCCAACAGGCCAGCCTTCATCGGGTTGCCCCAAAACCGCGAATAATGAGGTGATATTTGGGGCAGTTTTGGCATAAACATTCCTTGTAATTGAGAAAGGTACATCGGTCTCGTCACCGAGATAGACCCACTCCACTACAATGTCATAGTCTACAGGCACGTCACTAATTTCTGCTGTGGCCATTAGGTAAGTCGCTCCTTGAGCAAATTCCCAGATGGGGCGATCGCACTCATGGGTCTCGTTATACTCGCAAACTTCAAGATTCTGGATACGCTTTTCAACGGATGAGCTGCACCCAACCATAGCGAACCCTATCATCAACGACAATATGATCCCCTGGGAATGGCAAAAGACACGGAAAGCCATACATTATCGTTTAACAGTTACGGATCTTGCTCGTTGAATCGCTACTAGCCTAATTATACTCAAAGCATTTGTCTGAAGGCAATCGCTCGCCTCTACAACCCAGCGATCGCACTCACAAACAGTGGGGGCGATCGCTCAATCGTATCTAGGACTGACAGACTAAGGTGGTGAGTTAATACAAGCCTGAGTAGTAACGAATTCAGGCTTGGGCTAGATCCAGCTTTTAGTTAGATTTGGACTTACATTGAGAGCAGATTTCTATCTATACTTCCGTAGCAATACTGAAAAACCCGGTAATTACACTTAAAAAAGATTCATCTCGACTATTGACAAAATTTTGGTTAATTTCTTGCGTTTTAGGCACAGTTTGGCTTTCAGAAAAGTGGATATCAAGACGCTATCAAACCATAAAACGTCCTGGTAGAGGGTATTTCGTGGCTTGGGATAAGATTTTGGAACCAACCAAGGATGTCAGCCTGGTGGCTCAGATCATAGAAAATTCGTCAACATCGATCGCGGCGGCATTCTCCCTGACATCAACAATCCAATGAAAGGCTGTGCTGGTGGAAAACACCACCTCTTCCGTCAGCACAGCCTTTCCCTGACTCACTGCTCCCTCTTAGCAAAGCCAGAAACCTGGTTTGTGGACAAAAACGGTCAGATCAGGGTTGAAATGACGGCTAACCTAGTCCAAATTTGCCCGAAGTAAGATATAGTCTCGTTGGATACTGTGGACCCAACTCAAGCGGTAAATAAAGAGCGATCGCCTATCTACCAGTTGGTGTCAGCCAATGCCAATCGATACAAATCAATGCGAATCAATGCAAATCAATTTTGTTAACGTGAGGGAGCGTTTAGCCATGAGCCTAAAATCCGATCTAAAATCCAGTCAGAGAAGGACTCGAACCAAGCTGTACAAAGCTGCCATTGTGGGTGTTTTTATTGCGGGAGCCTGGTTGCAAGGATGCAATCGGGGTTCATCGGGACCAGATTCCCCTGACCCTCCAATCACTCCCACGGTTGGAAATTGTGATACGTTTTCCGATGTGCCGCCTGACTATTGGGCCAGCCAATACATCCAAGCTGCCGTCGATTTAGGGGTCACCGCAGGCTATACGTTGGAGACCTGCGTCGATGGAGTCGCGGAGTTTAAACCGGAGGCTCCAGTAACACGGGCTGAATATGCGGCGTTACTCAATCAAGTCTTCTCAGATACCCCGGCGGCGGCGGCGGAGCCATTCCCCGATGTGGCGGAGACATACTGGGCGGCAACATCGATTCAAGATGCAGCCGCTAAAGGCTTTATTCTGGGCTACGATGATGGTCTCTTTCGGCCTGAGCAACCGATTAATCGGTCAGAGGTGTTATTTGCTCTGGTGAAAGGTTTAGAGTATGCGCCGAGTGGTGATGTGGCGACTACGGTGAGCATTTATGACGATGTTGAGGTGTTTCGGACTTGGACGATGGGATCGTCCGAGGCACTGGAGGCGATCGCTGCTGCCACGGAAAAAGACATCGTCATCAATCATCCGGATGCCGCCAAACTCAATCCCCTACAACCTGCCACCCGGTCTGAAGTTGCCGCCATGATTTATCAAGCGTTGGTCAGTGCTGGCAAAGCGGACCCTGTGCAGTAGAGCAGAACGGTTTATTGGGCCAGATTCTGGAGCAAAAATCTGAGCCATTAAACTCTAAGCCATCAAAAATGGAGTGCCCAAACCATGAGCACTCCACTTTAATATCTAGGTCTAGCTGTTGCTCAGTGCCCAAGATTGGAACCCTAGGCCGATAGAGCACCTAATTACTCAACAGTCAGCTCACCCAGCATGCCAGCACCACGGTGAGGAGTACAAGCAAATTTGTACTTACCAGCCGCAACGTCAGCAGGGACCGTCAAGGTGACGTCGCCCTTGCGCAGCAATGCTGAACCTTTTTTAGCATCACCCAAAGCAGCATTCAATGCTGTTGCACCAGGAGTTTTGTCGGTGAACACGACGTTGTGGGGGGGAGCCATCCCAATCTCAAAGGTGATGGTGTCTCCAGCACTAGCCGTAATTTTGTTAGGAGCAAACTTCAGACCTGCCTTACCCATCACTACTGTCTGATCCGCAGCCATCGCAGGGGAAGCGACAAACACATTAGAAAGGACTAGTGTAGCCACAATCAGAACCGCAGCAACAGCCTGACGCAAAACCTTAAAACTCATTCTGTTCTCCATTCGTTACTTGACATACACCCCACTAGACTGGGGCTTTTTCACAATTCTTTTGAGATTGTAAAGCCTCCTCTAAAGTGGAGAGTCAATTGTTTTTTGGAGGGTGTTGCAAGTTGCTAGGCTAGGGGTGCTGTGTTCCCGGCCTAGAATGGGAATGCTGATGATGACCTCCAAGCCATTTATGCGGCTGTTACCACGCTGTTACTATGACGAGTCAAACGCCAGATCAGATAGAATCTTCCTCCCAGACTGGGGGTTCCTCATCCGCCCCCCTGAATGCCCCGGATGGCTCCCATGATCCACTGTTTTCCCGATTTGCCTCTTGGAAAGAGTTGCAAACCCGGATTACTCAAGGGCCATCCTACAAAATAGAGGAGTCTTGGCAGTTGCGCATTATGGTGCAATTGCTGGTGAGTGTGGGAATTATTGCCACTGATATTGCAGCGGCTGATGTCACCAGTCTGCTGCAAGTGAGCTATTGGGCGGTGCCTGTGAGTGCAGTGGGCGCAGCTTGGAGTTGGTATCGACGGCACAGTCGCAATGTTCCGGTCAAGTTTTGCATTGCCCTGGCGATGATTTTGGCGTTGGGCGGGTTTTTCGCTCGCATTTTGGTTGAACGCAATGATACCCGCCTTGCTTTGGCTGAATTATTGATCCAACTGCAAGTGTTCCACAGTTTTGACCTGCCCCGGCGGAAGGACTTGGGCTACTCAATGGTGATTGGTCTAATTTTGCTGGGGGTGGCCGCAACAGTGAGTCAAACCTTGGCCTTTGGGCCGCTGCTGCTTCTGTTTGTGGCGATCGCCCTCCCCACCATTGCCCTCGACTATCGCTCCCGCTTAGGGGTGCTCTTCAAACCCCAACAAAAAGCCAGTCAAAATCTCAAGCCGTTGGGTCAGAGTATCACGCGAACGCTGCCGCTTTTGGGAATGGCTCTCGTTCTCGGATTAGTCATTTTTGCGGTGATGCCCCGGTTTCAAGGCTATCAGTTGCGCATGTTCCCCATGAGTGAACAAATTGAGATACAGGGGGAATTTGACGGTCGCACCATCCTCAATCCGGGCTATATCAGTGGGGGGCAGGATTTAGATGGGGACGGGGTCGGAGATGCTGTCTCTGGGGATGGCCAAACGTTTGAGAGTGGGCCGGGGGAAATTAATCCAGAATCCTACTATGGCTTCAACAGCACCATGAATCAGAATTTGCGGGGGGAACTCACGCCGAAAGTGGTGATGCGGGTGCGATCGCAAGCTGAAGGATTTTGGCGAGTGCTCGCCTTTGATCAATACACGGGACAGGGCTGGACTATTTCCCGACAGGAGGAAGAAGACATCGAAATATTGAAACGTCCTTCCTGGTCATTGCGATTTCGTTTACCCTGGGTGCCAAACTTATCTCGTACCCGTGAAGTGATTCAAACTTACACGGTCACGGCAGATTTGCCGAACTTAATTCCGGCTATGTATGAAGCGTCCCAGCTATATTTTCCGACCCAGGAAATTGCCATTGACCCCGATGGTAGTCTACGTGCTCCGGTGAATTTAGTGGATGGTCTCACCTACACAGTGGTATCAAAGGTGCCCTATCGCGATCGCTCGCGTTTCCAGGAAGCCTCTACTGATTACACTGAAGATATTCAAACTCACTATCTCCAGCTTCCAGAGAATATCTCTGAGGATATTCGGGCAAAAACGGTGGAAATTCTAGAGCAAGCCCCCAACCCGCTGACGAGTCTCTATGAGCAAGCCTTGTATCTGGGGCAATACCTCAAGCAAAACTATGCGATCCAGCCCGACTTACCCTTTTTAGGCCCAGAGGAAGACTTGGTGGAATCTTTCCTGTTTAAGACCACTGGGGGTTACCCGGATCATTTCTCGACGGTGCTGACGGTAATGCTGCGCTCAGTAGGCATTCCAGCCCGCCTGATCACGGGATTTGCCCCTGGTGAATTTAATCCGTTTACCGGATTCTATCTCGTCCGCAATACAGATGCCTACGCCCTCACCGATGTGTATCTGCCGCCCTACGGTTGGTTTAGCATTGACCCCATTCCTGGCCGTGAACTAGTGCCCCCTTCCATCGAGGACTACGAAACCTTTAGCGTTTTACAACGAATTTGGAAATGGGTAGCGGGTTGGCTACCTTCTCCGATCACGGGGTTGGTTAGCGGGTTCTTTACCCTGATCATGACGACGATTGGCCGCATTGTGGGGATTGTCTCAGGTCTGCTGACGGGGGATTGGGCGAGGGTCTTTATTGGTCTAGTGACCTTGACTGTGGTGGCATTCGGGGTTTGGTTGATCCGGAGTGTGTGGAAGGCGATCGCCTTCCGATTTTGGTTGGCCAAGCTCCATCCAATGGATGCCATTTATCAGCAAATGCTGCAATGGTTGGCTCAGCAAGGGTTCCGTAAGTCTGCGGCTCAGACCCCATCGGAATATGCTGAAGCCATGCGCGATCGCCAACCCAGTCCCAAGGCAGAAATGATAGAAACCATTTCTGATGCCTACGTGAACTGGCGCTACGGCAACCACTCTGCCGATATCGAGGTGCTTTCCCAACAGTTGAAAGACTTAAAGAAAACGACTCTGG
>JBFRWC010000220.1:0-3737 GCA_051439365.1 Leptolyngbyaceae cyanobacterium
GGACCGGGAAATAATTCCCTGATTTCTCACCGATAACCTGCACCCATTCCTTGTGCCCGACCACTCCAATCTGGCGATCGCCTGGGCCAATCCGAAGATTTGCACTCGCAGGGAAAATACCGTTACACGCAAGAATCTGGACCGGGTTAGAAACGGTCTGAGTTGAAACAGAAGAGGAGGGAAGTGGGATCATTTCGTCTTCTCTATCAGAGGATTTTTCGGTGGATTCTTTGCTGGGAAGGGTGGGAATCATTGGGGTGGTTTGGGCAAGGGAAGGAGCCGTTCGATTCAATCTAATTCCAGCCATCGCCAAACTGATAGAGGCAAACAATGGAATCCCTATACTGCCCGCCGCTAACAACATTAATACTCGGATTCTCTGCATTATTTTTCCTCTAATAAATCAATCAGTTGCGACAACTCTAGGCTGTCATCTGATTCCTCTCCCCACGGACGAATTCGATTAGGGAAGTCAATCTTTAGGTAACGGAGAATCCGTCTAAACTTTCCTTTAGCAACCCGATAAGCCGTGCGATCGCCATCACGCTTGAGTCCCCACACTTTTTCAATCACATATCCCTGGGAATGATTCATGACCCAGGCGGTGAGAAAGTGTTGAATCAATTCCTCAGAAATATCTGGGTCAGCAATGTCAAAAAACGCTGTGGATCGGGCGGTTGTGTGGTGATCATCACGGCCATCCACAGAGTTACTGGGCTCAGACAGAGGGGTGCCCTCATTCTGTGGATCAGCGGGCTGAGTCGAGGGGGGAGCCGAATCGGGATCAAGCGATGGATCATCCGGGGTCTTGTTCAGCAGGGCATCTAGGCGATCTCTAGACACCTCTGGGTAGCCCTTCGAGTCTGTGGGCCGTTCTGTGGATGGCACTGTGGCTGACTCTGTGGGCTCTAGATCGGCGGGTTTGGTCTGTGGTGAGCCTAAATCAGAATTTTTATCCCCTACTTCACTGGGATTTCCAGAATTTATTGGCAGATTGACAGCATTTTCGGTATCCCGATACGCTCCGGGTTGGGGGAAGGCAGCAAAATAAGGCTTGCCTTCTTTCGGTACAAATAAGCCGTAGAATTTACTCATTTCACCGGCTTCCACTAAGCGCGATCGCTCCTCCATCTGCGCCTGAAGATCATCCTTATGCCAAGCATTCACTCGAGTGCTCATCCCTTCCCCTATCGCCTCCCCTGCATAGATGTAGGCAAGCTGATTAATGTCGGTAATATTCACCTTAAAAATATTCGCTTTTAAGTTTTGGCCTGCAACAAATAATTTCACCTTCTCGCTCCGTCCAACTCTCCAGCAGATTTGCATAAGGTCAGAGGCAAATGTCATTGGACTGACTCGCTTACTGATGTAGTCAATCACTCCTTTTTTCTCATTTGAAAGCTTGAACTGAAAGTCGTCTAGCACTTCAGTCAGTTCCTCCTTGTTGCGGAGGTTATTCCAACGCTTCATGATTTCAGTACATTCGTCTATGAGAAATATTTTCGGTTGGTATATCGGGAAGAACTGAAAGCCAGGGTCAGTATGATTTAACCCCTGATCTCGATTCTTGCGGGCAATCATATTGTTGGTTTCCACTCGGAAACAAATTTCTGTCGCCGCTTCCAATAGCCCATTAATTGACTCATCAAAGCCGATATACTTCAGCACTGATAGGTCAGTATATTCGTCGGGTTTGGGATTCACTCCAATGATTTCGGTGTCACCCCATTCATTCACAGCAATATCAATCAAGTTACTGAGAAAGGTTGTTTTACCCCAACCGGAATCTGCCATGAAATTAATGTGGGGGTTTGCTTGAACAAACTGAACCAAGTGCTGGCGATCGGGGGTCGTCAGCCGTGCTTTTTCTTTCTCCTTCTTGACCACTTCCATTTTCTCCAGGTCCACCCCCGACACGTCCAGCACAAGCTTGAGCCGGAGGTTGGAGGCTGGATCAGGGGCCACAACGGGCGTGGCAGAACAACCAGGCACCGCTAACCGGATCGCGTTGAGGACAACCTCTTTTTCAATGATTTTGAGCGCTTCTGCCGTCGAACGGATGGCAGTCTTGATTTCCCCGTCGTCCAGGACCGGGAACACCTCAAAGCTCACACTAAACTTTTTGGCGGGAAGATCCACCACCACCGGCTTCTTCACAATCACATGATGCTCGTGCAAGACCCGGATCACGTCCCGTGCTAATAGCTCCGAGTGGGTGCTCCCCAATGGGTATTCAGGGATTTTTACGCGCTCATAGGCTGCGATCGCTCGATGGGCGATCGCCATGAAATAATCCTTTTGCTCCGCCACATAGTGGGCGGCGTCGGCCTTGATGCTCTCCTCACGACGCTGGAGTTCTGCCTGAGCCGCCTGAACCCGTTGAATAAACTCGGATTCCTGCTTCTCTGCCTGCTCTGCGGCCCGCTGACGGGCGTGCTGGAGCTGAGCGTAGGATTGCTCCAATTCAGCCTCCATTTGCTGGATTTGGGCATCCTGCTGCGCGGTCTTCCATTGGAGCTGTTCTTCACGGTGTTCGAGATCCAATGCCCACTCATCCAATCTCGCTTGTTCCTGTTCCTGTTGCCCGTTGAGGCTGGATTGGAGGTGCTGGTACTGGTACTGGAGGGCATTGTATTGCTGCTCCATCTGGCTCAGGTGAGCGGCGTACTGCTGGTGAATCTGGGTCATTTGAGCGTCCATCAAGCCGCGCATCTCGCCAACCGCTTGCACGACGTCTTGGTGGTGTTCGAGTAGGATGCCATTCCGCCGATCGTGGGCCACTCCGACGATGGCGGTGGTGGCACAACCGAAACCGAATAGCTGCACCGTGACCACCATCCAGCGGTAACGGGGATTGCCAATCCCCCAGATGCTCAGCAGGGTGAGCAATGCCACTTTTACCAGGGTTTTGTGGCACGCTCGCATGGGGATCAGGGGAACGTCGCGGGAAGCGTGGTGAGAAGGGTGAGGTTGGTAATACGGCATGGGTTCCTCCTCAACATCAGAACATTAAACCAAACGTGATGCCCGCTACAGCCACGGCTCCAAGGAGTTTGGCGAACAGGCTATGGAGGACAATAAGGGGGCAAGGGAACGCCCCAACGACATAGAATCCGGCCACTCCCAGCACCACTACGACCAAAAGGGAGATCGATTGGACCGTGGCCATTTCCTGCACTAGCAGGAATTGCACGAATTCCGTGGCAAAGAAAGTACCGTAGAACAGCGCAATAAGGATAGCGAGTTTGAAGTAGTCGGGCTGGGGCGAGTCCATGATGTGGCCTCCTAATGGGGTGAATTAAACAAACTCAGATGTGGCTCGTTGGTAGTAATCGGATTCAGACCAGTTCTCGGTCAGCGAGGACAGGCTAGAGGCCACGGAGTAATCTTGGTTAGCAACCTTATTGGCATCGGCGGCGGCAAGATTACCAAGATATTGTTTGGCAACGGACTGGCGTTGCTTCTGCCGATTGAGTCCCCACTCCTCGTGAATCGCCACAACGTTATCTTTTTTGATCGCTGCGCCATACCGTGCCATCAGTGTGTCCGACTGCTGACTCGAAAATTCTGCTTTTGCCTGTTCGACCTTGAGGTGTTGGATCCCCATGCGGATTTTTTTCTCGCGCAACAGCTCGTCCTCTCGCTTGAGGTCAATGCGCTGTTGCTCCAGTTTGACGGAGTTCGTCAGCTCTTTGAGTTCCCCTGACCGAGATTTGTAATCAGAATCGGATACGCGA
>JBFRWC010000221.1:0-7157 GCA_051439365.1 Leptolyngbyaceae cyanobacterium
ATGGTCGCTGGGGATATATCAATCGGGAGGGAGATATAGTAATCACACCTCAGTATGACGGCGCTGACCCATTTTCCGAAG
This sequence comes from Leptolyngbyaceae cyanobacterium, assembly GCA_051439365.1. Lineage (GTDB taxonomy): Bacteria > Cyanobacteriota > Cyanobacteriia > CAKZMO01 > CAKZMO01 > JAAHGY01. The sequence goes on from JBFRWC010000221.1 coordinate 82, forward strand.
GTCTAGCACCTGTTCAGGTGGGCGATCGCTGGGGCTACATCAACACTGATGGTGATATGGTCATCCCCCCTCAATTTGAACGGGCATTTACATTTTTTGAGGGGTTAGCAGTGGTCATGCAAGGTGAACAATATGGCTACATCAATACAGAGGGTGAAATAGCCATTGCCATTGAATTTCCCATTGATTTTCGCAGTCTCCCATTGGATGTCACAGACCTAGAACAGTTTTTTCCGATCCTCTCCCACGGCATAAACACCAATTTTTCAGACGGACTAGCTCTTATTAGATCCGCAACAAACTTGGGTTATCAGTATGGTTACATCAATACAGAGGGTGAGATGGCGATCAATCCCCAGTTTGATTATGCATGGCCATTTCATGAAGGGTTAGCTCTTGTTAGGGTGGATGAGCGCTATGGTTACATCAATACAGAGGGTGAGATGGCGATCAATCCTCAGTTTGATTATGCATGGCCATTTTCGGGAGGACTGGCCCTCGTTGCCAAGAATGATACTGCCAGCTTTATCAATACAACGGGTGAGATAGCGATTCCTGGCCAGTTTAATTTTGCATGGCCATTTTTTGGAGGTATGACCCTTGTGGGAGTGGGCGATCGCCAGAACTATATTGATTCAGCCGGAAATGTTGTTTGGGAAACCCTCTCACCTCCGCTATCCCATCGCAAGGCAATGCAGTCAGAAGCTAGAAGCTATATCGGTTCAATGAACCGTGGGCAGCAGGCTTACTATTTGGAACTTAGACGGTTTTCTTCCAGTCTGCGTGATTTAGGTGTAGGCATTCAGGATGAAACCGAGAACTACATCTACAGTGTTGATGAAGTTACCCCCAATCAAGCATTAATGACCGCAACAGCCAAAAAACCGTGGCTACAGAGCTATGTTGGCATTGCCCGTGCCACTCGTCAGGCCAGAGGTTGGACGACAAGTGTGGTAATCTGCCAAACGGAGCAACCCTCAATGAATCCTCCCACCAGTGCCCCATCTGGCCAAGGAGATCCTCAGTGCCCCCCTGGGACTATTGATGAAGCGGCTGTCAGAGCGGAAAGAGGAGTATCATTAGTCGGAATTCGGTCAGAAGTTAAAAGCTATGTTGGTTCACTCAACCGAGCACAACAAGCCTACTACCTAGAAAGAGGTCGATTTTCCTCTAATCTAAATAATTTAGAAACTGGAATTAATTCTGAAGCTCAGCATTACATTTATAGCATCGATACAGTCAATCAAGCCCAAGTACAGATAACAGCAACAGCCCAACGCAGTAGACTCCGCAGCTACATCGGCATTGTATGGGTAGATCAAATGGATGATGGCAATTCGACAACTCGTGCAATGCTTTGCGAAACGAATCAACCGACTACAAACCCTCCTAGCCCGTCCCAATTTAGCACAGGGGGTCCAGAGTGTCCTGCTGGTACTCATCCCCTCTAAATTGATTAAATATAGGGAGAGGGAGAATAGGAATGAAACGTCTCGTTATCATTTGGGAACTCTCAAAAGGGAACCGCTACATCTTCACCGCTACATCTTTGGAGAAATAAACATGAAACGATTAATAGTGGGTATGGCGATCGCTACCTCAATCATCTTTTTCCCACTGAAAGCCTATGCTGACATGGCTCAAATTTGTACGAGAGAACCCGGATCTCGTGTGAATCTGCGGGAAGGACCAGGAGCAGAATATCCGAAGGGTCTGATGCAAGTTGGTTCTGGAGGGATTGGAATCATCAGGCACTTTGAAGCAGAGGATTACACCGTCCCCGATGGAGAATTTATCTCGGTATTTTCCAGCGAATATGGCGAGGATAATTCTCTCTGGCATCAGGTTGGAACCAACCAGTGGGTTGCTTAGGTGCGATCGGATTTTGTCTGTGAAGAATCGTGAAGGGAGGGAGTAGAAGAAATCTAGTAGTCGGTTAGCTGGGGTGGGGTAGCGATCGCCCCACTTTGTTTTTTAAAGTTATCGATTTTGGCGAAGGGAGAACAGTGACAGAAGTTAGCCTAACAGTTACAGCGCGGTATCGCTTACCTAGCAGAGTACAATCAAAAGGTATCCGTTATCGTATTTACTCAGAATGCCTGCGAAAGATCTATTTCATGATGCAGTCAAACGCGCCCTCATCAAAGATGGCTGGACCATTACTGATGATCCATTTTTTCTGCGCTTTGGCAGTGTCGATATGTATATTGACTTAGGGGCAGAGCAAATTTTTGCCGCAGAACGCGACCATGAAAAGATTGCAGTTGAGGTCAAAAGCTTTCTCGGCCCCTCTGCAACGACCGAATTTGATGCGGCCTTGGGCCAATTTCTGAAATATCAAACTGCCCTTGAAGAGGTTGAGTCTGACCGATTGCTTTACCTCGCAGTTCCCTTTGATACTTACCGTGACTTCTTTTCCCTAGAATTGCCCCGGTTGCTGGTTGAGCGCTACACCGTCCGTCTCATTGTCTATGCTCCAGAAGAGGAGGTCATCACAAAATGGCAGACGTAGATCAATATCGGCAGTTGGTCCAAACGTTATTAGAAGAGTACAGCAATATTCGATCTTATAATGAAGAAGTTGAAGCGGAAGCCATTTTTGATTTGAAGCGCGATCGCTACCAGGTTGTCCACGTTGGCTGGTCCAACAAACATCGGGTGTATGGCTGTATCCTCCATCTGGATATCAAAGATGGCAAAATCTGGATTCAACATGACGGAACTGAAGGCGGCATTGCCAATGAGCTAGTGGCACATGGGGTACCCAAGCAAGATATTGTGTTAGGCTTTCAATCTCCCTTTAAGCGCCAGTTTACGGATTTTGCAGTGGGTTAGGATCTTGAGTTGCGTATCCAGATGACGAATGGGGAGCGAAGGCACCAATGACTGATTTACTGGTTCAAGCCGAGCAAATGTCTGTGCCGATCAATCTCTCATCCCTCACTGCCTTGGCAACCATGAGTGACCAGGAATTCTATGCCTTTTGTCAAACGAACCCCGATCTACGCATCGAGCGGAATGCTAAGGGGGATATAATCGTCATGCCATCCGTCTTTTCCAATACAGGCAACCGTAACGGCAGATTTTTTGGCCAACTTTATGTTTGGGCTGAAGCCGATGGCACCGGGGAAGCATTTGACTCTAGTTCTGGGTTTACCTTAGCCAATGGAGCAACTCGCTCTCCTGATGCCGCGTGGATTATGGGCGATCGCTGGAACGCATTAACCTCAGATACCGCTAGTTACGGACTGCCGATTCCAGTAAGACAGCGCTCTTGAAACTCATCGGTTTCGGTCAAAATCGGGTTGATATCAAACCAGAGACGACCGTTGTGGCGATACTCCAGTACGAACATACTTTCTAGCAATAGCTGATACTCATCCTCACCCCGGACATCGCGGCGCTGTTGGGCAATTTGGCACAGTAGCTTCCATTCATGGTCTTCAATCGCCAGGTTGACTTCGTTACTGCGTTGAATAATCACCGATTCGAGACAGGCGCGAGTAATGGGAGGATCAGCTTGCTCTAAACAGCGGCGCAGGAGTACCAGAAGATTGCGGACATGACCACCGCTGATGGTACACAAGCGGGTGAGAGTATCGGCATGGTCAAAAATTTGGGGTAGGTGGGTGGGGCGATCGCCCTCTATCAAGGTCTGACCTCCCAGCGATCGCCCTCCCTGGTCCGTAGCCATAGCTGGAAACGCACGAGTCAACACCATTTGCCGTAAGCTATCCAGACCTGCATCATAAACATTACCATTGGGTAACTTGGTGGGAATCATTGGTAAGACTTTGGGGTCAACGCCGAAGCGATTGATCACTTGGCTGAGGTCGTTGGAAAAAATTAGCACCATTGGGATGGTGTACACCACATGGCAGTTGAGTTGCCGCAGTTTTTCGCCGCGCTCCACAAATAGGTAGGCTGGCTGGCGACGTTCCGTAGCCGATCGCTCCACGTTGTCGATCCGATCCAGGTTATCTACGATCACCACTAAGCCTTTTTTGCCTTTGCGAATCAATTCTTCTCTGGCTTTGGCAAACAGTTCTTGGTTAATCGCCTCTAAAATACCGTTGGTCCGAGGTTCCAGGTAATCACGAATGCGATCGCGCACCCTGGGATTGTCCCGGCTCTGGGCCGTCAGTTTGCCAATGCCCAAAGACAGTTCTGCCTCCACAGCCAAGTCAATGGGGGTGGCGAGAAACCCAGAGACTTCCTGGAACAGGGTTTGAAAGTAGCGGGGCCGGAGCCGAATGCCAACGGTTTCCAAACTGGCACTCACCCGACGAGCGATCGCCAACAAAATATCCGAGACATCAATGTTGCCCAGATCCATATCCTGGCTGGACTCAAAATAGACGGTGTGAAAGCCGTTGTCATCCAAGATGGCCTTCAGCCGCAGGAGTTCGGTGGACTTACCACAGCCGATGTGTCCGGTAAATAACTGACAAGTGGGAGTATCACCCGACAGCATGACGGTGCGAGAGAGTTCCCGGATTAAATCCCGTCCCCGCACTTTGGCAAAATCAATGTAGTATTGTCGGTCCTCTGAACGCTCAAAGGACAGAGTTTTAGACGGGTTACAAGCTTGAAAAAAACGGGCTAAATCCAAGTTCATGGACAAATCGGGGTTAGAGTTCATGGGATCATATCGCTGATGAACGGTGGCAGGCGAATGATTAGGGTTGAACCTCGTGATGGGCAGAGTGGCGATCCTCCCTCCGGAGTGGCATGGTGCCATCGCCGCTCTCATTTCTTTTATCTACGGTGATAAAACAATTCACCTGGTCTCAACTAGCCTGTGGTTCAGTTCAGAAATTGTCCGGGGCGATCGCACAAAACTATCCGTCCCAAATCATCCCACCGTGTACCAGTAGGGTTGAAATGAAGAAGCTGCAACGAAAAGACAGCGATTAATCAACTGCAATTAATAAACTGAGAAGGAATTGGCAACTTGATAAAACTCCTCCTTTACCCGGTTCCAGCGACGTTCACTGGTGGAGATGCTGAGCGTGAATAGCTGACTGCGCCGTACCACCACACTGGCCAGATTATGACGGGCCATCCCTGGCAGTTCCACCGCATATTCCAGGATGTAATAGGGGCCTACTGGAGAATCATGGGATTCTGCACTGATCAACTCGGCTTTGCGCTGACCATCACCGGAAGAAATGGCGTTGTTGGCCAGCCGTTGCCCCACCTCACTGGGGGTACCCAAGTCGGCCAAGGTTTTGTCGGCATCCACCTCGCTGATCACGACGCTGACGTTTTCCGCTTGGTCGATCAAGTCGTGCAATACCACATCCGGACCATTGGCGATTTTAGCACTCACCCAACCATTGGGATACAAAAATTCGTAGCCATCGTAGGAATCCACATAGCTCTTTAGCCCTGCTGTGCCAGAGACGCAACCTTGTAATGTGATTCCCAAGAGCATGACGGCAATGATGGCCCATCGTTTCAGCATGGTTTGTATCCTCAATAATTCATCCATCCCCCATTCTGCCATCAAGCGTTCGTTCTGCGAATTAATTTGGGCATCTCCAAGCCAATCATGGCAAGTTTACTGTAGTGCCTGGTCTGACAAGGGAGTTGATCCAGCAGGATCAACAGGGGAGACTAGGGATGTATTAGGGACTGGAGCTGGAGGAGGGGCTGAAACGGCTGGAGCCGCACTGGGGGAAACGGTTGCATTACTAGGGTTCAGGCTGGTGGTGGGCGGTAGCTCTTCAACACGGGGAGCAGGGGGCGGGGGCGGGGGCGGCGCTACTGGGGTGACAATGGGTTCCACTAAAGGGCGATCGCTCTCGATTTCCTGGGGTTGGGCTGGTGGCTGGGCCTGAGGCTGGGCTGGGGATTGGACTTCAGTTTGGGTCGGTGGCTGGGCCTGAGGCTGATCTGAAGGTTGAGTGGCAGGCTGAGCGGAAGGTTGGGTGACAGGCTGAGCGGGAGGTTGGGCCGCAGGCTGAGCAGGAGGTTGAGTGACGGGCTGAGCGGGAGGTTGGGCCGCAGGCTGAGCAGGAGGTTGAGTGACAGGCTGAGTTGGAGGTTGAGGCTGACGGTTCCCACTGGTTTGCGGGGGTGCCACTGGAGTCGCGCTGGCAGCACCATCAGTACTATTTTCAGCCTGATCAGGAGTAGCAGACTCGACCTCAACGGTGCCCTGTTGCACTTCAGTTTCAAACTCCGGCAGATTATCCGGTGTCACCTCCACATCTGCTAACCGTTCTCCCCAATTCTGACGTCGCTGTCCCTGGACAGTGGCCCTGTTACGCGATGAACCCCCATCGTTGACTTGAACCACAGGTCTACTCCTGCGTGGACTAGCAGGTTGCTCAAAGAGAACAATCTCACTAGCATCCACGTCACCACTGTCTACACCGGGCCAATGGGTTGAGGGTGGAAAGTCTTGGTCGCTGCCAAATAATTCACTGCCAAAAATGGGAGATTGCTGGAGTTGTTCAGCATCTTGCACCCGGAAGGTGTAGCCAAAGAGTCCCCCAGATGCGATCGCCACGATAGAAGTGGCTCCCAACAGATAGGGCAACCAAGTCCGCCGAAACCAATGGGGTGATTGCGCTGCTTGTTCCGGTTGCGTTACTTTTTCCGATTGCACCTCTGAATTTTCCAGTTGGCATCCTGGTTCAGAAGCGATTTCCGATACCGTTCGTGTTTCCGGGGATTGAGATGATGGATGAGATAACTCAGTTGGGTTTTCAGCAACAGTTGAAATCAGAGCCTCTTTATTTACATGCTCTTGGGGGACAGTTTTGATCTCAGTTTTGACCTCCGTGCCTAGTTGCGGGTCTACAGGCGCACTCGGAACCGACAACACAGAGACTGTCGAATCTTGTTGGGTCAGCTTTACGGAGACAGGGGTCGAAGATGGGGCTAAGATAGCCATCTGAAGTTGGATAAACCATTCCGTTGGCGTCAGGTGCAAAGATTGAATCGGGGCGAGGGCGGTGGATCTCACGTCTTCGATCAGAGCATCTATCTCTAGAGTGGGGGAGTGGGGAGTGGGGAGTGGGGGAGTGGGGGAGTGAGATGTGGGGAGTGGGGGCTGTCTCTTATAC